>NZ_JBJQII010000004.1:0-469712 GCF_045984355.1 Methylobacillus draconifructus | reverse complement strand
TCCTTGCCATCCCAGCCGTGGAGGCGACCATTGATGCCGCTATCGCTGGTTCTGCCGCTGCTGTCCGCTATTGCGCCACGAATCCGGCTTGTCGTCAAAAAGCTGCCGAGCTTGGCATCAGCTCCGTGGCTACTGTGGCAGTAGCATTGGGTATAGATGTAGCAACCAACCATCCTGATGGTAAGCCAAATACGCCCATTACCACTCCTCCTATGATTACGCCCATTGAGGCGCAAAAGGAGTTTGGGCCTCCTCCGCTAGAAAACACTCAAGCACTTGGAGAGTGGGTTGATAATGTCCTGGAGGGTTATCCTGCGGATAGTGTTACCCAATGGGTGGATGAGCTAATAAAAGGCTATCCTGCCGCCCAACAACAAAGCATTAAAGACCAGATTCTACTTTCTGTTCAAGATAACTATAAACATCATTTGCAATTAGTAAACAATGTTAAAGGACAACTAGCATCTCAAGGATATGAAGTAAATAGCAAGGAGGTAACTTTTGGCTCTTCGTGTGGAACAGGACGATGCCGACCAGATATTGTAGCAATTGCTCCAGATGGAAAAATTAAAATCATCGAGATTAAAACTGGCAGTGCTGAATTGAGCATTCGTCAAAGTGAAATTTATCCTCAAATCGAAAATGGTGATTCAATACCTCGAGGAAGTGTTGCAGAAGCACTAGGCCTTGATGCTGGAACTCCATTAAAAGAACAAGGATATCCTAATGGAATACCTATAGAGATTATGAAATTCCCAGGAGTAAGAAAATAAATGATCGCCACGAATAAAGAACTAATGCATATATTAAGAGAAATTGGCTGGAAAATAAGCAAAGATGAAGTCGGAGATAGCTGCTGCATATATTCATTGGAAAACTGTAAAATTCTTGCAATCCCCAGCATTAAAAATCTCACCAGCGAGTCAATACTTGGCTGCGTAGCAGCCATCACCACTAATGAATTTGATAAAGCAATTTCAATAATTTATGGAAAAAATAAAAAAAATATCCCTATCGTATCAAGCAGATATAAAGATTTTAATTACCACAAAGAATCAATTACAAATGATACTATAATTAAGCTATCAGACGACCTTATTTCATGGGGAAAACAACAAGATATAGAGAAAGGTTTATGGCATTATCGGTCCTTACCAACAGATGCAAAAGGAGCTTTTCCTGTGAGGCACTTGGCAGCATTAGCCATTCATGGTGACTCAGAAAAACTTAGCTACTATCTAGAAAACTTCAAGAAGGGAAACCGCATGAACTTCGTTCCATATATCAAAGAGGAAATGATTGAATCCGCGCTTAAATTAAGCAAAGTAATTAATTTTAAAAATAACTCATTCATGAATAAATAGGCAATCCTAAGCAAGCGGATAATGAGGTGAATATGATCATTGCACGGAACAATACGGAGACACTCACCATGAATAATAGGGGACAGACCACGATTAATTATGCATTGCTCTCCATATAGAAAAACGTGGTCTGTCCCCTATTTTACTAAAACCTGGCCAACCACATCCTTGTCTCCAACCATTAATCAGCAACCAATACCTGGAGGTCAGTAAGTGAGAATTCTCATTATCCTGGTTATAGCAATCTCATTAATGGGATGTTCCTTTAAAAAAGCCTATGAGCGTATTGAAAACTCATACCTGCCTACTTCCAAACCATTTTCGTCGGACTTAAAAGTTGTGTGCACAAACAATCATAATATTTTCGAACCTGGAAATTTCAGAATTCAATTTGGAATTTTTGTACCATCCAATGTGCAATTTACAAAAGATAACTGTTTACCATTTATTCGTCATGGAGTTATCAGGGAAACTGACAAACTCCCTATCACCGCATCCATGGACCCAAGCTACAACCGAATAGAAGTTAAACCTTTTCCCAGCTCCAAATACATTCCCAATCTGGACCCTGAGAAAGGCGCTGTCTATGTATGGAAAACCTATGCAGGGAAAGAAAGAGTGGATGGCACGATTGCTTATCGACTGATTATTTACAAAGGCTCCAAATTCCCACTTGGAGGAGATTTAACAAGATACGGCGACAAACTTACCTATAGTTACAATTCTCATGAAAAATTAATGATTCATGGTCAGGAATGGGAGTTTGTTTCTTTTCAGCCTCGCCTCTCACCTTATAACAAAGCGCGAGAAGCAGAACTCAAAGCTGGTAGTGTGACTGATGCCATGGATTTCTATATGACCAGGGTAGGCGACTATAGCCTGTTAGTTTATGGCAGATTCCCTGATTCTGTCGTCCATTATCCAGAATGGTTTAATCCTCGCCGCGCATTGTTGAGGGAATGGGTTGAGACTTTCAAGATCATGCCAGTGCCCGATGGTTATGTGTTGCCTTCACAAGAAGAGATTCAAACATTGCGTGAAAAGGAGATTCAACGCTGGAAAGACAGTGAGGCTAATCCGGTGCCGCGCCCTGTCAGGGTAGATCCGGAACAGGCCCGCCGAGCATTATCTGCGCCCGTGAGGTAACGATGAAACTATTCTATTGCTTGGGATTTACCCTTGAGATTACAGCGTTTCTCTTCCTTTCTGCATGCACCACCAATCAGGTCATTGATTCATCTCCCGACAGAGAACCGACTGCACAATTGCGGGTATTTTCCTTACCTAATAACACTTACTTGTATCCAGGAAAATCTTGCTTCCAGCCAGGAAGTAGTGAAGAAATCTTGGCGCACAGCGGCGGTAAAAATTATGGTGCTTTGAATGCGCTTTCTGTGCTTGGTGGTAACAAAAAAATTGGGATGCCGGAAACAGAAGATATGACGTGGTCTCATCATGAGTTTCATGTTGCCGCGGGCAAGCCTCTGACTATCGTGATATCCCTAGAGCGGGATGGTCAATTATCCAATGGCCGATTTTACCATTCAGGTTGTGGCCCTATTGCTGGCTACTTTTACCCTCAACCCAATCGCAATTATGATGCTGCAATGATTATTGAGCGCGCGCAATGCTATCTTCGAGTAAGAGAGTTGGTTGCGGATAGCTCAAAAACAAAATTCCAACCAAAAGAAATTACGATTAACCCCGCACCTTCATGCAATCCACAAAATAATCAATCCTATTAACTATAAGACGATCAATCGAGTCTGACCCCTTTGATTTCCAGTATTGGTACTTCAAAAAGCAGCAGCACTTCCACGCAAGCACGGCCCAGGGCAGCACCGTGATGGTGGGCGGGGATGTCAACATCACGGCTATAGGGGCTGGGGAGCAATCGGATATCAACGTCATCGGCAGCTCGATCAAGGCGGATGGGGATGTGAATCTCAAGGCGGATGACGAGGTGAATTTGATCGCTGCACGGAATACGGAGACGCTGAACAGCAAGAATAAAAACAGCAGCGCCAGTGTCGGCATCAGCATCGGTTCCAACGGGCTTGCCGTCACCGCCAGCGCATCACAGGGTAAAGGCAAGGCCAATGGAACGGATGTCACGTGGACGGAGAGCGTGGTACAGGCTGGTAATACGGTGAGCCTGGATAGCGGGACGGATGCCAACATCATCGGTGCACAGGTTCGTGGTAAGCAAGTGATCGCCAATGTCGGCACCTCCGGCAATGGCAATCTCAATATCCAGAGTTTGCAGGACATCAGCACTTACGACAGCAAACAATCAAGCTCCGGTATCAGCGTCAGTGTGCCGGTTGGCGCTGGCATGGCGGGTGGGTCGTTCAGTTCGTCCAATACCAAGATCAAGAGCGACTATGCCAGCGTCAATGAGCAAGCAGGCATCTATGCAGGCGATGGCGGCTTCCAGGTCAATGTCAACGGCAATACCGATCTCAAGGGGGCGGTGATTGCTTCCACGGAAACCGCGATTGCGGAGAATAGGAACAGCCTCTCCACGGAAACACTCACCGTATCCAATATCCAGAACAAGGCGGAGTATGGTGCCAAGGCTTCATCGGCTACCATAGGCGGCGGCATCCAGGCTGGGTTGCCGCAGCTCTCTGACGCTGGCTTTTTTATGCATCTCAATGATGTTGTTACAGCAACACTTTCTCTATCCCGCCATTGTTGGCCTTTTGCACGTAATCCTGCATCCAGTTTTCGCCCAGCAGGTGCTTGGCCATTTCGACGACGATGTAGTCGGCTTCGATGCCGGTATCCTCGCCGTAGCGTGACAGGCCTTGCAGGCAGGACGGGCAGGAGGTGAGGATTTTCACGTCTTGTTCGGGACGGCCCGGGGTCAGGCCCATTTTCGCCATGCCTTTTTCCAGTTCTTCCTGCTTGCGCATTTTCACCTGGGTGGCGATATCGGGACGCGCGACGGCGAAGGTGCCGGATTCGCCGCAGCAGCGGTCGTTGAGCGCAACTTCGTTCTCGCCCACCAGCGCCTGCGTCACTTTCATCGGCGCATAGGTCTTCATCGGCGTATGGCAGGGGTCGTGATACATGTAGCGCGTGCCGGTGACGCCCTCGATCTTGAAGTTCTTCTCCATCAGGTATTCGTGGATGTCCAGCAATCTTGCGCCCGGGAAGATGCGCTCGAATTCGTACTTCTGCAACTGGTCCATGCATGTGCCGCAAGAGACGATCACGGTCTTGATGTCGAGGTAGTTCAAAGTGTTGGCGACGCGGTGGAACTGCACGCGGTTGTCCGCCGTGATCTGCTGGCCCTTGTCGTGGTTACCGCTCGAGGTCTGCGGATAGCCGCAGCAGAGGTAGCCGGGCGGCAGCACGGTAATCGCGCCGGCCTCGTACAGCATGGCTTGCGTCGCCAGCCCCACAGTGGAGAACAGGCGCTCCGAGCCGCAGCCGGGGAAATAGAAAACGGCATCCGAATCGTCGGTGGTCTTCTGCGGGTTGCGGATCACCGGCACGATGGTGTCGTCCTCGATGCCGAGCAAGGCACGCGAAGTCTTGGTCGGCATCGCTTTCGGCATCGGGCGGTTAAGGAAATGAATCACCTGCGCCTTGATCTCGGGTTTGCCCAGGGTTTGCGGCGGAGCCTTCTTGGTGCCGTTCAACACACCAAGTCGCTTGAACAGGCCATGCGCCACGCGCTGCGCCTTGTAGCCGAAGCCGACCATGGCGGTGCGCATGGCGCGGATGGTGGCCGGGTCCTTGATGTTGAGGAAGGTCATCGCCGCCGTGGTGCCGGGGTTGAAATGCTTCTTGCCCTGCTCGCGCAGGAAGTTGCGCATGGCGATCGAGACGTCGCCGAAGTCGATATCGACCGGGCACGGCTTCTCGCAGCGGTGGCAGACCGTGCAATGGTCGGAGACGTCGTTGAACTCGTCGAAATGCTTGAGCGAGATGCCGCGCCGTGTCTGCTCCTCGTAGAGGAATGCCTCGATCAGCAGCGAGGTGCCGAGTATCTTGTTGCGCGGGCTGTAGAGCAGGTTGGCGCGCGGGACGTGCGTGGTGCACACCGGCTTGCACTTGCCGCAGCGCAGGCAGTCGCTGATGGAGTCGGCGATATCGCCGATCGCCGATTGTTCCATGATGATGGATTCCTGCTCCAGCAGGCCGAACGAGGGCGTATAGGCCGAATGCAGACCGGAACCCGCCATGAGCTTGCCCTTGTTGAAGCGGCCTTCCGGATCGACCTTGGCCTTGTAGTCGGCAAACTTGGCCACGGTCTTGTCGTCGAGGAACTCCATCTTGGTGATGCCGATGCCGTGTTCGCCCGAGATCACGCCGCCCAGGCCGGTCGCCAGCTTCATGATGCGCGCCACGGCTTCGTGCGCGGTCTGCATCATTTCGTAGTCGTCGGAGTTCACGGGGATATTGGTATGCACGTTGCCGTCGCCCGCGTGCATGTGCAGCGCGACGAAGACGCGGCCCTTCAGGACTTGCTTGTGTATCTCGTCGCAGCGCTCGAGGATGCGGCGGTACTCGCGCCCGGTAAAGATGCGGTGCAGTTCCTTCTTAATGTCCTGCTTCCAGGAGATGCGCACCTGGTGCTCCTGCACGGCGCGGAAAATGTTTTCCACGGCAAGGTCGCTGAAATCCGGCCCGAGCAGGGAAATCGCGCCGTCGAGGTTGTCCAGCACCTTTTGCCAATGCTGGCGCGTGGCGGCGAACAGTTCCAGCGCCATCTGGCGCTTGGCGACAACGCTTTCAGGGTCGGCCTGGGTCTCGTCGTCCTCGTATAACGGCAGGTCGCCTTCGATAAAGGCCTCGAGCGCATCCAGCAGCTTGAGCTTGTTCTTGATCGAGAGCTCGATGTTGATGCGCTCGATGCCATCGGAGTAGTCGCCCAGGCGCGGCAGGGGGATCACCACGTCTTCGTTGATCTTGAATGCGTTGGTGTGCTTGGCGATCGCCGCAGTGCGCGCCCGGTCCAGCCAGAATTTCTTGCGCGCCTCGCTCGACACGGCAATGAAGCCCTCGCCGCCACGCGCGTTGGCCAAGCGCACCACCTGCGAAGCCGCCTCGCCCACGCCTGCCTCGTCGTCGCTCGCGATATCGGCGATCAGCACCATCTTGGGCCGCTCGCTGCGGTTGGCCTTGGTGGCATAGCCCACGGCGCGCAGGTAACGCTCGTCCAAATGCTCCAGCCCGGCAAGGATGGTGTTGGGGTGCGCGTCGAGGTAATCCTTGACCTCGACGATGGAAGGCACGGCAAGCGCGACGTGGCCGAAGAACTCCAGGCACACGGTGCGCACGTGCTTGGGCATGCGGTGCAGGATGAAGGTCGCCGAGGTAATCAGGCCGTCGCAGCCTTCCTTCTGGATGCCGGGCAGGCCGGAAAGGAACTTGTCCGTGACATCCTTGCCGAGGCCGACAGTGCGGAAGCTGGGGCCGGGGATGTCGAGCAATTCAGGCTCGCCGATGACGGTCTTGCCGTCCTCTTCATAGCGCGTGATACGGAACCGCGCGGTTTCCACATCGTGAATCTTGCCGAGGTTGTGGTCCAGGCGTTCGATGAACAGCCACTGCGCATCCGGCGTCACCATGCGCCACGACGCCAGGTTGTCGAGCGCCGTGCCCCAGAGCACGGCCTTCTTGCCGCCCGCGTTCATCGCGACGTTGCCGCCTATGCACGAGGCATCGGCGGAAGTCGGGTCGACGGCGAATTCCAGCCCGGCGGCGCTGGCCGCCTCCATCACGCGGCGCGTCACTACGCCCGCGCCGCAATGGATTACCGGCACCTTGTCCGCCACGCCCGGCAATTGGGTGTAATTGACTGCGGAATACTGGTCGAGCTTTTCCGTGTTGATGACCGCGGAGAACTTGGTGAGCGGCACGGCGCCGCCGGTATAGCCGGTTCCGCCGCCGCGCGGGATGATGGTGAGGCCGAGCTCGATGCAGACGCGCACCAGCGCGGCGATCTCCTGCTCGGTATCCGGCGTAATCACGACGAACGGGTATTCGACGCGCCAGTCGGTTGCGTCCGTCACGTGCGAAACGCGAGACAGGCCGTCAAACCGGATATTGTCCTTGCGCGTATGGCGCGAGAGCTTGCTCAATGCCTGTTTGCGCAGTACCTCGATGTCCTGGAACTCCTGCGCAAACGCATCCACCGCCTTGCGTGCCGCCACCACCAGCTTGAGCACCTTGGCGTTGCCCGCGCTGCGCTCGTCGATGGCCTTGATGCGGTGCGCCAGCGCGTCGATCAAGGCCTTGCGACGCTTCTTGTTGGCAAGCAGGTCGTCCTGCAGATACGGGTTGCGCGAAACCACCCACAAATCCCCCAGCACCTCGAACAACATGCGCGCGGAACGGCCGGTCTTGCGTTCGGAGCGCAGCTCGTTCAGTACGTTCCAGATGTCCTCGCCGAGGAAGCGGATGACGATTTCGCGGTCGGAGAAGGAGGTGTAGTTGTAGGGGATTTCGCGTAGGCGGGCAGTCATGCTGAATAATGGCGGCTAAAGGCACAATTATATCATGGTGATACATACAAAAATAAGCGCAAATGCAGTACTGGCGCGGCTTTCAAGAGAATGAGAATTGTTAGCATACGCAAGTAAAGCCTGTGCATTTCAGATGACAAACCCGGTGAAAAGCACCACAATGCCATCATAGATACATTGATGTTGGAATGGTTGTCTTCACCATGTCGCAGAAATTACGCAAAGTCCTGGTCCCTCTCGCCATTGTCGGCTTGCTCGCCTTTCTTGGTTTTTCCCTGACGCAAAAGCCGCAAGCGCCCGACATCACCTTCGTTACGCTGGAGGGCAAGACCATTCCCCTGTCCTCCCTGCAGGGCAAGCTGGTCCTGGTGAATTTCTGGGCAACCGACTGCCCCGGCTGCATCGCGGAAATGCCCGGATTGATCCAGACATACAAGCAATACAAGGACAAGGGGTTTGAGGTGATCGCGGTCGCCATGTCATACGATGGCATCCAGCAGGTCATCAACTATTCCCACAACAACGCCCTGCCCTTCCCCGTCAGCCATGACAGCAGCGGCGATGCCGCCGTACAGTTCAGCGATGTCCGCGTCACGCCGACTTCGTTCATCATCGACAAGCAAGGCCGCATCATCCAGAAATTGATCGGCGAGCTGGATTTCGGCTCCCTGCGCAAACTGCTTGACCAGCATCTTGGAATGGCAGGCTGACATGCTGTGGATCAAGGCTTGGCATATCGTGTTCATGGTGACCTGGTTCGCCGGCCTGTTCTATCTGCCGCGCCTGTTCGTCTACCATGCCCAGACCGAAGACCGCACCGGCAGCGAACGCTTCAAGATCATGGAGCGCAAGCTGTTCTTCGGCATCATGACGCCGGGAGCGGTGCTCACCATCGCGTTCGGCCTCTGGCTATGGCAAGGTTATGGTTTTTCAGGCGGCTGGCTGCACGCGAAGCTCACATTGGTCGCCCTGCTGGTTGCCTATCATGTGTATTGCGGCAAGCTGCTGTTCGATTTCAAGCACGACCGCAACCGTCACGGCCACGTTTTTTACCGTTGGCTGAACGAATTTCCCGTGCTCTTGCTAGCCGCAGTGGTGATATTGGTGGTCGTCAAACCTTTCTAGCCAGGATATGCCTATGTTCAATCGAAATCACTCATGGTTGATGCAATCCCTCAAGGCAAGCAAAGACAAGCCGCAATCGCGCTTGTTGAAAATTTTCGACCTGACGCTCATGCCCGCACGACCGTTGCAGGATATTGAACAAGAGCTGCTGCAGCAAAAAGCCAGCCTGACCCGATTCCTCAGCAAGCAGGCCAAGGCGGGCGGCGCCCAGCTGCCCGAGATATTGGCGCAGCAAATCATCATCATGCTGGAAAATGCGTTGCGGGAAGAACTGCAGCACCCAGGCAGCCAGGCATTGCGCCATGCGCGCACGGCCAGCGACGCCTTGATTCACGCCCAATGCGACGGCAGCTGGCGCAAACTGCGGGACTTCGGCATGAGCGCCAGCTTCATCAGCCTGCTGGGGATCACCTTGTTTATGTCGTGGTACATGCTGCGGGAAACGCCGCCGGTGCACAAATCCTCATCCAGCCACCAATTATGGAACACGGTGGCTCAGGAAAAAGTCGCGAGCCCGCACCATGTCGCGGAACTTTACAGCGCCATCGAGCGCATGCGCCAAGGCAATTGCCAGTTCCCCCAGGCATTGATGCTGGGCGCTTCCGAACGTGGCGTGTTCCTCACCAACATCGTGGCAGGCAATCTTTCCAGCCAGGCCGAGGAAATCATCCTGGCCACCCAATTGTTGAAGAAAGTGAGCTGCGAATACAGGCCGCTCACCATGCTCTCCGAATCGGAACAGGCCTATATCAAAGCCCAGCTGACGGTTCCTTTGGTCACGGTCAAGAAGCCCATCCAGCAATCCTGAACAGTTCCTGAAAACAAGAAAGCCGGTTTCCCGGCTTTTTTGTTGCTTATTTAAGGGCGCTCAGTGCAAACTGGCTTTCAATTGCGACAAGCCGGATTGGAATATGCCCGTGATGGTGTCCACGCCCGCTTTGTCGTCGCTCGGCGCCTTGCGCTTGAATTGGCTGACCCACACCACGCGGCTACGCGTTCCTTCAGGCCTCACTGAAAGCGTGGCGCTGTATTCGCTCACCGGCAATACGCTTTCCGTAATTTTGTACGAAAGCTTCATCTTCTTGGCATCACGCGCAGTCAAGGTCTCATGGATCTTGCCGCCATCCTTGAGGGTCAAAATGCGTTTCGCGCCAGGTTTTTCCTCATCGCCGTCCACGATCTCCGTCGAGGCGATTCCCGGATGCCAGCTCATATCGTCGAAATGGCCGATCTTGGCCCACACCACCTCAGCCGGCGCATCCAGCACAATGGTTTCTTTCACGGAAAGCGGTTTATCCGCCGCAAAGACTGAAGACGCAATCACCATCAGCCCGCCCAACCCCCATGATAAAAGTTCTCGCATACATACCTTCCTGTAAATAGCAGACTAGTTTGTTCCTACAAATGCAGCGGCTGTCAATTTACACTTTTTTATACTTTTGTAACAGTTTGTTTACACTTAAACCAAGCAGGATTCAAAAGCAGGACTTATACTCGGGCATTAGCCGGATGATGCAGATAATGAATCTGTTATTCACCTGCTTTGGCATGAATATGTATATACTGCCCAGTATATAAACATTGCGTACAATCTGTACGTTCAATAAGGAATCGCATTATGTCCGTCCTACGGGAAAAAATACTGCATGTTGCCTCCGACCTGTTCCAGACGCGTGGCATCAACTCCACCGGGGTCGATACGATCGTCGCGGTCGCCGGCACGACCAAGATGACGTTGTACAAGTATTTCCGCAGCAAGGAAGACCTGATCCTGGAAGTGCTCCAGAAAGGCCATGCCGACTTCACCGACTGGCTCAGCCAAAACCTCAGCAAGAATGCCAGAAAGCCTTCCGAGCGCCTGCAAAAGCTGTTCGACTTCATCGAGGAATGGGTCACGGCGCCGGATTTCCGCGGCATGGCCTTCCTCAAGGCATCTGCCGAATTCCCCAATGAGGAAAACCCTGTCCATCGCCTTTCGGCCGAGCAATCGCGCCAGTTCCGCCAATTCCTGGCAGAGCTCGCCGCCGATGCCGGCGCACGCGACCCGGACAGCCTGGCGTTGCAGCTCTCCATCCTGATCGAGGGCGCCATCCAGGCTGAGCAAATCAAGCGTGGCTCCGGGGCAGTGAAATATGCCAAGAAAGCAGCCAAGATCCTGATCGAGAACTCATTGGAGAAACAGGCAGCGTAACTGCACCGTCATCCGCCACCCCACAAGAAGCCCGCAGTCTTGCGGGCTTTTTTCATGCTTGCAGTCGGCCTGCAGGCCCTAGATAATGCGGGTTTATACACGATTGCGATAGATAGGCTCTAGACATGCGGATATTGATTTGCGGCTCCATGGCATTTGACACCATCATGGTTTTTGGCGACCAGTTCAGGAACCATATCCTGCCAGACAAAATCCACATGCTGAACATATGCTTCTTCGTGCCGGAAATGCGCCGCGAGTTTGGCGGCACAGCCGGCAACATTGCCTACAACCTCAAGCTGCTGCAAGGCGACCCGGTTATCATGGCGACAGTGGGCGATGATTTTGCAGGCTATACGAACTGGCTGGAACAACATCGGCTGGAAACCACCCACATCAAGAACATTCCCGGCACCTTCACGGCCCAGGCCTTCATCACCACCGACCAGGACGACAACCAGATTACGGCATTCCACCCTGGCGCCATGAGCGAATGCCACCAGAACAGCGTGCATGATGCGCAGGACATCGGCCTCGCCATCATCGCGCCGGACGGCCGCGAAGGCATGTTCCTGCACGCAAAGGAATGCCACGAGAAAGGCATCCCGTTCATGTTCGATCCCGGCCAAGGATTGCCGATGTTCAACGGCGAGGAATTACTGCATTTCATCGATCTTGCCACTTATGTCGCCGTGAACGACTATGAGGCGCAACTATTACAGGACAAGACTGGTCTTACGCTGAAACAGGTAGCGGAAAAGGTCACGGCCTTGATCGTGACCGAAGGGGCTAAAGGCTCTACGATTTACGCCGATGGAAAGCTATACAGAATTCCATGCGTGAAAGCGGAGCAGGTGGTGGACCCTACCGGCTGTGGCGATGCCTACCGCGCCGGCTTGCTTTACGGCATTGCGCAAGGATGGGACTGGACAGTGAGCGGCCGCCTGGCATCCGTGATGGGCGCCATCAAGATCGCCAGCCGCGGCGCGCAAAACCACAAAGTCACGCGCGAAGAGATTCAACATATTTATAGTCAGGTGCTGGTTGACGAAACATTGTCAGAATACGCTGAAGAACAAAACGCTTAAGGAGCAATAGCATGCGCATTACGTCTTTATTTGCAGCAGCAATTATTTTACTTACCCTGGGCGGTTGCATGAGCTCGAACTCAGGCGACGTATATAGCCGCGACGAGGCCCGCAAGACCCAGACCGTGCGCCTGGGCGTGGTGGAAAGCGTGCGCAACGTCAGACTGGAAGGCACCAAGACGCCCATCGGCGGCGGCGCAGGCGCCGTGGTCGGCGGCATTGCGGGCAGCTCCGTCGGCGGCGGACGCGGACAAGCGATTGCGACCGTGCTCGGCGCCTTGGTGGGCGGCCTGGCGGGCGCAGCAGCTGAAGAAGGCGTCACGCGCAAGGACGGCCTGGAAATTACCGTCAAGCTTGAAAGCGGCAACCTGATTGCCGTGGTGCAGGAAGCGGACGTCCAATTCAACCCCGGCGACAAGGTGCGCCTGGTGGAAAGCGGCGGCGTCACCCGCGTGACCCATTAACTCGCTCTTCCCTCTCATCTCCATCAATGCCGGGCTTGCCCGGCATTTTCATAAAAGCTTAACCTGGTTTTAACCGTTCCGTCATTCGGCACTTTTAGAGTGTGGCCTATCTCAATCGTCAGGATAAGCCTCATGCTTGACCGGCAGTCTTCCCTCGGCACCAAGAGCGGTGCCAATCAGCTATACGTCAGCCTTGCCCGCAACGCTTCTGAAATCGCCGAAGCGCAACGCCTGCGCTACAAGGTATTCGCAGAGGAAATGGGCGCCAACGTCTCCGGCACCGAAGGCCTCGACCAGGATGGCTTTGATGCCTTTTGCGACCACTTGCTGGTCCGCAACCATGAAACCGGCGAAGTCGTCGGTACTTACCGCATCCTGAGCCCTGCCATGGCCAATGAAGCCGGCGGTTATTATTCCGCCGGCGAGTTCGATCTCTCGCGCCTGCGCCACCTCGCCTCCAGCATGGTGGAAGTCGGCCGTGCCTGCGTCCACAAGGATTACCGCATGGGCGGCACCATCACCCTGCTCTGGGCAGGCCTCGCCAACTACATGAAAGTGCATCGCTACGAATACATGATCGGCTGCGGCAGCATCGGCATGGCCGACGGCGGTCACATGGCGGCCAGCTTGTACCACCAACTGCAGCAGGATCACCTCTCGCCCGTGGAATACCGCGTATTCCCGAACTGCCCGCTGCCGCTGGAGGCATTGCGCAAAGACCTGGAAGTCGCCTGCCCGCCGCTGATCAAGGGTTACTTGCGCCTAGGCGCATATATCTGCGGCGCGCCGGCCTGGGACCCCGACTTCAACACAGCAGACATGCTGGTTATGCTACCATTGTCGCGACTCAACAAACGCTATGCAGCTCACTTTTTCAAATAAGCTGCCGACCACCACCTGCTTGCCCGAAAAAAAGACGTCCCTGCCTATACAGCTATTCCGCCTGACGCGCCTTGGGTTGCACACGCTTTACGGCGTTGCCGTCGCGGCGACCATCCTGCCCTATGTGGGCGCTGCAAGGCGCGACAGGATCATCCGCCGCTGGAGCAGGCAGTTCCTGGGCATTCTCAATATCCAGGTCATTGCCAAGGGCCATGTTCCCAATGAGGATGTACGCGGCACCATGTTCGTCGCCAACCACATCTCCTGGCTGGACATCCATGCGCTCAACAGCATCCGCACTGTGCGTTTCATCGCCAAGTCGGATATCCGCTCGTGGCCGGTGATTGGCTGGCTGGTAGCGCAAGCGAATACGCTGTTCATCGAGCGCGAGAAAAAACAGGATGCCAGCCGCATGGTGGAAACTGCAGCAAAGAGCATCTTGGCTGGAGACTGCTTATGCTACTTTCCTGAAGGCACGACGACGGATGGCACGGAGCTGAGACCGTTTAAGGGCAGTCTCATGCAGGCAGTCATTGATACGGATACGGCAATCCGTCCATTCTCGATCCGCTACCCCAAGATAGACGGCAGCATCAACACGGCGATGGCCTACCATGGCGAGACCACGCTATGGCAATCCCTGCGCATGGTGTTGGCGCAGCCAAGGCCGGTTGTGGAATTGGATTTTGCCGCCCCGATTGCCAGCGCGGGACACGAAAGGCGCGGACTCTGCCTCATGGCAAGGCAGTCGATCGCCGCCAGGTTGAACCTGGACTAAAGGCTGAAGGAAGCTACGATCAGCTGCCCTTGATTGCACGGGCCCCGTCTGCAGGATGGCAAGGCACCTGGAAAGTCCGGCGGTCCTCAAGGCGCAGCGCCGTCAACTTGCCGCCCCACAGGCAACCCGTATCCAGCGCATAAATATTGTCGCGCTGCTGCAAACCCAGCGCGGACCAATGCCCGAAAATCACCGTGGCATCGGCTGAGCGCCGTTCGGGTATGTCGAACCAAGGCAATTTACCCGCAGGGATATCGGCCAGCTCGCCTTTGAATTCAAAATCCATTGCGCCGTCAGGCGTACAGACGCGCAAGCGCGTCATGGCGTTCGTGATCATGCGCAGGCGGTCCATCCCTTGCAAGCCGGGCTCCCAACGCAATGGATAGTTGCCATACATATGCGCAAGAAAACTCTGGTAGCCGTCACCACGCAAGGCGGTTTCTACCTCGCGCCCCAGCTCCAAGGCCTGATCGGCACTCCACTGCGGCAGCAAACCCGCGTGCACCACCACTAAGTCGCCATCCGCATGCATCATGGGACGCAAACGCAGCCATTCCAGCAGCTCATCCCGGTCAGGCGCATCAAAAATAGCCTGCAAGGTATCGCTGCGGTGCGCACGCACATAGCCCTCCGCCACAGCCAATGCATGCAGGTCGTGGTTGCCCAGCACCATGACCAGGCTGGATTCATGCGCCTTGGCCCAACGGAGCGTTTCCAGGGAGCCGGAACCTCGATTGATCAGGTCACCGACCAGCCAGAGCTTGTCTTTTACGGGATCGAACTGGATGACATCCAGCAGGGAAAGAAGGGAGCGATAACAGCCCTGGATATCGCCTATCGCATAGGTGGCCATGGGCTGTTATCTAAATTGAGGAAACTTCTGAAGAGACAGATAACAGAAGTAGTTATTCGCTCTTTTCTTCATCTGCTGTCGGCGCTTCAGCAGCAGGTTCATCATCAGCGTCATCTTCGTCTTCGCTGGCAGTATCTGCAGGCTTCGCTGCGGCGGCTGTCTCAGGCTTTTGCTCCACTACGGGATCATCAACCAAACCAGACTGAATGCCAAAAAACAAACGCGCAACAAGGAACAGCACCAGCAATGGCGCAAACAAGGCGCCTAATGCCGCAAGAATAAATTGCGTCTTGGTTGTTTTCGGAAAATCGTACTCGTGCGCGCTCATACAAAACCAATCCATACAGGGAAAATGCCAAGGATTATACTCAATAACCCCCGCTAGAGAAAAGGTTATAGCAAGGACAAGCATCTATTCATTTGTTATAATCCATTCCCTACTCAAAATGCGCCCGTAGCTCAGTTGGATAGAGTGTTGGTTTCCGAAGCCAAAGGTCACAGGTTCGACTCCTGTCGGGCGCACCATCACCGAATTAGAAGTTAGACTTTTCAAACCCGGCCTTATCGGAAGTTCGCACAAACTCGCGCGGTTACGCTCCTGAATATTTCCACACATGGTTTGCAGGGCATCGACTGCCGCATCCAACGCCATGAAGATGGCTTGAACATTTCAATGTCATACGGTTTTTTCTCATGAGAGGTTTGTGATGAGCAAAAATGTGGCAGCACATAAATACAAATGAGATGTTTACTTATTTGTACTCAGAATATAAATTGCTCGGTAACTCACCCTAAGTTTTCCTATTCAAGGAGATTAATTTGCTGAGCGTGCCTGTTAATTCACGTTTATCCCCCTTCGCCATTTCACTCATGCTAGCGCTGGCAAGCATTCATTCCCATGCAGAAGAAGAAAAACATGAAGATTCCCCTTTGGAGGAAATAAATGTAACAGCCAGTGCGGATGCTTCTGCCGAGGGCTTGGTCAAATCCTATGCCGGACGACAGGTAGCAAAAGGTGCTCGCATCGGCTTGCTGGGCAATAAAGAGATCATGGATACTCCGTTTTCCTTCAATGCTTATACCAACGAGCTTATTCAGGATCAGCAGGCAAAGAGCGTGGGCGACGTATTGCTCAACGATCCTTCCGTGCGTGTTGCACGCGGCTACGGCAATTTCCAGGAATCTTATTATATCCGCGGCTTTATCTTGGGCTCTGACAGCGTGGCATACAATGGCTTATACGGCTTGCTTCCGCGTCAATATATTTCTGCCGAACTGTTCGAGCGTGTCGAGGTTTTACGCGGCGCTTCCGCGTTCCTGACTGGAACAAACCCTAATGGCGACGGCATCGGCGGTGCCATTTCCCTTTTACCCAAGCGTGCGCCAAACGAGCCTATCAACCGCGTCACCCTGGGTTGGAGCCGTGGCGACCAAGGCTTGGTATCGGCAGACTTTGCCCGCCGCTTCGGTCCGGATGAACGCATGGGCATCCGCCTTAATGTCACGCAACGACGCGGCGGTACCGGCATAGATGACGAACATGTTGAGCTCGGCCTTGCTTCGATTGGGCTGGACTGGCGTGGCGACCAGACGCGAATTTCCGCCGACCTCGGCTATCAAGACAACAAGCTGCGCGAAACGCGCACTAATGTGACATTGGCAGACAATATCACCACGGTGCCTCGCGCGCCCAAGAGCAGCAAAAACTGGGCACAGCCATGGTCATACTCAAACGAACGCGACTGGATGCGGCCATCGAGCGCTTAAAAGCGCTCTAGCCCGGCAACGCTCCTCGCTCAGCTTCTCCGCCTCAATCGGGATTTCACGATCAATGCCTATGCTGGGCGCTGGAACTATTGCTCGGCAGGATTATCTTATTTTGCAATACCCCTTAATTCCATTTCACAATAAAAGGAGATTGATCATGGCAGACGTGCCTCATCAAAAATCCCCGCTGCTTCCAGATCGGCTCTTGCACGGCACGCCGCACAATCATCCAATCGAGCATATCTTCGGCATGTCTCCACAGCTTCCCTGCCTGGAAAGCGAAAAGACCCTGGTCAACTTCGTGCTGCCGCCTTGGAGCCAGTTCACCGACTGGGACAAGAACCGGCAGGCCCGCTTTATCGAGAATATTTTTCTCGGCGTGCCGATCGGATATTACGTGATCCATGCGCCGCAATGGCGCACGAGCGGCGTCAAGCCGATGTCGGGCTGGCTGCTGGACGGCGTCAACAGGATTACCGCCATCCGGGATTTTGTGGACAACAAGATCAGCATCTTCAATGGCGTTTTCCATGACGACCTGGACGAACTGACGCGCGAGAGAAGGTTCCATCACCAGCCTTTCCCCTGCTTTGAGTTGCAATACTCGAATGACCTGCAGCATTTGCGGGCCATATATGAACATCTCAATTATGGAAAGCTGGAGCATGCTTCAAGGACATATAGCCATTCGCGGTTACAATGACTTGATCACCTCGGCATGAGAAGGCTGCCAAGCAGCGGCGCTGGGGAACGCCTTGCATGTCCAAATTGAAGCCCGACTGAAAGCTGTGGCAGAATCTACTATAATCAACAAGAAAAAATTCATGCTATCCGACGAAACCATAGCGCTTGCCAAGGCCAGGGCCAATTATGCGGGCTTTGTGCCCGTCCACCAGAGCAACGACTGCATCAGGATTGCCTACGCCTGGCTGGACGCACAGATCAAGACCTCCGCACCATCCGAGGTGCCTGTAAGCCAGCGCGGGCTGATCCGCTCCTGGGGAGGCGCCTTGGTGATGTACGGCGACATCATCGTGGCGGCTGAATTACATCCCGACATTCATGGCATTTATCCCAGACTCAACCTTTCCAGGGAGCTGACATTGCCTGATCCCGCCCGGCTAGCCAACGTTGCGGGCGCCAACGAACACCCCGCCCTCAAACAATTCGACGTGGCACGTTTTTATACGCATATAGAAAAACAGCACGTGCAGATTTAAGTCCTGACCGCTTTCACTGTTGACGGACGCGAAAAAGAGGACTACATTTTCATCCAAGGACTATCCACGCCAACATCGGCGTACTGAACATTTTTCCATACCAGCAACAGCGCTGGTAATGGTCAGAGCAAAAAAGCTCGCCAACCGTTTCGAAACGGTTGGCGAGCTTTTTTTTCGCCTGTCGCAGGCGTGGGTATCCTGGATTTTTGCAGACAACTTAACCTAGGAGCAAGAAAATGATACATGGTGATATTTCCAGCAGTCACGATACCGTCGGCGTCGCAGTGGTCAATTACAAGATGCCGCGCCTGCATACGAAGGCCGAGATTATCGACAACTGCAAGAAGATCGCGGACATGGTGGTCAACATGAAAGCCGGCCTGCCGGGCATGGACCTGGTGATCTTTCCCGAATACAGCACGCACGGCATCATGTACGACGGCCAGGAGATGTACGACAACGCCACCACGGTACCCGGCCCGGAAACCGCGATCTTCGCCGAAGCCTGCCGCAAGGCCAAGGTCTGGGGCGTGTTCTCCATTACAGGCGAGCAACATGAAGAACACCCGAACAAGGCGCCATACAACACGCTGATCCTCATGAACGACCAGGGAGAGATCGTGCAGAAATACCGCAAGATCATGCCGTGGGTGCCGATCGAGGGCTGGTATCCCGGCAAGGAAACCTTCGTCAGCGAAGGCCCCAAGGGCCTGAAGGTCAGCCTGATCATCTGCGACGACGGCAACTACCCGGAAATCTGGCGCGACTGCGCCATGAAGGGCGCAGAACTCATCATCCGCTGCCAAGGCTATATGTACCCGGCCAAGGAACAGCAAATCCTCATCAGCAAGGCCATGGCGTTCGCCAACAATACCTATGTCGCCGTCGCCAATGCCGCGGGTTTTGACGGCGTATATTCCTATTTCGGGCACTCCGCCATCGTCGGCTTCGACGGCCGTACGCTGGGCGAATGCGGCGAAGAGGAAAACGGCGTGCAATATGCGGCGCTGAGCAAGCACCTGATCCGCGATTTCCGCCAGCACGGCCAGTCCGAGAACCACTTGTTCAAGCTGCTGCACCGCGGCTACACCGGGGTATACAACTCCAAGGATGGGGAGCACGGCGTTGCCGAATGCCCTTACAGCTTCTACGGCAAATGGGTGCAAGACCCACAAGGCGCACGGGAAATGGTAGAGTCATTCACGCGCACGACCCTGGGCACCAAGGAGGCCCCGATCGAGGGACTGCCTAACTAGGCAATGTCCAGCAACCTGCCCCGGCTGAGCCGGGGCACAACCTGAAAGCAAGCCATGGCAAATTCCGACCCGATTCATGTTGGCGTCCTGTTCTCGACCAGCGGCGCAACCGCCACCATCGAGCGCTCGCAAGCATTCGCCACACTTTTCGCCATTTCCGAGATCAATGCCGCAGGCGGCATCCATGGCCGCGAGCTGGTGCCAATCTATTACGATCCGCAAGGCATACCCCGGCAATACCAGGCATTTGCCGAGCGCATGATCCGAGACGACAAGGTCAACGTCATCTTCGGCTGCTACATGTCGAGCACGCGCAAGGCGGTAATTCCCGTGGTGGAGAAATGGCGCAAGCTGCTGTTCTACCCCACGCCCTATGAAGGCTTCGAGTTCTCTCCCCACGTGATCTACACCGGCGCGGCGCCCAACCAGAACAGCGCCCAACTTGCTGATTACATGACGCGGCATTTCGGCGCGCGCATCTACCTGGTGGGCAGCGACTATATCTACCCTTATGAGTCCAACCGCATCATGAGCGACTTCATCCTCGAAGTGCCCGGCGGCAAGAAGCTCGCCGAGCGCTACCTGCCGCTCGATGCAACCGAGAAGGACTTCATCCCCATCGTGCGCGACATCAAGGCCAAGGCCCCGGATTTCGTGTTTTCCACCGTAGTGGGCAAGGCCACGCGCATGCTTTACCAGGCTTATGCCGATATCGGCATGGACGCCGTCAAGATACCGATTGCCAGCCTCACCACCTGCGAGGCGGAGGTCGCCGAAATGGGCCGCCGGATTGCGGCAGGGCACATCACCTCCGCGCCCTATTTCCAGTCGATCGGGAGCGAGCGCAACCAGGCCTGCCTGCGGAATTTCCGCCAGCAGTTCGGCGACGAGATCGAGCCGAACATGTGCTGGGAAGCGGCTTATTTCCAGGCGCAGCTATTCGCCGAAGCGATGCGGGAAGCCGGCGATGACAGTTATGAGGCGCTGCTGCCGCGCCTTCTGGGCCGCGAATACCAGGCGCTTCAAGGCCGGGTCGCCATCAACCCGGCCAACCACCACACCCGGCTCAACCCGCGCCTGGGAAGGGTCAACGAGCAAGGCATGTTCGACATCATCGCCGAATCCGTGGCGGGCGGCGTCACGCCGGACCCTTATCTGGTAACCCATACCGGCGAGGAATGGAATACCCTGCAATACCTGCCGGAGGCCATGCATGGCTAGCAACGGCAAAAGCAGCGCGCGCCAGCGCTCCACGCTGGACCTGTTCCGCAGCCTGCGCAATGCGCGCATCGCCATATTCCATCCCAAGGACGAAAACCGCGACACCCTGGTGCAGCAATTGCTGCGCATCGGCTGCCAGACCGTCACCCTGTGGCCGCCATTGGCAGAGCTGCCGGAAAATACCGACATCGTATTTTTCCTGCTCAACGCCGAGGCCAGCGCCAAGAAAAAACTGCCCTGGCTCAACCCAGCCTCTGCCATTCCCTTGATCGGCATTGTCGAATATGAAAATCCCACTATCCTCGATACCGCCACCAGCCTGGGCTGCCACGGCATCCTCGCGAGCCCGGTGCATGCCAACGGTATCCTCTCCACCTTGATCATGGCCATTCACCATTGCCAGGAAATCAAGGCGCTCAACAAGCGCAACCAACGCCTGGAACAAAAACTGCAAGCTGCCAACCAGATCAGTGCGGCGCAAACCATCCTGGCTCGCACCCGCAACATCAGTGCCATTGAGGCATACAAAGCCATGCGCGAGCAGGCCATGCTCAAGCGCGTGACCATCGAGGAAATAGCACGCGCCATCCTGCATGCGGACGGGATTCTCCACAGCTGAAAAAAAGGAGTCATGCACATCGGTGATGACTCCCTCAAGAAGGCTCCATGATTGCAAAAGGAGCAGGCATCGCTCATAAAAAGCTGATGTATTGTCGCAAACCTGCAGAAAAACGCCATTCTCCTGAAGCACTACTCCTTTATGGGTACTTCAAGCAACATGGGCAAAAAAACGCCAGGGAACTGCCGGATGACAGTTTGGCCTGGCTTAGGGCCTGTTAACGCTATTGAAGAAGATCGCGTTAACAGGCCCTAGGGGACTACGTCAGTACAACGCGGGGTGGGTTAAAACTGCGAAACGCCCGGAATCCAGTTTGTGCCGGCCAACGGCACTTTCGCCATCGCCGATGCTTCCAGCGTCAATGCGACCAGGTCCTCCGGCTCCAGGTTGTGCAGGTGCGACTTGCCGCAGGCGCGCGCGATCACCTGGGCTTCCATCGTCATCACCGAGAGATAGTTCGCCAGCCTGCGGCCGGCCTTCACCGGGTCGAGGCGCTTCATGAGCTCGGGATCCTGCGTGGTGATGCCTGCGGGGTCCTTGCCCTCATGCCAGTCGTCGTAGGCGCCGGCGGTGGTGCCGAGCTTGTTGTACTCTTCTTCCAGGTGCGGGTCGTTGTCGCCCAGCGCAATCAACGCGGCGGTGCCGATAGCCACCGCGTCCGCGCCCAGCGCCAGGGCTTTCGCCACATCGGCGCCGTTGCGGATGCCGCCGGAGACGATGAGTTGCACCTTACGGTGCATGCCGAGGTCCTGCAAGGCTTGCACGGCGGGACGGATCGCCGCGAGGATGGGGATGCCGACGTGCTCGATGAATACTTCCTGCGTCGCGGCGGTGCCGCCCTGCATACCGTCCAGCACCACGACATCGGCGCCGGCTTTCACGGCCAATGCCACGTCGAAGTAAGGACGGGTCGCGCCGACCTTGACGTAGATGGGCTTTTCCCAGTCGGTGATCTCGCGGATTTCGGCGATCTTGATCTCGAGGTCGTCCGGGCCGGTCCAGTCAGGATGGCGGCAGGCGGAGCGCTGGTCCACGCCCTTGGGCAGGCAGCGCATCTTGGCGACGCGGTCGCTGATCTTCTGCCCGAGCAGCATGCCGCCGCCGCCCGGCTTGGCGCCCTGGCCGATCACGACTTCGATCGCATCGGCCTTGCGCAAGTCGTCCGGGTTCATGCCGTAGCGCGACGGCAGGTATTGGTAGACCAGGATGGAGGACTGGCCGCGCTCTTCCGGCGTCATGCCGCCGTCGCCGGTGGTGGTGCTGGTACCCACGGCGCTCGCGCCGCGGCCCAGGGCCTCCTTGGCCGGGCCGGACAATGCGCCGAAGCTCATGCCGGCGATCGTGACCGGGGTCTTGAGGTGGATGGGCTTCTTGGCAAAGCGGTTGCCGAGGATGACGTCTGTGCCGCATTTCTCACGGTAGCCTTCCAGCGGATAACGGCTGATCGAGGCGCCGAGGAACAGCAGGTCGTCGAAGTGCGGCAGCTTGCGCTTGGCGCCCGCGCCTCGGATGTCGTAGATGCCGGTCGCCGCTGCGCGGCGAATCTCGGACATGGTGTGCTTGTCGAAGGTCGCAGAAAAACGCGGCTCGGTTTGCGGGATTTTTGGCGTATCGCTCATGATTAATAGGCTCCTGCGTTATCTACGTGGAAGTTGTACAGCGTGTGTGCGGAGCCCAGCAGCGTGAAACTGTCGGGGTCGGCATCGGCGTAGCCGGACTCTTTCAACAGCTTGACCAGTATCTGGCGCGCCTCGTCATCCATGGGCTTGACCTCGCAGTCGGCTCCCAGGCTCTGGATAGTGCCGCGCACGAAAATGCGGGCCTCGTAGAGGGAATCGCCCAGCGCTTCGCCGGCATCGCCCAGGATCACCAGGTTGCCAGCCTGCGCCATGAAAGCGGAGAAACTGCCTACCGAGCCGCCGACCACGATATCGACGCCCTTCATGGAGATACCGCAGCGCAAACCTGCATCGCCGTCGATCACCAGCAAGCCGCCTTGTGCAGTGGCGCCTGCCGCATTGGAAGCAAAGCCCTTTACGTGCACGCGGCCGGACATCATGTTCTCGGCTACGCCAGTGCCGGCGCTGCCCTCGATCACCACGTTGGCAAACTGGTTCATGCCTGCAGCGTAATAGCCCGCATGCCCCTCGATCACCACATCGACATCAGCCTTGAGGCCGACGGCAATGTTGTGCGCGCCGCCCGGGTTGGTGATGGTAACCTTCTTGCCATCAAGTTCCGTCGCATCGCTGTGCAAGTATTGGTTCACCTCGCGCAGCGCGGTTTTTTCCAGGTCGAATGTTACAGTTTCCATACGTACATCTCCTTTGGTGCAGGCTCGAACACCTTGGCGTTCTTGATATCGGGCAAGTGGGCCAGCGAGCGGAACTCGGACGCGATCGCGACATAATCGTCATGCTCGGCCACAATGGCGGGCTTGCAGGCGAACGGGTCGCGCACCAGCGCCAGTTGGTCCTTGGTGCCCATCAGCAGGGTATAGAAGCCGTCCAGCTCGTCGAAGCCGTGCTCGAGCGCGGTCTTGAGGTCGTCGCCCTCGCGCATGCGCCATTGCAGGAAGCGGCAGGCGGCCTCGGTGTCGTTGTCGGTCTCGAAGGAGATGCCTTCGTGCTCCAGCTTGCGGCGGATGCTGTGCGCATTGGACAGGGAACCGTTGTGCACCAGGCACCAGTCTTCGCCCGCGGTGAACGGGTGGGCGTGCGACGGGGTGATCGCGGACTCGGTCGCCATGCGGGTGTGGCCCACGAGGTGGCTGCCGGAGAGCTTGGAGAAGTCATAGCGGCTCGCAACCTGCGCCGGCGTACCGGTGTCCTTGTAGATGTCCATGAGCTGGCCGACGGACAGCAGGTGCACCTGCGGGTAATGTTCCTTGAGCCAGGCCTTGACTCTTTCCGGGCTGGTGGTGGTCGTCACCACGGCATGGTTGACCTTCACTTCTACCTTGGCATCGGCCTTGAGGCCGTTGTTGAGATCGACGCTGAGCTTGGCCCAGTCGAACTCGGGGGAGGCGCAATACAGGCTGAACTTGCGCTCGCTATTATCCACGGGCGCGCCGAAAATCGCCAGGCCGGCAGAATCCGGGCCGCGCTCGGTCATGCCGATCAGCATGGGCAGCATGAGTTCTCCGATATTGGCACGCAACTTCTGGTTCTTCACCAGCAATCCAACGATTCCACACATGATGTTCTCCTTACATAGAATCCAAAATAATTTAGAAAAACTCGATGTACCGGTTGATTTCCCAATCCGATACATGGCGTTGATAGTCGACCCACTCGGCGCGCTTGAGCTTGATGAACTCTTCCGTGAGCGAATTGCCCAGCGCATCGCGCAACACCTGGTTGGCCTCGAGCTGGGCCAGCGATTCGTTGAGGTTTTGCGGCAGGATGCCGATGCCCTGCTCCTTCATTTCCGCCAGACTCAGGTCGAACAGGTTGCTGGCATGGCCGGGGCCAGGGTGCAGCTCGCGCTTCACGCCGTCGAGGCCTGCGGCGATCACCGCCGCCGTGGTCAGATAGGGGTTGCAACTGCCGTCCGGCAGGCGCAGCTCCAGGCGGCCATAAGGAATGCGTACCATGGTCGAGCGGTTGTTGTTGCCGTAGGAAATATAGGCGGGCGCCCAGGTCGAGCCGGTGAGCGACTGGCTCACCACCAGGCGCTTGTACGAGTTGACGGTAGGCGCGGCCAGCGCGGTCAATGCCGGGGCGTGGTGCAGGATGCCGCCGAGGAAGTGATAGGCCAGCGTCGAGAGGCCGTGGCCGGTCGTGTCGCCATCGTCATGGAACAGGCTCTTGCTGCCGTCGCCGATCGACATGTGCATGTGCATGCCGTTGCCGGGGCGGTTGCCGAACGGCTTGGGCATGAAGGAACAGGTCATGCCGAGCTCGTTGGCGATATGGCTGGCCGCCATCTTGAACAAGATGTAGTCGTCCGCGCTCTTGAGGCAGTCGGCGTAGGTGTAGTTGATCTCGAACTGGCCGTTGGCGTCCTCGTGGTCGATCTGGTATACGTCCAGCCCGGCCGCGATCAGCGCTTCGGTCAGCCGTTCCAGGAACACGGCCTGCCGCGTCATGCCCTTGTAGTCGTAGCAAGGCTTTTGCAGCGTGTCGGTCTCGTCGCAGGGATGCAGCGCGCCCTTCTCGTCGCGCTTGAGCAGCGAGAATTCAGGCTCCAGCCCGGTGTAGAGTGTCCAGCCTTGCGCGGCCAGGCGTTCGACCTGCTTCTTGAGCACCACGCGCGAATCGTATTCATATGGCTTCTGGTCGACATGGCCGTCGCAAATGATGCGCGCATAGCCGGGCTGCCAGGGAATCAGGCTCAGCGTGGACAAGTCGCCCACCGCCATGTAGTCCGGGCCGTTGGGCAGGATGCCCATACCCCAGATCGCGCCACCGGCGAATCCCGCGCCATCCTTGAGGATGGATTCGAGATGGGCTGCAGGCACCGATTTCACCTTGGCGACGCCGTGGATATCCACGAACTGCGCCAGCACGTATTTCACGCCGTTGTCGGCCAGGAACTTCTTCGCGGCCGCCAATTGCTCGGCCGGCGTGCCTGGCTGATACGTGAACTTTCCATCTACTATCTTCATAACATAACTCTCCGAGTCCAATTGAGTTTTATGAATAGGCCGCGAAGTAGCGCCCTATCCCGACGGGTCCGCCCTTGTGCTCGTGAGCGATGCCTGCGATCACTTCCCACAAATATGAACCGTACGAACTATCACACCACAGCCTGTAGAGGCTCTCCTCCTCCTGCAGGTCCTGGCGTATCAGGACTACGCTGACCCCGGCGAATTGCGTCATGACGACGTCTTGTGCGCCGAGCGAAGCGCGAGTTAAATCAATAGAACAAACCTCTGAAAACAACGCCTGCACCGCGTGGCCGCCGATCACGAACGACGCTTCCACATGCGGCACCGGATACACCCCTTTGGCCCCTGCATAGGCTTGTGCCAGCCTTTCGCAGCTTGTGCCTCCCGGCGCATCTTCGATCAGGAATTCGCTGTTGCCCAGGCGCAAGACCAGGCTGCCGTCCACGTTGCGCGCCCAGGTGTTGGCACGCGGCGGGATGGCGACGCCCTGCCTGGCCAGCCAATCGGCAGCCTGCGCGCCCTTGACGCCGAACTTGCGCAGCAAACTCGCATCAGCGACTCCCAGATTCTTTTTCCTCTCTTCTTCCAGTTCCTTGCCGCCAAAGTGAGCCGCCACTTTCATCTGATCGATGACGTCCCAGGCAATCTGTTCGCCATGCGCGTGGTTCAATGCATGGGCGATGGGAGTAATGAGTTTTTCTGTCTGCATGTCAGGTCTCAATGTTGGCTGGCAAGAAAATGGAAAGGCACTACGGTCGCGGGCGCTATCGCGCCGCTATCGGTGCGGATCTCGAAACTGGAACCCACGCCGCTGTGCTGCGGCGCGACATAGGCGAAACCGATCACGCGGCCCACGGTTCTGGAATACGCAATACTGGTGACACGGCCTTCGATCTCGCCGTTGCGGATCACCAGGTTGCACTCGAACGGCATCTCCCCCGCATAGCCGGGGTTGAGCGCAAACGCCACCAGGGCTTTCTTGAGCGCGCGCTTGGCGATGATCTGCAAACTGCGCTTGCCGATGAAGTCCGGCTTGTCCATGGCAATCGCATGCTCCGCGCCGATTTCCAGCGGGTTGGTCAGGCCGTCGGTATCGACGCCCGGCATGGCATGGCCCATCTCCAGGCGCAGGATGCGCTGCGCATCGGTGCCGAACGGCTTGAGGCCCAGGCTGGAACCTGCGCGCATCACCTGTTCCCAGACGAAAGCGGCTTGCGGGGTGGGCACATGCAGCTCATAAGTGCTGTCGGACACGAAGGCCACGCGCAGCAGGCGCACCGGCACACCGGCAATCTCGGCCTCACGTGCGCTATGCGGCTGTTGCTCGCCGAGGTTGAAATTCACGAGGCCGGATAAGACCTGCCTTGCGAGGGGCCCGGCGACATTGACCGCGGCATAGGAGCCGGTGACGTTGACCAGGCCGATATCGAGCTGCCAGAGTTGCTGCCAGCGCTGCATCTCGCGGTAGACCGCGGCGGCATTCGAGGTACCGGAAGTCAGGTAGAACAATTCCTCTTCCAATCTATGCGCCAAGCCGTCATCCACTACCACGCCTGTTTCGTCGAGCAGCATGGTGTAGCGCGACTCGCCTACCGCCATATCGGCATAGCGGCCAGTGAAGAAGCGTTCGAGAAACACGCCAGCCTCCGGCCCGTGCACCTCGATCTTGCCGAAAGAGCTGCTGTCGATGATGCCGGCCTTGCTGCGCACGGCCTCCACTTCGGCGAGGATGGTGTCCTGCACGCCCAGGCCAGGCACGGCATAGTAGGCGGCGCGCTTCCAGGGGCCGACATCGGTGAACACCGCGCCCAGCGCCGCATTGACGTCATGCAGCGGCGTGGTGCGATGCGGATGGAAGCCGCGCCCGCCCAGATGCCCGATCGGCGTGGGATGGAAGAACGGACGCGAGGTCGTGGTGCCGATCTGCTCCACCGGCACGCCACGCAGGCGGGCAAGGATGCGAATCGCGTTCATGTTGGAATGCTTGCCCTGGCTGGGACCCATGCCGACGGTGGTGAAGCGCTTCATCAGCTCGATGTTGTCGAAGCCTTCCTTGGCGGCGTTGATGAAGTCCTTGACCTGGATGTCCTCGTCGAAATCGACGAAATTCTTGCCCTTGGCATGCATGACGATGGGATAAGGGTGGCTCTGCGCACTGGCGCTGAGTGGCACGCTAGCAGCCTCCGCCAAGTCTTTGCCGATATGGCGCATCGCGGCAATCGCGGCGCGCTTGCCATCGGCCAGCTTGTCGGCTAATGCATAGACGCCATTGACGCGTCCAGCGGCGAAGATGCCCGCAGGCAGCTTGTTGGGGACGAACTGGTGCACGCCATAATCGTAGCGCATGGCAGCGCCAGCCTGGTACAACAGGTTGGCGGCGGGCGCCCAGCCCGCGCACATCGCCACGCCGTCGCATTCGATGCGGGTCTTGCTGCCGGTGTCCGCCTCAGCGCTGTCGGCGTTGTAGGGCGCGACCACCACGGCCTTGACGCTGAACTTGTCGGAAGCAGGTTCGACTTCATACACAGCACTACCCTGCAGGGTTTTCACGCCACGCCGCGCCAGCCCGGCAGGCAAGGCCGCGTCCACTTCGGTGCGCAGGTCGATCAATGCCGCCACCTTCACGCCTGCTTCCAGCAGGTCGTGGGCGACGCGGTAGCCGTAGTCGTTGGCGGTGAACACCACCCCATGCTCGAACGGCTTGACGCCGTAGCGGTGCAGCAGGCGCTGCGCGGCGGAACCGAGCATGACGCCGGGAATATCGTTGTTGCGGAACACCGGCGGCTGCTCGAAAGCGCCGCTCGCCATCACCACCGCCCCGGCGCGCACCTTGACCATGCCGTCCTTGGTCACCACGGGAATCAGGTGGTCAGGATAGTAGCCGGCGGCATATGCGCTGGCAATCACCTGGATATTCGCCAATGCCTGCACTTCGGCGACCAGCTCGCCCAACAGCTTGCTGGATTCCTGGCTGCCGCCCCAGTCGAAGCCCAGGCTGCCGCCAAGCTGGGCGTTCTCGTCCACCAGCACCACGCGCAGGCCCTGTTTGCCAGCCTCGATAGCGGCGGACAGGCCGGAAGCGCCCGCGCCGACCACCAGCACGTCGCAATGGATATGCTGCTTGGGCTTGGTGATGCGCGGATAGTTGAAGTTGACCACGCCCAGGCCGGCCGCCTTGCGAATGACGTTTTCCCAGAACGGGAACATCTTCTTGGGCGTATGGAACGCCTTGTAGTAGAAGCCCACGGGCAGCAGCGGGGCGATACTGTCAATGATGCGGCTCTTGTCCTTGCGCACGCCGCCGTCGGTATTCACCGCCTCCAACACAGCGCCGTTGCTCACGGGCGCCACGTCGCCGCGGATATTGGTGTCCAACCCGTCGGTCAGCATCACGTTGACGTCATGGTTGGCCAGGCTGAGGATGCCGCGCGGACGGTGATACTTGAAACTGCGCCCCAACACTTTTTCGCCATTGGCCCAGAGCGCGCTGGTGATGGTGTCGCCCTCGAAGCCGCTGAACTCCCTGCCCTCGAAGCTGAACTTGACGACAGCGGCACGGTTGATCCACTCGCCTTGTTGCTTGGTCAAACGCGCGCTCATTTGCTGCCCTCCTGCCCTTTCAGATATGTACGAATCACTTGGTCGGTCAATGTGTTGCGCTCGGCGATGAACCAGGTGCCGCTGGGCGCGTGGTACCACCACTCCTGCTTGAGGCCGGGCGCGCCGTGGCGGTTGTGCACGTAGTCGGCCCACTCCTTGTCGCTGCAACCGGCAGCGGGCGGGATGCGCAATTCGCCGCCATAGACGAATTCGCTCAGCGGTCTGGTTCCATTCACGGGACAGGTCAGTAATTTCATCGTGTATTCCTTATCTATGCCCTGGCTTAGTGGCCTACCGAGGCCGCGCCTTTTTCGCCGGTCAGCTCGTAGTCCTCGAAGCGCGACAGGCGGAAGGAATGGATCAACTCGGGCGCCTGGTCGCGCGCGATGGTCTCGGCCATGGTCTTGCCGCTGATCGGCGTCGCCTTGAAGCCCCAGGTGCCCCAGCCCGCGTCGAGGTAGAAACCCTTGACCGGCGTCTTGCCCATCACCGGCGCGAAATCCGGCGTCATGTCGGCCATGCCCGCCCATTGACGCACCACTTTGATATTGGAAAGGAAGGGGAACATGTCCAGCATGTGCGAGGTCAGCCCCTCGACGAAATCCAGCGTCGAGCGCGTGGAATGCACTTCGTAAGGATCGAGCGAGGACCCCATCACCAGCTCGCCGCGCGAGGACTGGCTCACATACACATGCAGGCTGCCGGAGACGAGGATGGTGTCGAGCCAAGGCTTCATCGGCTCGGTGACGCAGGCTTGCAGCGGATGGATCACGATAGGCGTTTCCACGCCCACCATTTCGCAGATTCTCGGCGTAAAGCCCGCCACCGCGGACAACACATTGTTGGTGGCGATATAACCTTTATTGGTGTTCACGCCCACTACTTGGCCGCCTTGCACGTCGATGCCGGTGACTTCGGTGTTCTGGAAAATCTCCACGCCCAGGCGGTCCGCGCCGCGGGCATAGCCCCAGGCCACGGCATCGTGGCGCGCTACCGAGCCCGGCGCATGGTAGAGCGCGCCGACGATGGGCGCCTTGCCGCTACAGCTCAAATCCAGTTGCGGGCAGGCCTTGGCAATTTCGTCCGGGCCGACGACATAGCTTTCCACGCCCACGTGCTTGTTGACCTCGGCGCGCCAGCGCATGGTGCGCATCGCGGATTCGGTATGCGCGAGCGTGAAATGGCCGCGCGTGGAATAGAACAGGTTGAGGTCCAGCTCCTCGGAAAGGTCTTCGTAGATCTTGACGCTGGCGTCGTAGAACTTCACGCCTTCGGGCGTGAGATAGTTGGAACGCACGATGGTGGTATTGCGGCCGGTATTGCCGCCGCCGATATAGCCTTTCTCCAGCACCGCGACATTGGTGATGCCATGGTGCTTGGCCAGGTAATACGCCGCCGCCAGGCCGTGGCCGCCGCCGCCGATGATGACCACGTCATAGGATTTCTTCGGGGTGGTATGCGCCTGGAAAAAACGCGTTCCGGGATACTCCCTGCTCAACGCGTATTTAAGCAATCTCAACGGCATTTATCGTGGCTCCAAAAGACGTTAGTCATCTACACTGCACTACACACTTTAAGTAAACTTTTTTTCTCTAAAAGAAACTTTAGTGCATTTATACCGAGATCAAAAAACAGCGTCAACACATTTATGAAACTTTTTTTCATAAAAAGAAACTTTGCACCAAAAACAAGCAAATTCAAGGTGATAGGCACCATATTTGTGCATGTTTTTGTCTATTTCGCGGCATAACAAAGGCCATGCAACCTGAATGCCAGGTATCACTGCAAAGTCTGGAAAAATTGAAAAACTCGGGAAAGAGAAAGTGCGTCTTGAGCGAGGGCGCATGCAAAAAAAGTCGTCGAAGACATCGAGACTCAACGGTGAGAACATCATCCCGTATTAGAATCCTATCCAGACACACTCTCCAGCACAGGAAAGGACCGAGCCTTGAGCATATTGGAAGCCCTCAAATACGTTTCTATCGTCGTGATCGGCTTGCTGCCCATTATGAACCCGCTCACCACAATCCCGCTGTATATGGCGCTGACGCGCCAAATGACAGTCGAGACCAGAAAGCGGCAAGCCAAGAAAGCCTGTATCTACGCGTTCTGCATCCTCACGACGTTCCTGTTGCTGGGCAACGGCATCATCAACCTGTTCGGCATTTCCATGCCGGGGATTCGCGTCGCGGGCGGCATCATCATCCTGATCCTGGCCCTGCGCATGATCTTCTCGGGACTGGATTCGTCCTCCAGCGTGGATTCGGAGCCTGACGAAATCAAGCATGCCAACCTGGATTATTCGTTCTCGCCATTGGCGATGCCCAGCATGGCCGGGCCGGGCTCGATCGCGGTCATCATGAGTTTCGGTTCGCAGATTCCCGAAGGCTCCCACCTCATCGGCGACCCCATCGTCATTGCGGGTATTGCCATCACCACCGGCATCGCCTACCTGGCGCTGTCCTCGGCCACCTATATCGAGAAAATGCTGGGCGAGCACGGCATGCAGGCCGTCACCAAGATCATGGGCTTCCTGCTCACCTGCGTGGCGGTACAGTTCCTGGCGTCGGGCATACGCGACTTCTATATCGAATTCGCCAAGATGTAGAGATGTAGAAACGATCAAGGCCTCTCGCGAGGCCTTGATGTCCTTGGGTAGCTGAAACTTATAGCTGCTGCATGTAGATCACGATCAGCACTGCCACGCCGATGGCGACGAACGGCATGACGCCCGCGCGTTTCTTCACGCCCGCCTCGTCGCCCATGTGCATGTCCTCGAGCATGGCCCTGGGGAACACGCCCTTGTCCTGCACGTAGTGGCGGTAGAGGAACACCGGCACGATCAGCGCAGCGCATACCACGCCGGACCACAAGGTGCCCTCGCCCCAGATATTGGCGCCCAAGCCCATCAGGGCGACATTGACAAAGCTCAAGATGGTGCCCAGGACGATCAGGATCAACGGCGCCTTGTAGGGGCGCTCCCATTTCGGCCGGTCCAGGCGATGGATCCAGCCTGCGTTGAGATTGAGGAAGTTGAACATGATGTAGCAGACGTTCGACACCGCCAGCACGAACACGTAATCGGACATCAGCAGCAACACCAGGTTGAAGCAGAGGTCGGTCCACATGGCGCGCGTCGGCGCACCATGCTCGTTGGCATGGGAAAGGTATTTGGGCAGCCAGCCATCCACCGCGCCCTGGTACAAGGTACGGGAAGAGCCCGCCATGGAGGTCATGATGGAGAGCAGCAGGGCCAGCACCAGCATGATGACGATGATATTGCCCAGCTGCTGGCTGCCGCCCAGCATGGACGCCAGCGCGCTAGCGACGCCCATGCCGCTGTAAATGTCGGGGGCCAGCATGCCGTCGTAGACCGCGGGGCTGATTTCATTGCCTGCGGCATCCAGCACGGCGGGCGTCACCAGGTGGCCGAGGCCAAGGTCAGCCTGGAACGCGATAGGCACCAGGGTGAAGACGGCGAGGCAGAGCAAGCCCGAGTAGAAAATCGCCTTGAAAGTGTCGGTCTTGGGGTTGCGGAACTCGCGCGTATAGCAGACGGAAGTTTCGAAAGCATAGGTGGACCAGGCCGCGATGAACATGCCGCCCGCCATGAGCTTCCAGCCCTCGATATCCCAGGCGCCGTTCACCACGTTGCCGGCCTCGTCGTAAGCCAACGGGGCGACTGGCAGGAAATTGGCGGCGGAAATGTCGCCGGTGAGGATGGGCACGATGCCGATCAGCATGAGCGGGATCAAGGCCGCCAGGCCCAGGATCATGGTCACGCGCGAAGAGCGCAGGATGCCGCCGTGCTGGATGCCGAACACCCCGAGCAGCACCGCCGCGCCGAGAATGAAGGTGGCGTCGATGCGCAGGCTGAGGCCGGACTTGATGAAGCCGAGGTCCATCAAGGTGATCTGCCAGGTATTGATCACCGCGTCCGCCGGGAACATCGCGAGCAGGATATAGCCCGCCGCCAGGCCGGAGCCTATCGCCAGCACCGGCGTCCACGCCAGCCAGTTGCACCAGACCGAGATCGGCGCGATGAACTTGCTGTAGCGCACCCAGGCGATGGCGCCGTATACAGAGGCGCCGCCAGACTTGTGCGGGAACATGCCCGCGATCTCGGCATAGGTGAACGCCTGGATGAAGCCGAAAGTGATCGACAGCATCCATGCCAGCCAGGCGGGCTTGCCCACGGTCGAGGCAATCGCGCCAATCGAAAACAGCACCAATGCCGGCACGCCGCTGGCAACCCAGAACGCGCCTTGCCAGCCTATCTTGCGGTGCAGGCTGCCGGACCTGGGCGGCTGACCGATGGTCGCCGCCGTGACATCTAGGGATGGGGTAGCACTCAATTTGCAGTCTCCTGAAATGAACATCAAGATGCGGGAATGCATCTTCTCCAGGATTGCATTGGATAACGGATGGGCTGGCTGCCACAATTCCCACTACGGATTACTCCTTAGGAGGTATAGGGACCCAGAATAAAGTTACCACTTACTTCCTTTCTAGTTCAATCCGGGACCAGGGCGACGACGCAGACAATGCAGTTGCGCGGCAAGGAGGAGCAACAAGGTATCGGATTGAAGGGATTACTTCTGGCGGTGCGCCCAGACAGCGGCTTCGAGGCGGCTGGTCAAGCGCAGCTTGCTCAACAGGTGTTTCACATGCACCTTCACCGTGGTATCGGAAATGCCGAGCTTGCGCGCAATCGCCTTGTTGCTCAGGCCGTCGGCAAGGCATTGCAGGATTTCCTGCTCGCGCTCGGTCAGGGAAACCTGGTCTGGCGTTGCAGGCACCGGCTTGTTGCCTAGCTCCTGCAACGCTTGCCTGAGCACCTCGGTCAAGCGGTCCTGGATCACGGTCACGCCGTCCGCAATTTTCTTCAGGCTGGCGCAAAGCTGCTCCGGCTCCATATCCTTGAGCAGGTAGCCGTCCGCACCAGAGCGCAGGGCCTCCAACAGATCGTCCTCGGCATCGGACACGGTCAGCACGACAAAACGTGCCCGGAGGCCGCCGGCCTTGAACCTGCGCAAGGTCTCCAGCCCGTCCACCCCTTTCATGTTGAGGTCGATCAGCACGATATCCGGCGCAAGCGCAGGCGCCTGCTCCAAGCCCTCCAGCCCCGACGAGGCCTCGCCGACCACCTCGAACAGCGGGTCGGCGCCTATCATCTGGCTCACGCCCTTACGGAACAGGGCATGGTCATCTATCAGGAATACCTTGAGCATAGTGTCCACTTACTTTCGTGCAATAGGTTGAAATAACTTCACTTGGATTACTGGTTGAGCTTGGGCGTAAAAATCAGCCTGACGCGCGTGCCGCCCTGGCGCCGCGCGCTGACCGTGATGTCCCCGCCCAGGCTGTATGCCCGGTCGCGCATGATGCTCTGCCCGTAATGGCCTGGCTCGTCCGTTGCATTGGCCGGCATGCCCATGCCGTCGTCATCGATAGTCACCACGACGGTACTGCCCGGGGTGTATGCCAGCGCCACCACGACGTTATGCGCGCCCGCATGGCGGATGATGTTGGAAAGCGCCTCGCGTATCACGTGCAGGATGTGGAATTCCTCGTTCACGGTCAAACGGCAGTTGACCAGGCGGTTATCCAGCGTGATCGACACCGCCGAGCGGTTGGAAAACTCGTCAATCGCCGCCTGGATGGCGAATCCCAGCCCGCGCACATCCATATGCATGCGGAAAGTGGAAAGCAGCTCGCGCAATTCGCGGTAGGCGGTATCCAGGCCTTCGCGCAATTCGCCCGCAATCTCGTTAGTGATCTCGCTGCTTTCCCCCGGCTCGCCGGTTGTCTGCGTTTGCAGCCGCGCGATCTGGATCTTCATGTAGGAAAGCGACTGCGCCAGGGAATCATGCAGTTCGCGCGCAATCGCGGCCCGCTCCTCGAACAGGGCCAGCCGCCGGGCCTGCTCCTCCCGGCTTTGCGCGCCCAACACCAATGAAAGCAGTTGCGCCGTGATTTCCGCCAGCGAAATATCGGACTCGTACAACTCCTGGCCCGGCTTGGCTTCCAGGATCAGCATGCCGAAATTGTCGCCCGGGCAGGCGAATGTCGCGGCAATGCATTCGTTCGCCAGCATGAACTTGGCCGAGCGCCGCGTCGCCAGGTCGCGCAATACCTCTTCCGGCAAGGCTTCCGGGGCGTATTGCGAAAACAGCAGGCGCTCCCCCCGGCTCTCCGCGCCGTCCAGCACGAAGCGCAACGATACGTTGCGCAGGTCCAGGCTGCTTTCCATCGAGTAAATCATGGTCTTGAGCACGGACTCGTTCAGCACATTGTCGTTCAGCGACAGCACCAGGCCGTGCAGGAAGGTACGCGCACGCAGCAGCCGGCGCAGCAGTTCGCTCCGCGTGCGGTTGAACCATTCGGTTTCGGACTTGAAGCCCTGCATCTGCGCAGAGAACGCCTGCACCACGCCTTCCAGCTGGGAAAGTTCGTCCATGTCCCGCCGGTCCTGTGCGGGCAGCTGCTCGCCCGGCAGCATGGCGACCAAGGCCGCGACCCGGTCGATCAATATCTGCTTGACCATCAAGGCTACCGCGACCAGGCTGCACAACAGCAGCAACAGGCCCATGAACTGCAGCATCACCAGCACCGTCTGCTTTTCGTCGACGTCACGGCGCAATGCATCGAGCATGGCATCATGGCCTGCCAGTATCGACTGCATCGTTCTTGAGGCGTCCCGTCCGTCCGCAAGGTAAGCGGCTTCGTCCTGCTGCAGCCGGGCAATCAGCGCGGCCAACTTTCGGGACTGGCGCTCGGCATACCATTGGCGGGCGGTATCGCCGCCGGTCAACGTCGCCGCGCTCCAGGCAGGAGGGGGCTGCCGCACTCCGGCATTGCCGGGAAGCTGGCTCCATTCGAGCTTGCGTTGCGCCAACTGCTGGATTGCGGATTGGCTGGCGGGTATGTAATCTAGGAGGAACAGCGAGCCTGCCTGCATCATGACGGCCAGTATCGCCGCGCAGGACAGCAGCATGACGAGGCGCAGGTACAGTGCATGACGCAGCAAGCGCTCGCGCAGGATGCCGAGCGACTTGCCCAGCCTTGTCTTGATGGTCCCGGATTGCAAATTGTTCTAGCCTTTAGCCACTGCCATGAGCCTATATCTTTTCAGCACACTGATACTGAGCATTATCTTCCTGCTGGTGTTCAACAGCTGGTGGACCGCCAGCGCACCATTCGCCACCCACCTCACCGGCCTCCTCATCGTCAGCAGCATATTGCTGACGCTGCTGCTGATGGCGGCGCTGGCCCCCGTGCTGGCGCGCCAGAACATAGGGCGTATGCAGGCCCGTATGCGCAGCCCGAACTGGGAGCACGAAGTCTCCTCGCGCCTTTCGTCGCCCGCAGCGGTGGTGGAAAACCATACGGTGGTATTCGCCAACCAGGCCTTCCTCAACGAGCTGGGCATGGCCGGCATGTCGGACCAGATCGTCGGCATGCCGCTCACTAACGTCATCCACCCGGGAGACCACCAGCTGCTGGCTGCATTGCTTGCCAATATCGACACCCCCGCCAGGGAGGATAGCACTTTGCGCCTGCTTTGTTTGGACGGCACCGTGCTACCGAGCAAGCTTTCCCTCTCCCCCATGGGGCACGGCGCCACCCACCAGCGCCTGCTGCTGCAATTCTCCCCGATTTCCAGCGGACCGGCCACCGGCGTGCGCTTCAACGAACAATTCAACTACCACCTCCTCATCAACCGCCTGGAGGAAGTGGTGTTCGAGCTGCAACGCGGCAACAGGCTAAGTTTCCTCAACCCCAGTTGGGAAGCCCTGCTCGAGTACTCGATCGAAGAATCCCTGGGCAAGCCGCTGATCGACTTCATCCACCCCGAGGACAAGCCGCTCGCAATTGCGCGCCTGGACTCCATCGCCCGCGGCAAGCGCCTGCGCTGCAACGAGCAGATCCGACTGATCAAGCGCAACGGCGAGCCGTGCTGGGTGGAAATCCGCGCCCGCAGCTCCGCCATGGCGGAAAACGAGGGCGCCAGCGTGCTCGGCACCCTCACCGACATCACCGAGGCGCGCCAGGTGGAAGCCGGCCTCAGGAGCAACCGCCACTCCCTCAGCAGCCTGATCAACAACGTGCCGTGCATGATCTACCGGCGCAAGGCCGACCACGGCCTCAATTTCGAGTTCGTCAGCGACGGCAGCCTCAACCTCACCGGCTACGGCGCGCATGAGCTGATCGCCAGCCCTGCCCTCAGCTTTAGGAAACTGCTGCACCCAGGCGACTACCAGGTGTGGGAAACCGCCCGCGAACAGCTCACGCAGCGGCAGGCGTTGCAGGCGATCTACCGCCTGTATTCACGCAACGGCTCCTATCAATGGGTCTGGGAGCAGGGCAACGGCATCTACGCCAGCACCGGCGAACTGCTCGCCGTGGAAGGCTTTATCGCCACCCTGGGCGGAGAGAATGCCGAGGCGACCCCGGCCTTCATGCAACTGCAGCGCCAGCTCGGTCACTGAGCGCGGCCAAAATTCTCCTGGCATTGTTGCCTTGCCGAAGAAGTAAGAGCCTGTTCAATGTCTTTTCATCGGACACGCATGGGTCCAAAACGTGTCCGGTCAAGGCGCAGTCCGCAGGTAATGCTGATGCCTTGCCAAGGACTGCAACGCAGAGCGGGCGCGTTTTGGAGCCGTGCCCTTCGGGTTGCCCCGGCAGCGGCTTCGCTGCCGGGGCAACGTGCCTGATGAAAAGACATTGAACAGGCTCTAAGGCAAGACGGCACATTCACTACGTTTTAAAACACAACCATATCATTCCGGCTGTGTGCCGGGCGGCAACGCCTCGCCATCATCGCGTTGCGACAGCCACGCCAGCACGGACTCGTGATACGCCTTGATGCCTTTGTATTCCAGCAGGTCGGGGTGCAGGTCGCGGATCACGCGATGGAAACGCTTCACCCAGCGTGGGTAGGTCGCCATCTCCTCCAGGCTCATGAGGTAGCAGCGGATGCTGAACAGGATGGCGTTGCTGCGCGGCAAGCGGAACAGGCTTTGCAGCTCCACCCGCAGGTGCGCTTTCTCGCCCGCATTGCCCGCATCCACTTTCAGCCGGTCAGGACCCCACTCCGGGTAATGCTCCGGCGAGGTATCCAGGCGCGGGTTGATGGTCATGGTCCAGTTCAGGCGGCGCACCGGGCTGCCCTGCTGCAGGCTCATGAGGAACTTCAACGCGCGGTCCATGATGCCCATTTTCTCCACCTGCGGCACAGGGCCGTGCCATTCGTGCCAAGACATGCCAACGTCGAACGCGAGCGACCAGTCCGCCTGGCTGGTGATGAAGCCCGCATCGGCGAACAATGTTCCTTCGCGCTGGTCAAGCAGCACGAAATCCCCCTGCACTTGCCGGCCCATGTACTCGAAAGGCTCCATCGGCAACGTGGAGGCGTCGCCGAACACGAAGCTATCCTCTATGCCCAATACCAGGTTATTCCAGGTCCAGCGCTCGCCATGCTCGCCATGCTTGCTTAGCTTGAATTGCGCCGGATAATCGCGCGCCAGGCTTTCCATGGTGAGTTCCAGGAAATCCCATTGCGCGTCCATCATGTGCGGCAATGCCGCATAGCGCCCACGGTCCTGGTCCAGGGTCGCCCATTTGTCCACGCACTCGTCGGCATAGTGCTCGTCGATATCGAACGGATGCTCATAGACGGAGCCTGACGCGCCGGGCTTGTGCGGCTCGATGTTGACCGAGTACATGTAGTGGTCCTGGTCGAACGGGAAAGGAAAACGCCGGATCGCCGCGGGAGAGTTGTGGAAAGTGTAGGCGCCACGGAAGGTTTCCGCGTCGAGTTTGTAGGCAAGGTTGTTCATGGTGCACCTCAGAGGTTGAGTTCAATAAACGAGCATTTGGCGCGGGAAACGCAAGGCATGATCTTGCCGCCCGAGCGCCTTTCGTCTTCGGACAGGTAATGGTCGTGATGCTCAATCACGCCGTCCGTCGCCAGCACTTCGAGCTCGCAGCGGCCGCATGCGCCGCCTCGGCACAGGTAGGGCACATCGACGCCAGCGGCCTCCATGGCCTCCAGCATGCTTTCCTCGGCACCCACTTCCACCACCCGCGCCGACTGCCTGAGGCGGATGGCGAACGGCTCGCCCACGGGCGGGGCAAGGAACTCCTCATGGTGGACATGCGCCTCGGGCCATCCCAGCCTGCTGGCGGTATTCCGCACGGCCTCGACCATGCCGCCGGGGCCGCAGACATACACATGCGTCCCCAAAGGCTGGCGGGCAAGCAATATGGCAGTATCGAGCATCTGCCCCTGGCTCTGGTCGTAGCAAACCAGCCTGCCGCCCAGCAAGCCTTGCAGCTCGCCGACAAACCCGGCGTGGCGCTGGGAGCGGAAGGCGTAATGCAGCTCGAAATCCGCCCCGCTGCGCAGCAAGTCATGCACCTGCGACATGAACGGCGTGATGCCGATGCCGCCCGCCACCAGGATATGCTTGCGGCCGACGCGCGAAATGGCGAACAAGTTGACCGGCCAGGAGATTTCCAGCGCTGTGCCTACCTCGACCTGCTCATGCATGAAGCGCGAACCGCCGCGCGAGTTTTCCTGCAGGCGCACGGCAATCTGGTAATTGCGGCGGTCCGAAGGCGGGCTCAGCAGCGAATAGGCGTTGCGGTAGGTACGCGGCCCTGCCGGCATGGACACCACCACATGGCTGCCGCCGGAAAACCCGGGCAACTCGCCGCCATCGGCGGCCTCGAGCGTGAAACGCCGTATGCCTTCCGCCGCCTCGGCAATATTGGAGACGATCACTTTCAAGCTGCTCATGGGTAAATCTCCTCGGCCACGGGTATCTCGCCGGGCGCTTCGGCATCGACCATCAGCCCCATATAGGCGCCGAGCCGGCGCGAGAAATGATCGCGCACGAACAAGTGACGCCGGCAGCCTCTGCATACCGCGATATTGGTTGTGACATGCGGCGTGACCGTCTTGCAATGCACGCAGTACACCGGGCGCGCCAGCGAAATATGCTGCTCGCGCATGATGTCGGCATTGAGCACGCCATGCTTGGCGGCCAGCGTCGAGACCTGCCAGAGGAAACCTTCATCGCCGGCTGCATACAGCCGCGTACCCATGTACGCAGTGGAGAGCAAGGCGTCGAACGCAGCCCATAACGCCTCCTGGCTGGCGAACACCTGCACGCTGTCGCCTGCCACGGATTTCAGCGCGGCGGTGTAATCCGCCTCTTGGCCGGCCAGGTACAGGATGACGACAGGCTGCTCGGGCAGGCGTTGCTGGTAAAGGCGCAGCAGGGCACGCCCGGCCTCGCCCTGCGCCAGCACCACGTGAGCCTGCGCCTGGTGCTGCCAGGCCAGGCTGGCATATACCGGCTTGCTCCTGATCCAGTATCCGCGTTCCATGGCTCAGCCCTCGCTGCGTGGATGGGTGCGCAAGCGTAGCGGGTCGTAGAACGGGATCGGGGCGACATAGGCCTTGCAACTGGTCGCCTTGCCCTGGATCTCGACCTCGGTGCCGTTGGCGGCAAACTCCGGCGCAATATGCGCCAGCGCGAGCGACTGCATGAGATAGCGGCTATAGGAAGCGCTGGTGACCACGCCCACCTGCTTGCCGCCGATATGAATAGGTGCGCCGGCTTCCACGGCAACCGCCGCCTGGCAGACCAGCCCTATCTGGCGCACGCGCTCTTTGCCTTTCGACGCCAGCACGGCGGCCTTGCCGATATAGTCGCCCGGCTTGTCGAGATCGACGCCCCATGCCATGTTGACCTCCCATGGCGTGGTATCGCCTTCTATCATCTCGAACGGGAAGAACAACAACGCCGCCTCTATGCGCGTGAGCTCCAGAGAATTCCATGAGGCGGGAATCACGCCGAACGGCTCACCGGCTTTCAGCAATTCGTCCCACAGCAGCACCGCATCTTCCGCGCGGCAGTAGATTTCATAGCCGAGCTCGCCGGAGTATCCGCCGCGGGCGATATAGACATCCTTGCCGAACAGCTTGGCCGGCTTGTGCTGGAAATAGGCCAGCTCCTTGAGGTCGAACGCCAGCAAGGGGCTCAGCACCGCCAGCGACTTGGGGCCTTGCAGCGAGAGGATATGCGCGCCGAGGTCTGGCTCGACCTGGACGTCGAGGCCTTGCGCGATCTTCGCCAGCTGTTGCTTGGTCGCGCCGCTGCCGTGGGATAAGCGGAATGCGGTGGCGGAATCGCGGATCACCATGATGTCGTCGCAAATCGCCCCCGCTTCGTTCACCTCCGCCGCCAGCAGTGAATGGCCGGGCTTGAGCCTGGTAATATCCCGCGCCACCAGCCGGTCCACCGCCTTTTCGGCATCCGGGCCGGCGACATTGACGATATTCAGCGCCGATACATCATAGAGCCCGGCCCTAGAACGTACCGCGACGACTTCGTCGTGGACATCGGCGTCATAGCTCCAGGGAATGGGCATATCGTTCCAGGTCTCGCCGTCCAGTTTGGAGCCGAGGGCGCGATGGCGTTCGTTGAGAATCGAATTCCTTGACATGCTTTATCCTTAGAAGTGGTCATTTCAAGGTCAACAATAGTCAAAACGCCAGTCGCGGAAAATTCTCTCGAAGATGTACTTCAAAGGTGGTATCTATGCCCGCCTCGGCTTTACCGCCGCCTCAATCCCGTTCAGGTTCTCAGAACCTGTTCAAAGTCTTTTTATAGATACGCATGACTTGAAAACGCGTCCGATCAAGACGCAGTCCGCAGGTAATGCTCATTGCCTTGCCAAGGACTGCAACGCAGAACGGGCGCGTTTTCAAGTCATGCCCTGCGGGTTGAACAGGCTCTTAGCCCAGCGCGCATATACATGCCCCGCCCATTGGTTGAGCGTGGCGATCCTCGCGTCGAGGTCATGCATTATCTCGGCGGCAGACTGGATCATGGGCTGTGCCGGGTCGGCATCACTCCCTCCCTTGAGCTCTTCCGGCGATATCCCGCACCACTCGCGCACCATCTCCGCCTTCATCTCGATATGGCACTGGAAGCCGATATGCAAGTCATCGAGCACATAGGCCTGGTTGGCGCAGTGCTCGCTGCGCAGGATACGCACCGCGCCCGGCGGGATGGAGAATGTCTGGTAATGCCACTGGAACAAGTCCAGCGCGGCATGGCCGCCCAGCCACTCCGCCGCTTGCGGCACAGCCTCGGGCCAGGCACGCACCCAGCCGATCTCGGTAAAACGGCTATCCGTCACTTCCCCGCCCATCGCCTTGGCGAGCATCTGGCCTCCCAGGCAATGCCCGATCACAGGGATGCGCCGCGCCACCGCCTCCCTGATCAGGGCCAACAAGGGCGGTATCCAGGGCAAATCGTCATTGACGCTCATGGGCCCGCCCATCATGGCAAGACCGCTATATGCATGGATATCTGCCGGCAATGCCTCGCCCCGGTCTATCCTCAATACCTGGAACGGAATATGCTCGTTTACGAGATAATCCCCAAGGTGCCCCGGCCCTTCGGAAGCGCTAAACTGCACGATCATCACGGGTTTCATGTCATGGTTCCTGTTGTGTTGGGTTGGCCGCCTTGCCGTATGTGGTGCCATGGAATATTATTAATAAACTTTTTTTAATTTCAAGAAACTTTTCCTGCCATACAGTGCTAAGAAAAGCAAGAATCAGGCGAGCAGCCATCAAGCTGTTTTCCAGTAATTAAGAAGTGAGAAAGAAGACGAGAAATGGCGGAACATGTGAAAAAAGCGCTGCCGGCAAATACCGACAATGAAAGCAAACCGCTGGGCAAGCACCTGGGCAATGTCATCAAGGATATCCGCCAGCAACATGGGCTCACCATTGCTGAAGTGGCCGAACGCGCCAACATCAGCCGCGGCATGCTCAGCAAGATCGAGAACGGCCTGGTTTCCACCAGCCTGGACACGCTGGAGCAGCTTGCCAACAGCCTGGGCGTGACGATTTCGAGACTGTTCCAGGGCTATAACCAGCCAACTGGAGGCGCCCAGCTCGTAAAAAAGGGCCAGGGCATGGAAGTGGTGCGCCGGGGCACCCGCAACGGGCATACCTACCACCTGCTAGCCTACGACCAGGGCCCGAAGAAACTGTTCGAGCCGTTCCTCATCACCCTGGAAGACCCGGGCGAGGAATTCCCCTCCTTCGAGCACAGCGGCACCGAGTTCCTCTATATGCTGGAAGGCGAGCTGGGATATCGCGTGGGCGAAGAAGTCTACATGCTGGAGCCGGGCGACGCCCTCACCTTCCGCGGCGAGATTCCCCACCGCCCGGAATACCATGCCAAGCTGCCGATCCGCTTTCTCGCCATCATCCATTACGACACGGAAGAACCGGTCGAACATGAGTGAGCCAACCGCCTTCGTCCGCCCCGCCGAACCTGCAGACATCCCGGCGTTGTGCGGCCTGCTGCAGCAGCTCTTCAGCATAGAGCAGGACTTCACCCCCGACCCGGCGAAGCAAACCGCAGGATTGCGCCTGCTGCTGGAGCGGCCCGACCGGGGCACCATCCTGGTGGCGCAACTGGTCGGCGGCCAGGTGGTCGGCATGGTCAGCGCGCAACTGGTCGTCTCCACAGCACAGGGCAGCCCTGCCGCCTGGATCGAGGACATGGTCATCGATGCGCAATGGCGGGCAACCGGCCTGGGCAAGCAGCTGCTGACCCAGGCCCTCGCCTGGGCCAAGATGCAGGGCGCAACCCGCGCCCAGCTATTGGTGGACATGGACAACCAGCCCGCCATCGCCTATTACGACCACCTGGGCTGGAACGCCACGCGATTGCAGGCACGCAATATCTTCATATAGAAGTTGGATCAGGCAAGCGCCGCCCCGAGCTGAATTTCATGCTGCGCTCATTGTCACACCTTGCAACAAGAGCAAGAGCGGATCGAAAGGAGCGGTTTGAAATACAGGCGGGAGATAGACGGTTTACGTGCAGTTGCAGTGCTGGCAGTGGTGTTCTTCCATGCCGGTTTTTCTGGTTTCAGCGGTGGTTATGTCGGCGTTGACGTCTTCTTCGTCATCAGCGGATACCTCATCACCTCCATTCTGCTCGGCGAGCTCGAGCAGCAACGCTTTTCCATCATCAACTTCTACGAACGCCGCGCGCGCCGCATCTTGCCCGCCCTGGCAGTCGTATTGCTCGCCACCAGCGTAGCGGCATTTTTCCTCATGCCGCCCTCGCTGCTGCACGACTATGCGCGCAGCCTGATATCGGTAGCCGCATTCGGCTCCAATGTGTTTTTCTACCTCAGCAGCGGCTACTTCTCCACGGCCTCGGAAGAAAAGCCCCTGCTCCACACCTGGAGCCTGGCGGTGGAAGAGCAGTATTACCTGCTGTTCCCGCTGCTGCTTGCCGGGCTCTGGCTCGTGCGCCGCATCAGTATCACTTGGGTAATGCTGATCCTGGCCATGGCCTCCTTGGCTGTGTCGGAATACCTGCTGCGGCAGAACGCGGTCGATGCCAACTTCTACCTCATTTTCAGCCGTGCCTGGGAATTGCTGGCAGGCTCCCTGCTCGCCTTGCTCAGGCCGGAGCAATGGAACAGCCTCAAGCAAGGCATGCGCAACGGCCTGGCCTGGACCGGGCTCGCCATGATTGTCGGCGCGGTCTTTCTGCTGGACCAGCAAACGCCGTTCCCCGGCCTGTACGCCCTTATCCCCGTGCTGGGCGCCTGCCTCATCATCGCGTTTTGCGACCCCGCCGGCGCGGTGGGAAAACTGCTTTGCAGCCGTGCCATGGTCGGCATTGGCCTGATTTCCTACTCGCTCTACCTCTGGCACCAGCCGCTATTTGCCTTCATGCGCATGAAAAGCGCGTCCGACCCGAGCGTCATCATGTTCGCCGTCGCGATTGCGCTCGCCCTCTTGCTCGCCATCCTCAGCTATTTCTATGTGGAACAGCCCTTCCGCAATAAGAAGCGCTACTCCCGCGCTCGCATCTTCCAGTTTTCCGGCGTGGCGCTAGGCGTGATGCTGGCAGCGGGACTGGCTGGGATGCAGGGCAAGGGCTTTCCCGATCGCTTCGAGCAGCCGGAACTCATGACCAGTGCCGTCGGCAGTCCGTTACGGGAGGAATGCCACACCAGCGGCACCGATTACCTGAAACCGGCGCAATCATGCGAATACTTCGGCAAGCGCATTACGTGGGCCACGCTGGGCGACAGCCACACGGTGGAACTGGCCTATGCCTTGGGAGAAAAACTGAAACAACGGGACGAAGGCCTGCTGCACCTGAGCTTCAGCGGCTGCCCTCCCGCCCTGCTGTTCGAGGCCAAGGAGCCTGGGTGCAGCGCCTGGATGCGCGAAGCCGTTGCCCACCTGGAACAACGGAAGGACATTCTGCATGTATTGATCGGCTTCAGCTACACCCGCGCCCTGTTCGGCAATCTGGAACACTATCCGTCATTGCCGGATAAAAGCCCGGTCAATAAGTTCACGGCCGAATATGCGGGCATGAGCCGCGAGGAACTCCGGGAGGAGTACTGGCAAAGCCTGAAAGCCACCATAGACCGCCTGCTCGCCGCTGGCAAGGATGTGCATGTCGTGTACCCCATCCCGGAACTGCCCATGGATATCACCAAGGCAGTCACACCAATGTCCATCCTGCACACGGCACCGCCGCAAGACCTTGGGCAGATGACCAGCCAGGATTTCTACCTTGCCCGGCATGCCTTCATCCTGAAAAAGCTGGATAGCCTGCCCTATGGCGAGCGCCTTCATGCCATCAAGCCGGGGGAACAACTTTGTACCGATGGCTGCGCAGCTGCAATTGATGGTGAAGCCTTATATTACGACGACAATCATCTTAGCCTAGCCGGTGCCAGGAAAACTCTTGCTGACTACAGTCCTATCCTCAATCATTAATACACATGCAAATACTTAGCACAGATCAAGTGAACTCTTATTCAAGTCACGCTTTTTCAAAAATCTGGCTACCATCAACATTCTGAATATCAAGAAAATCAGAAAAACTCAAATCACCGCTAGGCGTAAGCATGTCTGCCGACAGGTTTCGCTTCCACTCTAACAACTCATCAAGTTTTTGGTCGAATGTAACAAAATCATGAGCAGTAACGACTGGATAATAAACCCACACATCCTTTTGTTGACCAATACGATATGCCCTATCTGTAGCTTGATCTTCCTTTGCAGGGTTCCAGGTACGCGTAAAATGAATGACATGATTGGCAGCCTGAATGTTGACCCCAAATCCTACCGCCAGTGGCGATAGAATAATCACACCAAAGCCTGGTTTATCCTGAAAAGATCGAATACGTTTTTGTCTGCTTTCAGCATGATCTGCCGCGGAACTGGTATCTCCATTAATGATATCAGGAGACACTTTAAAATAAGTAGCTATACATCGTTGCAAAGTTCTTTGTAAATCCCGGAATTCACAAAACACAATCACCTTTTCATTAACCTCCTCAATGCTCCTCAACTCTTGCATTAGCCAATTCATCTTAGGCGAGTCTTGCAGGATCTGCTGAACAGATACTATATCTGCCTGGTGCTCGGCTTCTATTAATGGGTTAGAACATAACCTGCGGAAATACTGCAACATTCCTAAATGAATAGAGCCATTTGTATTGTCGGACTTTCGGAGCATCGAAACTGCTCGCGCATATAGCTCACGCTGTCTGGCAGATATTGTTAGCTGACGGCAAGACTGATCAATAATCTTTGCGGGCAAATCCTTAGCCACATCCTTCTTTTCCCGGCGCAGCAATTGAGGTTTGATAATCATCCTTAACTCTTCAACCCGCTCACTGTTTCCATCATCGCTCTCAATAGGCTTGGTATATTGTTGACCAAATGCAGACAATGAGCCCAACAATCCTGGCTGAATAAAATCAAACAAGCTCCATAAATCGGTCAGCGTATTTTCAACAGGAGTACCGGTACAAGCGATCCGGAACTGGACATTCTGCTTTTTAGCAGCACGTGTCACCATTGCATTGGGATTCTTAATTTTTTGAGCCTCATCACAGACCATAATTGACCATGGCTGAGCCGCCAACGAAAACTCTAGATCACGTAATGTTTCATAAGTGAGCAGCACTACCTTTGCATCACCAAGCCAGTTCTTCTTCAATAAACTAGTAATGCCATGATCCAACAAAGTCCGGTCAAAATCAGCTTTCGGCAATCTTTTTTCAGCTAGATCACGGCCATAAAGAGTCAGTACTGGCAAGGCACCAGGCGTGAAGAACTTACCTATTTCCTCTTTCCAATTTTCTAAAAGTGCCACGGGGGCCACAATCAATATAGGTTTTATTTCTGGATTGTCTTCAAGCACTCCAGCAATAAATGTTAATAACTGGATCGTTTTTCCAAGCCCCATATCATCAGCCAACAATGCGCCTCGGCAATGCATAGGTGACAACCGCCACAAATGTTGCAACCAACACACACCATGTAACTGATGGTCTCTCAGCGTGACACCTTGTTTCAGTGTACTTGGTAAGTAAGGTTGGGCCTCAGGTGGCAGTGCTAACAACTCTTCTCTATGCTCTTCCTCATACTCAACCTTATCAATATTAGATTTCAAGACAAGATGCTTGCGCTCTATCGGCTCAAGCTTTTTATGTTCAGTTGGTTTGAATCTTCCACCACTAATATCTTCTTGTGCTCGACGGAAAGCTTGTATCAGACCTTGTGCCTCTACCAGTGGAATAGGATGCGGATAATCAGGTATAACAACGTCTGACTTTTCAGTACGCTTTGCATCCTCAACCATTGATTCAAACTGATGAATCTGCTCAACATCCATCGGCAAGGTAAACGGAGTTTCCTGGCCGGGAGACAAAAACTGCAAACCAAAAATTACATTGTCTGGAAACCAGCTGGTTTCATCATTTTTTCTTGCAATAAACGGAGAGGAGTACTGCTGTTCATTACCAATCCCCTCAATACGAGCGGAGTAATTAGAAAGGTCAAAAATATCTAGCAATTCATGCTGATCAGATGCAGTCAGCTCATCATGTATATTCTGTAGCTGTTTTAAATATTGACAAGTATCCCCAAGAATCTCGAGTTCATATCCATTCCACACCAGACATTGCGCCTCTCTGGCAATGCGGTCAGCCAACTTTTTATTAAACTGGTCAAGTTCTGATGGGTTCTGAAATACATACTCTTCACTTGAAAATCCTCCAATCCTATCCTCCTCAATCAGCAATGCTACCTTCGTTAACTTCCCCTCAACATCCCTCTCAACCAAAGGAGTGAAATGCTGAAAAACCAGGTCAGCATCCAGTCGAGCGTGTTCAAATTGCTCGGCATCAATGACAGATGAGGCGTCTGGTCCCAAAAGAGAAAAAGGATTTCTAATGAATGCCTCTGCCCGCATGCCGGAAACACGCCTTCCTGGCATACGCTTAATTTCGTTAAGCACAGTTTTCGCCTCAGGTGAAACGATCACCTGCACTATTTCCTCACCATCGGGAATATCGTAACGATCCTGAACGCTGGAAAATCGGTCAAACATCTCCATCCAGCGTGTTGGTGCCTCTTTGAAGGTCGGAATCACTTCAAGTGTTTTTGCCTCTTGGCTCCCTGACTTAACTAGATGCAAATCCAGCTTTTCGGGGGTAAGAATCACTGTTGTTTTCAGAAAGTCAGAAAGACTTCCTTTTGCTTCAATCGCCTTTGCCCGAATTCGTCCCCAAGCACGTCGATTACTTTCTGGTGTTCTTTCGGCTTGTACACGCTGATGAAAAGCCGCAATTTCCAACATTGCCTGCCAAGCCTGACGGGACAAAAGATATTGCCGACCATGCATTACAGCGATGGCCCCGGTAATTTGAGGAGATGGCGTAATCGTCACGTTACTATCATCTGCCCAGCCTGCCAAAATAATGGAGAAATCAGGATCCGTGATTGCTCCTCTATTCGATAAAACAGGACGGATTGGAGACGGCGGTGGCAAGTCAAGAATGCGAAGGCTATTCGTATATTCAGAATCATCAAGCAAACGATATAACGCTGACCACGACAGCATTACTTGCTCAGCACTCAACGAAACATAGCCCTCTTCAAGCAACTGTGCGAGCAATGCACCCAGCTCGCTATGTGTATCAAACTCGAATGGTGTAGATAGCCAAGCTATTGGCGTTTCTCCATCCAGGGAATAAGCGATGCCCTCGTTTGTGAATGTGCGTTTAACCTGAAGGCTGGTACTGGCAGCACTATTTTTCCTGCCAAAAAATCGATTCAACATGACTATTCTCTCCACCACCCCTTAGGCGACTTATACTTAAATCCAAGACGTATCAACTCTTCATTCAGGTCAGTATTGCCATCCTGAGCCAATACCCAAATCGCACCGCCTTTCTGTCTCAAATCGTTGATCCTGACATCAAACAATTTTTCGATGCGCCTTAAATCGGATATTTCCAAATATGCTTCATTAGAAATAGATGACTTAGCGGAGTATTGTTGGCTGACCTCTCGGCGAGCGCCATTCACACTTCTTTCAGGATACCAACTCACTCTTGGGCATATCCATTTATCAAATTTTGGCTCCCAGACTCCACGATGAATCAGACGCGCAATATTATTACTTCCTCTCAAATTTGCGATATCAATAAAACGCCGGCTCATATCCACCTTGAAATCATCATGTTGAAAAATATAGCAAGCATTTCCATCCAAACCGAACTCCACAGCCATCAAAGAGCCAATTCGCATAATGAACGCATTATTGTCCCCAGTATTCCCAGACCCTTCGAGATAATGCATCCGCCCATCCATCCGCTTGCGCATTTCCCGGAATTCAGGTGAGTTATTATTGCGAGCAGTGGAACCTAATACAAACCACATATCTTCAATCGCTTCAGAAAACCTAAGCCAGTATTTAAGTCGCCTTTCATCGGTTGCTCCCTCTTCAGACAACAACGCAAAGAAATCTGTAATCAGGCGTGCCTTTAGCCAGCCATCCACCATTTTCCTGGCTGCTTCGCTCCCAACCTCCGCGTCCCATGCCACTTTTTTCAGCCAGGGGTTGCCAAACGCATTGACCGCAATATCACGCAGCACCGGATGTTCCGGTCGCTCAACACAATAGGTATAACGCACCAATACCAACGCCACACATTGAGAAATAATTGAAGGACTCAGAACCACTGGCCCTTTGCCAGACAAAATTTCAAGTAAAGGCTCCATCACCTCCCGGAAATCGTTATCAATCTTTCGTGCAATGACGGCTTGTGTATGCGCTAGCATTGCCTGCTGCCAAACCCAAGAGCTTTTTCCAAAACCAATGGCATCACCAATAGACTGCAACTCGCTTGAATTTCCTTTCAACAAAGATGCGGCATAGCGTCCACATGGATCATCAGACAGCAAGTTGCGATGGTCAGACAACACCTTGAGCCAATTCGGTTGATGGGATGCAGACAGTGCTACATCAAGCCGTTCTCTGAGATATTGCTGCAATAGTTGCCAATTCTGTTTTGTAGCCCCTGTGGAATTGGCATAGAGATCAAAACTGAAATAGCTATATATCAACGCCTGGTAACATTTGCGGAATCGACGGAGCTGCGCTTGCTCCTTATCTACCCGTTGAAGAAAAACCTGGAACAAGGCGTTATCTTCAATCAGCTGCCACTCATCCTTCCCTATTGACTGGGAAATTCCAAGACATGCATATTTCAGTTCAATAAAGTTTGAGAGATCACCTGTTGTTTTGAAAACATACAACGCCTGTGCAATTGAACGCTCATTGCCAGCAACATGCATCACATCAAACTGTGCCTTGATACTGGCTAGCACCTTGGTCATTGCTTGCGGTGCCCCCCATACCTCATGGCGGAAACCAGACTCAAGGGAGGCCTTCAGGCGTTGCTGTAATGCCGCAAGTGATGGTGTCAGTTCAGCGGACATCGCGGTTTCTCATCCAAGGGTAAATCACGAGTAGATGGACGCTGCTCACCTATATCCAGAAATTCAAGCCTAAGCTCAATTCTGCGACTTTCATCCAATGAATCCTTAAATCCATTGAACGATGAACCTCCCATCATGAACAATTCACGCACTAAACGCATATCTGCATCATGCAGCAAGGCATCATTGGTTTCCGGGGCCAACAATACACACATCACACGCTGGGAGCGTTGCAGGCTTAAATTCAGATTATGCAGATAAGTGCCGCGTCTATCGGCAAAGCCTTCCACAACAACACGTTTTAACCACTTCTGACCTAGAGGGTCTCCAGCCACCTGCAATATCTTCAGCACCACCTCGCGCAATAACAATGATTGATCCACAGATAGATGATGACTATTGGTATCAAAACGAGCGCGGTCTCCAAAATCGACCACACGTCCAGAAACAGAAATGCCGGGGAAATCTTGAGTGGCTTCTCTAATCTTTCCCATCAACGTGTCAATTTCCTCCTCACGCTGGGCTTTTTCCTTTTCCTCTTTCGAAATTTCCTGGGTCACCGCCAACAAAACAACTGTCATCGCAACCATAAACAGCACCATCAAAGCTGACATCAAATCAGAAAAGGATATCCAGAAAGGTTTTTCCGCTTCATCACTGCTTTTTTTACGCACTGGTAATCTGATTCCCAGCATGATGATCAGCCTTTCTTCACAGCGATAGTATCTAAGGTATCACCCAAGTCTTGCACTGCACCTCTGAGATGATTGGTTGCAGTTGCTAGCTCCGTATGGAAATCGGTATTCCCTTTACGTAGAGTACTGGTAACATTTTTTGCAAATTCATCATGCGCATCTGCAAGCACGCTACTCACATCCTCCAGATAGTGTTCAGCTTCCAGCTGTGCAGCTATCAATTTTTGTGTGGCACTATCAATCTGATTGAGCATTTCAGAAGTGAGGGATGCATCTCGACGCGCATTTTCAACCGTTTGCTTGAGATCGGACACCATGGAAGCAAACACATCGCGTGTTGCACGATAATCATTGATAACTTGAATAGCCGCCTGCGTCGCCCCGTTGACAGATTGAGCAGCCAAATTCAACTGCTCGGCCGTTCCACCAACCTTCTCCACCACAACGCTCATGCCATTCATGTTCTGACTCAATGACTCGGATGCAGCATGTAATGTACGTGCGCCCGCATTCATTTTTTCAACAGAATCACGCGTAGAGTTTGTCAATGAAGCCACAGCAGATTGCATTGCCTGAGTAGCCCCTTCAACCGCATCCGTCAGACTATCAACATTGTCCGCAAGATCATCAAGCGTTTGTTGCGATTGCTCTTCAAATCTTTTTTGCTGCTGTACTTGTGCTTCACTTGCCTGGCGACTTTGACTTTGCAAGGTATCCAGCAAACCTGCGGTTTGCGTGCCTAACGAAGTCAGCATGCTAGATAACTGCTCGGAAGTTTGATGTTGGGTATCACTTACCTGTGCGCGTATGGCATCAAGGAATCCATTGATTGATGCATCCATTTCCTGTTGGCGTCTATCCATACTGGCCAGCGCATCATCCATCCGTTTCGCCATTTCATCGACTGCGCCCTTTCCTGCATCTTGTAAGCCTGCAGAAAGCTGATCAAATTTTCCAGCAGCTTCCAGAATGGATTGGGAGGTTTGCTTCAGGACATCATTCATACCACGTAGCTGATCGCCAAACATATCCTGCATTTGCGCAGTGAAGCTGGAAAGAACATCTGTGAGCAACCTATTGACTGCCTCTCCCTGATTACCTCCTACTCGCTCAACTGCCGTAGAAATACGTGACATCGGCTCCTTAAGACTATCCGTCAGCGTCTGTGCCATGGTCGTTGAGAGTTGCTGATTGTTCAGCGTCATCGCCTCAACCTGTTGACGCGTCATTTCAGCGAGGATGTCTTTTAGGTCGGCCACCAAGGCATCTTTAATCTGCATTGATTGTGTTGCTGAGGTTTCAGAGGATTCGACTAACCGAGCTAGGTATTCCTCTCCAGCACCTGCATCAAACATGCTATCTAGCAAAACACACAACTTCTCAACTTGCTTGAATCTTGCAGTAATTAATGACTTCTCAACCCATGTAAACAACATTGCTAGAAAAATAGCTGATCCAGACACTATAAATGCATGACCTACATTCTGGATTAATGTTTCCAAACTATGTCGCACAGCTCCTGGATCACTCGACACCTCAAAATGAATTAATCCAAAGATGAGCCCAAGAAAAGTACCAATAATGCCAATACCGGTGAGAATTCCAGGTAAATGTTTATAAAACTCTGCATTGAGTGGGGTTTCAACAATGACCCGATCACTGAAAAATGTTTCCGCTAAAGCAGTGGCCCGCCAACGTACTACCTCATCCTGACCAAGCTCATTAGTTTTTGTCTGAGGATGAAGAGTTTCCGTAAACTCAGACCAACTGTGTTCTAGCTGTGAATTAATCATAGCTTCAGTTTTAACACGCTCTAAAGCAGTAAAATTCTTCTCCCCATTCTCAGCTCTAACTAAATCAAGGCCTGCGATAGCTTGCTTAAGTTCTTCCCCTAACTTTCTTGCTGGAAAAACAAAGTTACGTATAAAACCAAACGCAATGCCTAGTAAAACAACCGCAACCAATGTGATATGCCAGTACTGGGCCATATAAGACAGCATACAAATCCCCGATATTATGATTTATTAAAAACTGAAGTTTTTATTAGAATTAGAGCTTACTTAGAATACTTTCGTATGCAGAGAGCCATTCCATTACTCCTCTCTCCCAAAGTATCAAGCTTACTTTCAAATGAGTCAACACAACGAAAAAAGCCCGGCATATGCCGGGCTTTTTGTTGCCTAAAACATCAGGCCATTTTTAAGAGTGGTAAGCACGCTCACCGTGGGAAGCAGTATCCAGGCCTTCGCGCTCATCTTCTTCAGAGACACGCAGACCAACCAACAGATCAACGACCTTGAGGATGATGTAAGTCACGATACTGACATAAACGATGGTGAAACCAACTGATACGGCTTGTACGTAGAACTGGTGGCCCATGGTCACGCCTTCGTCGTAACCGACGCCGCCCAGGGATGGCGCCATGAAGATGCCAGTGCCCAGCGCGCCGACGATACCGGCGATACCGTGGACGCCGAACACGTCCATGGTGTCGTCGTAGCCGAGTGCGTTCTTGAGCTTGGTGACGGACCAGAAGCTGATGAGGCTGGCGATGAAGCCGAGTACGATCGCACCCATCGGGCCTACGAAGCCGCAAGCAGGGGTGATCGCAACCAGGCCGGCAATCGCGCCGGAAATCGCGCCCAACATGGAAGGCTTGCCTTTGCTCAGCCATTCGGCAATCACCCAGCCGACGACAGCGGCAGCGGTTGCCAGTTGGGTATTGACTACCGCCAGGCCAGCCATGCCGTCAGCAGCCAGTTCGCTGCCGACATTGAAGCCGAACCAGCCAGCCCACAGCAGGGAGCCGCCGACCATGGTGAAAACCATATTGTGCGGAGGCATGGCTTCCTTGCCGTAGCCGATGCGCTTGCCCAACACCAGGGCGCCCACCAGGGCTGCGATACCGGCGTTCATGTGCACCACGGTGCCGCCAGCGAAGTCGGCTGCGCCCATTTCGCCGATCCAGCCGCCGCCCCAGACCATGTGGGCCATGGGCAGGTAGGAGAACGTCATCCACAGCACCATGAACAACAGGACCGCGGAGAACTTGATGCGCTCGGCAAAACCGCCGACGATCAGGGCCGGGGTAATGGCCGCGAACGTCATCTGGAAGGTGACGAACAGCAGTTCAGGAATGGTGCCTTCCAGGCTGTCCGGCGTAATGCCCGCCAGGAACGCCTTGCTCAGGCCGCCGATGAAGGCGTTGCCTTCGGTGAAGACCAGGCTGTAGCCATATACCGCCCACAGTACGGACAGCAGGGAGAATGTCACCAGCACTTGCATCAATACCGACAACATGTTTTTGGAACGTGCCATGCCGCCGTAGAAGATCGCGAGGCCGGGCACGGCCATGATGATGACGAGCACGGTGGCCACGATCATCCAGGCGGTATCGCCGCTGTTCAAGACTGCTGGTGCTTCCGCGGCTACTTCTTCTGCCATACAGGAGCCTGCCGCCAGCATGCCGCCCAGCAAGGTGGAAATGGATAAGAATCGCTTCATGACGCCCTCCCTCAAAGCGCATCGCCGCCGGTTTCACCGGTGCGGATGCGATAAGCCTGTTCAAGATCAAAGACAAAAATCTTGCCATCCCCGATCTTCCCGGTGCTGGCAGATTGCTCGATTGCGTCAATCACCTGATCCAGCAAGCTGTCTTCAATGGCGACCTCCAGTTTCACTTTGGGAAGAAAATCCACCACATATTCAGCGCCGCGGTAAAGCTCGGTATGCCCCTTTTGGCGTCCGAATCCCTTCACCTCGGTGACGGTAATCCCCTGTACGCCAATAGCGGAAAGAGCTTCCCGCACTTCGTCAAGCTTGAAAGGCTTGATGATAGCGGATATGAATTTCATACATGCTCCTTGCATCAAAGATTGTTGATAATCACCAGAGTCCTGGCATATTCATTTGTTTCGTTAGAACAGCCGATGTTCAGCAACTCTTGTGCCAGCATTAATTTCTTTTTATTTTCAAAAGCATACAAAAAAATGATATGCACATGCCATTCCACAGCCGGTTTTCGATGCACAACAATTGCGCAATGCACCAATAATGTGCACCCCATGCAAGCCGAGCGGTTGACATTTGTTGACAATCTCCCTGAAGGGCGGCGGTATAAGATTGGCTATGGTGGTGCGTGATATTGCCGCAATGGCTTGGCATGTTTCCGTCATGCGCGCCTATAATGCAAAAAAGGAAAGAAAAGAAATGCGTTTTGCTGCCTTGGATGACAACAACTCGGAACTGGAGCTCATAGAGAAAACTGTAGTGTCACTGGGACATGACTGCCACACTTTCAATGATGGCAAATCCTTGTTACGCACATTGCAGCACGAAACCTTCGACTTCCTCATCCTGGATTGGGAGCTGCCCGACACTTCCGGCCCGGAAATTGTGCAATGGGTACGCGCCAATCTCAAGGAAGCCATTCCCATCCTCATGATCACCAACCGCAGCGACGAGCGCGACGTAGTGCATGGCCTCACCTCCGGCGCCGACGACTTCATGAGCAAACCGGTCCGCGTGCGCGAACTGCACGCCCGCATCAACGCGCTCCTGCGCCGGCTCTACCCGCAGCAAACGCAGCAGGAATTCGTCTGGGGCAACTATAAATGCAATGTGGCGCAGCAACGCTTCGAGCATAACGGCATACCGGTCACTCTCAAGAACAAGGAGTTCGAACTGGCGTTGTTCCTGTTCCAGAACCAGGGGCGCCTGCTGTCGCGCCAGCATATCCAGGAACAGATCTGGGGCATGCAATCGGTGGACCTGCAAACCCGCACATTGGACACGCATATTTCAGCGATACGCTCCAAGCTGAAACTGCACCCCAACAACGGCTACAAGCTGGCCGCGGTCTACGGCATGGGCTACCGGCTCGAGAGCGATACGCTGGTGCCATTACTGGAAGAGAATACTTAATCATTTTATCGGGGATCACATGAACGCAGTGCGCAATAAAGGGAATTCGCCATGGCGATCTCGCTGGCGGCCGGCTTTCCTGGCGGGGCTTGCATTGGCCGCCCACGCGTCGGCCCAGGCCGATACGGTCAGCCACACCGTAGAACCCGGGGACAGCCTTTACAAGCTTGCCGCCCGCTATATGGGAGACCCGCTTGCCTGGCCGGATATCCAGAAACTCAACCGCATTTCCAACCCGCACCGCCTGAGGCCAGGCGCCAGCCTGCTCATCCCCAAGCTCAGCAGCGCAGTCACCGCAAGCTTCGTCCATGGCGAGGTATTGCTGCTCGACAACGCGGGCAACCCAATCAAAAGCATCAGCCGGGGCGACCAATTGGCCGAAGGCAATATCGTGCGCACCGGCCAGAACAGCTACCTGTCGCTGGAGTTTGCCGACAACAGCGTTGCCCGCATCCTGTCCAATACCCGTATCCGCCTGGACCGCATCAAGGAAGGCGGCTTGGTGCCGCAAGGCCAGAGGGTCATCTATCTGGAGCAGGGCGACATGGACATCTCGGTGACACCTGCCCCAAGTCGCAACCCGCACCATTTCAAGGTGATCACGCCGCAGGCAGTGGCCGCCGTACGCGGTACCCGCTTCACCGTAGGGGCTGGCGACTCCTCCACCACCAGCGTGACGCAGGGCCAGGTGGAAATGCAACAGGCGAAACCAGGCCGACCCAAGCCCGGGACTGTACTGCAAGCCGGGCAAGGCATTGCGGCCAGCGGCAGCGGCCTCGGAGAAGTGCAAACGCTGCTGGCGGCGCCAGACTTGAGCCAGTTGCCATCCACGCTTCCCGAGCCGGAGCTCCTGCAATTCAGCTGGCCGTCCCTGGACGGCAGCCGCGAATACCAGTACCGGGTCGCCCAGGACGAAGGCATGGAGAAGGTGTTGTGGAATGCGGCGTCGGACTCTGCCCGTGCGGCGCTTCCCAGCCTGCAGGATGGAGAATACCTGCTGGCAGTCCGTGCGCTGGATATCCATGGCATTGCAGGCTATGAAGCCCAGCACCGCTTCGCCATCCACAGCCATCCTTCCAGCCCTTGGCTCTTGGCGCCGCAGCAGGGACAAATCGTTGCCGGCGACAGCATCCTGCGTTGCACGCCGGTGGAAGGCGCACAGGGTTATCGCCTGCAAATTGCCAGCGACCGCGATTTCCAGCAGATTGTCGTGGATGCCGATAATCTGGACCATTGCCAATACCAGCTCGGATCTCTTGCAGAAGGGAGGTATTACTGGCGAGTCGCCTCAAAGACCGCCCAGGATAGCATGCGCCAAGGGCCATACAGCCAGCCAGCCGACATCACCATCAGCGAGGATGCCGGCACACCGCTCGCCATCCCCGGGCAAGCCTATTGGACCAGCACGCTGCAGGATATCCGCTATATCGCCCAGGTCAGCCGCACGCCCCAGTTTGAATCCCTGGCGGCCGAACAGGCGCTGGATGGCCCGAACATCAATATCCAGTCACTGCCCCCTGGACGCTATTACGTCAGGATCGCCACCAAACTGGAAAACCAGACCGGGCCGTTCTCCGATGCCCGCATCATCGAGGTCGAGCACAACGACGACGGCTTCGACCGCACCTGGTTCGACAAACCCAGGCCCTGAGCACTATTACGCACCGCATGCCCTCGACGACGCGATCTTCGGCCCCCTCAGAGCCTGTTCACGATCTTTTCATCGGGCACGTTGCTCCCGGCAGTGTAGTCGATACAAGGCGCACACCGCAGCCGTGCTCATTGCCCGGCGAGGATTTGCAACGCAGCAGCGGCTGCGCTTCCGGGGCGACCCGAAGGGCATGGACCCAACACGCGCCCGCTCCGCGTTGCAACCTTGGCAAGGCATCAGCATTGCCTGCGGCCTGCGTCTTGCCCGGACACGTTGGCACCATGCGTGCCCGATGAAAAGATCGTGAACAGGCTCTTATACAGCAAGCGGCTCTGGCTGCTGATTTCGGGGATCATCCTGGTCCTGATAGCGGTGTTGTCCCAACAGCGCACCCTCACCATTGCCGATGACTTGGTCCAGGACTTCATCATCGCCAGCCAGCAGCATCCGCTGACTGGCAAGGTGGTGATCGTGGCGATCGACGACGACAGCATCGCCACGTTCGGCCGCTGGCCCTGGCGCCGCAGCCTGCATGCGGAGCTGGTCAGCCGCATCAGCGAACAACAGCCGGCCGCCATCGGCCTCGACATCCTGTTCAGCGAGCCTGACCTGCAGCATCCGGAGGAAGATCAGCTGCTGGCGCTAGCCGTCAGGCAAAGCGGCGTGGTCACGCTGCCTGTCGTATTCAGAGAAGCCGGGCAAACCCGCCACGTGCAGGCGCCCGCCCCCATGCTGGCAAAAGAGGCGGCCACTCTCGGCCATGTCCATATCCAGGTGGATTACGACGGGGTGGTGCGCTCCGCGCTCATGCAGCAATCGACGGACCGGGTGCAATATCCCCACTTCAGCAGGGCCATACTGGACGCCGCCGAACGTCCCAACCAGCGGATGGGCTTGCAGCACCCCGCCGCCCAGCTGATCCCTTACGCAGGGAAGGAAGGCTACTTTCCCCGCGTCTCCTACCGCGATGTGATCGAGGGCAGGATTCCCGACGACACATTCAAGGGCAAGCTGGTGCTGGTGGGCGCCACCGCCACCGGCATCGGCGATCAATACGCCACCCCGGTCTCGCGCGACGGCCAATTGATGCCGGGCGTTGAAATCCTCGCCAACATCCTCGAGAGCCAGTTGAGCAATCGCATGCTCGCGCCTGCCAGCCCCTGGCAGAACACCGCGCTCAACCTTGCATTTGTCAGCATGGCCTTGCTTGGCTTCATGCTGCTGAGCCCGCTGTCCGCGCTGCTACTCAGCTTTTCGCTGCTCGTCCTGCTGCTCTTGCTCACTTATGGGGTCGCCATCGTGTTCGGCATCCTGCTGGCGCCGTCGGCAGGGGCGCTCGGGCTGATCCTGATCTATCCGCTCTGGAGCTGGCACCGCCTGGATACCGCCGCCCGCTTCCTGGCGGCGGAATTCGAATCCTTCAAGCGCGACTTCCCGATGCTGTCGATACCGCAGGCTCCCGCTGCGTTCCATGATTTCCTCGACAAGCGCATCAACGCCTTGCACGAAGCCACCCACCAATTGCAAGGCATGCACCGCTTCATCAGCGACAGCGTCAACGGGCTGCCGGACCCCACCTTGATCTGCGATCCCGACGGCATCATCCGCATCGCCAACCAGGCGGCTGCCGGATACTTCGGCGTCGATACCTCAGCCATGCTGCAGCAGCAACCATTGCTGCCGTTGTTGCAGCATATCCAGGACAAGCAGGGCAACCAGCCCGTCATCACCACGGATATTCTGCAAGCCCAGCTCGAAATCGAGGTCGAGGCGCAGGACGACAAACAGCGCGAATTGCTCGTCAAGCTCGCGCCCTGCAGGGATGCCGCCGAACAGCATATCGGCTGGATATTGAGCATCATCGACGTTTCCAAGCTCTGGCAGGCGGAAAAGGACCGCGACGAGGCCTTCCGCTTCATCACGCACGACATACGCGCGCCTTTGTCTTCCATCATCTCCCTGGTCGAGCTGCAGAAACTGACCCCGGAAAAAATCGAGGAGCGCTGGCTGGGCATGATAGAAAAACATGCCGACAACGCCCTGACGCTGGCGGATGACTTCGTGCAGCTGACGCGGGCCAAATCCGGCCATTACCAGCTAAACGACATCAACCTGGCGGACCTGCTGCATGAGGCGATCGACGATGCCTGGATCCTCGCCTATGCGCGCGACATCACCATAGAGTTGACCGGCACGCCGCCGGAAGCGCATGCCTGCGTCGACAGCACCATGCTCAAGCGCGCCATCGCCAACCTGCTGAGCAACGCCATCAAGTTCAGCCCTGACCATTCCACCATCGCATGCAGCATCCGCTCGGCAGGCAGGTATTGGAGCATCGCGGTGGAGGACGCCGGCATCGGCATCAGCCCGGAAGCACAGGCGCAACTATTCCAGTCGTTCAGCCGCGTCCACCAGCAAAGCCATCCCCATATCGAAGGCACCGGCCTGGGCCTGGCCTTTGTCCAAGCTGTCGCTACCCGCCACCAGGGCGAGGTGCACCTCACCAGCGCACCCGGCGCAGGCAGCACTTTCAGCATCCTCGTTCCCAAGCATCCTTAAGGCCGTATCCCGGCGGGTACGCCACAATTGTCAACAATTGTCAGATCGCTATGACAAGGCACCCGGCTATTGCAAGATAGCGCCAGGCCAAAAAGTACATCAAGCGAAGGGGAGGCGATGGACGCCATCCTGCATCAAACAGTTTCATCCCGATTACGCTGGACAACGCGGATTCTCATGTTGTTGCTCATCACGGCCAGCCTGCTCGCCATGCTGCACGCCACGCGGCCATGGCCGCAACTGGCGGCATTCGCCCCCGCCGTCGCCACCCTCGTCGTGCTCAGCACCACCACGACCGCCCTGCTCCTGCTGCTGCAGTTCAAAATCCAGAAGCAGTTCTTCCTGGTGCCGCTGGCTGGCGCATATGCCATCTATGCCCTGGCAGCCATCACCAGCCTGATCTCGATGCATGGGTCGCCTGTCGCGCCTGTCAACACCGCTGCCGTCTCATCCAGCACCATGTCCAACTGGGGGGCATACTGGCAGTTCGGTTTCTGCGGCTTCATCATCATTGCCATGGTATTCCGCAAGGCGGCCGACTCCTTCCCGCAACTGAACCGCATCAGCCTCGGCAAGAACACAGTGCCGTTCATGCTCACTCCGCTGCTCGGCATCATCCTCTACATGCTGGCGCTCAATTCCGGCAATCTGTTTTCCGCCATCATGAGCAGCGCGCCTATCGTCACCGCGCCGCTGGACTGGGGCAGCTGGATCATGGCAGCCGCTACCTTCGCCCTGGTGCGCACATTTTGCAGCGACAACAAGCTGGTCACGATTTTCCTGTCCATCGCGGCGCTTTCTCATCTGTGCCATGTCTCGCACCTGCTGATAGACAGCACCCCGTTCAGCGCAAACTGGTACATGGCACAGCTGCTCAGCCTGTTTTCCTCCACCACTTTGCTCGCCGTGTTGATCCTGCAGCTCAGCCAGTTCTCCCGCGACCTGGCGGACTCGCATTCCGCGCTCCTGGAAAAAGCCCACAAGGACAGCCTCACCGGCATCTACAACCGCGGCTACTTCGACGACACCGCTGCGCTCGAATGGCGGCGTGCGCAGCGCAATAACAGCTCGCTATCCATCCTCATGGTGGATATCGACCACTTCAAGGAATACAACGATCAGTTCGGACATATCAAGGGCGACAAATGCCTGAAGAAGATTGCCCAGACCCTGCACGCCAACATGCAGCGCCCTGGGGATTTTGTCGCCCGCTTCGGCGGCGAGGAGTTCGTGGTATTGCTACCCAACAGCACGGCGGAAGGCTGCCATGCGATCGCGCGGAAACTGCACCTGGCGATCCAGAAACTCAAGATATCGGCAGGAGGCCACCGCAAGGTCGCCGTGAGCATAGGCCATGCCACTTGGGAAGATTCTTACGAAAACCGCTCCATCAACGAGTTGCTGTCCCAGGCCGATCTCGCGCTATATACCGCCAAGCGCCTGGGCAGGAACCGCATCGTGCGCTACAAGGACCTGGCGCACAGCCTGGCCTGGAGCAAATCCCTATTTCCACCGGGAGTCATGTCGCCGCATTAGAGAGCGCTCAATGTTTCGCGCATGCCTGGCGTCCGTCCAACCCCCGTTTTTTCCAGGCATGCTTTTTATACCATGGCAGGCGCAGGCATCAATACACATCCCGCCTGTACCTGCCGTCGGAGGCAAGCTGGGTCAAGGCATCTTCGCCCAGGGCGTGCAGCAAGACCGCATGTACTTCCTGCGCCATGCCGTTGGCGCTGCCGCAGACGTAAATAGCGGCGCCCTGCCCTACCCATTCCTTTACCAGGCCGGCATGTCCAGCCAGCACATGCTGCACATATCGCTTCTCCGCCTGGTCGCGCGAGAATGCGGTATCCAGCCTGGTCAAGACGCCGCTGGAGTGCCAGGCGCGTATCTCATCCATGAAATGAAAGTCATACGCCGCGTTGCGCTCGCCGAACAGCAGCCAGTTGGGTGCGTTCGAAGAAATTGCGCGAGCCTTGAGGTGAGCGCGCAATCCGGCAATGCCGGTGCCGTTGCCGATCAGGATCAATGGCCGGTCTTCTGCGGGAGGATGGAAGGCCGCATTCTCACGAATACGCAATGCCACCGTGCCGCCTAGATCGACATATTGCGTGAGCCAGCCAGACCCCAGGCCCAGCCGCCCATCGGCATATGATGCCTGCCGTACCAGCAACTCCAGCTGACCGTCGCCGGGCAAGGAGGCAATCGAGTATTCACGGTGAGGCAAGGGACGCAATTGCTGCAACAGCAGATCAGGCGATAAGCCCCGTAGCGCCTTTACTTCTGATTCCGCGTGGGGCAGGAGGCGCTCCTGCAGCCAATCGTTCAGGCACCTGCTGTCCACCATAGCCGCGCCGTCCAATGCCAGCTGCGCGAGGAAATGTGCCACCTCATGCGGGGGATGGCGCGGCCCGATTTCGGCAATATCGCCGGCCTGCCATGTCGTGCTGGTCGACTCGGCACGTAAGGCCAAATGATAAACCGGCGCGCCGGAACTGCCTGGATTCAATTGCTGGCGCAGTACCAGGCGCCAAGATTGGTATTGCGGCGCCTCCCAGTCCGGCATCTCGGTGCTGCCTGCCAGCAAGCCCAGCTGATATTGCCAGTGGCGCAATGCCCCGGCATCGCCCGCATCCACCTGCACCAGGTCGAACAAGGGCAATGCATGCACATGCTGCAGCCAGGCATCGAGTTGATGGCCGAAACCGCAAAAATTGGCGTAACTGCTGTCGCCGAGCGCCAGGATGCCGTATTGCAGATGCGCGAGCGACGGCGTTGCCGTCATGGCATCCTGCACAAAGCCGCGGGCATTGTCGGGAGGATCGCCCTCGCCCGTGGTGCTGACGACAAACAATGCGCGGCGGGCCGCTGCCAGCGCGGCGGCATCAATCGCATCCAGCGCCAGGCACTGTGCGGCGACGCCCGCCTCTTGCAGGGATGCGGCCGTTTTCAATGCCAGCTCGCGGGCGTAGCCGCCCTGGCTGGCATAGCCCACCAGCACTGTCTCGCCATCGGCAGCCGGCACCGTCGCCGAGGCAGCCGGGAGTTGCCGATGGCGTTTGATGATCCAGAAACAAAATGCCAGGTAAGCTACGCATACCCCCATGGCAAGCGCATAGCGGTTGAAAGCGGGGTTGTTCACGGCGGCGTGCGCCTCGCCGCTGAGCAACAGGCTGAGCAAGAAAGCATGCGCCCGCGTCACTGCAGCATTTCCTGCAGCTTGGGCGATGCCTGCTGCACCAAGCTGGTTTTGCCAGCTTGCGTCTCTATCGTGAACAAGGCGGCGATGTCATGCGTCTGCGCATACGCCAGGCCACGCTCAAGGCCCATGACGGTCAAGGCCGTGGCAAACGCGTCGGCCTCCATGCAGCTGGTTGCCAGCACGCTGACGGAAACCGGGGGCCGGGCAACCGGCCAGCCGGTCTGCGGATCGATGGTATGGGCATAGCGTCGCCCATGGTGCTCGAAATAACGGCGATAGTCGCCGGAGGTCGCAAGGCCCAAGCCATGCATGGCCACCACATAGTCATCCAGCATGGAGGCTTCCGGCGTACGCTCCAACGCTACCCACCAGGGCTGCCCGTCCGGCTTGATGCCATGCCCGTAGAACTCGCCGCCGACTTCCACCAGATAATGCTGCACGCCATGCTGGCGCAACGCCGCGGCAACCTGGTCCACGCCGAAGCCCTTGGCAATGCCGGAAAAATCCAGGGCGAGCTTTCCAGGCTGCTTCAGCGCTCGCCGGACAGGGTCGAATTGCAGCCTTTTCCAACCGCTTTCCCGCAACGCCTCATCGACGCTGGCTTGCGTCGGCGGCAACTCCTGCGCCTGACGGGGGCCGAACCCCCACAGGTTGACCAGGTTCCCCAGGGTGGGATCGAAGCAGCCGTCGGTCTGCGCGGCCACTGCCAGCGCCTTGGACAGCACTGCGGCAAACTCCGCCGGCACCAGCATTTCCGTATCTGGCGCAGCGTGGTTGAACCGGTTGATCGCCGAATCCTCCAACCAGGTACTCATCTGCTGCACCACCTGGTCAAGCGCGGCTTCCACCGCTTCTGCCACTATATTCTCCGTGAGCCCCGCTGCTTCGACATAGCGAACGGACCAAGTCGTCCCCATGGTCTCGCCGCTGAGCGTGACAATGCGGCCGCTGGGCAGCTCGCGCGGCAAATCCGCAAGCCGCTGCGGGATCAATACCTGCCGCATGCCTATTGCGGCAGTACTTCCAGCGTCAGCACATAGGCCAGGCTGCGCTCCTTGGCCACCTTGGTTTGCACTTTGTTGTCACTATAGTCCGCATCCAGCCAGTAGAGGCCGGCTTCCGGCAGGTTGATCGTCACCTTGCCGTTGGCATCGGTCTTGAGCTTCTGCTCGCCCTTCTGGTTGCGGTAGCGGGTCTGGCCCTTGATGACCTCGACCTCGACCCCCGCCGTCGGCTTGCCGTCCACCAGGAATTGCAGGGTCAATGGCTCGCCCGCCACAAGGTCGTTCGGGTGCGTGCCGGCCACAACCTCCAGGCCGCGTCCGACAGTCTTGATCTTGCTCGGAGAACCCACGGTCACATAAGTTTCGAGCCGGTTGGCGATTTCCGACACCTTGAGGTCCTTGGCATCTGCGGGCACGCGCTGCTGGAACTCTTCCGCAGAACCCATGAAACGCTTGGGCTGGTCGCCCTCCTTCCAGAAGGCGCGCACTCCTTCTCGATATAAGGATAAGCGGTAAGTACCGTTCTTCTCGAAATAGGCATCAAAGGTCGTGCGCAGCTCGCCTTTGCTGACATTGGCAGGCTGCAGCAGGCTTTCGTCCGGCGCGACGATCTTCAGTTCGTCGATCTGTAATGGACGATGGTTGAAGTGGAAAGGGTCGTTGGAAACTGCAGCGTCGAAAGTGACAAATTGCGGCGCCGACAACACGGTGCTCGATGGCAACAGCCAATAGCCATGGGCGTGAACAGCGCTTGCACTCAAGGCCGCGAGAGCAGCCAATACATATGTTATAGGTTTCATATCAATCAGGATTCCATTGTCATTAAGGGAAATTAAGGCTTCAGTTCCAGGCTGATCGCGCCCAACTCCGATTCGCCGCTGGCCTTCAGGCTTTCCGCCTTTTGCACCGGCCACTTGAACGGGACGCGCACCAGTTCGCGGTCGCCCTTCTCGCGCGAGGCTTCGACCACCAGGTTGTACTCCCCGGCAGCCAGCTTCTCCAAGGGCGCCTTGCCTTCGGTATAGGAAAGCGTATGCTCGCCCACCGGCTTGGTTGCGCCCGAAACGCCGTCCAGCGGCATATTCACGTCGCGCCCGCCCTTGCGCCACCACTGGCGCAAATCCTTGAGCCACTTGGTGCCCTTGTTGTCTGCCTTGTCCTTCGCATACCAGACGGACAAGGTGGTCGCGATATCCTGGTTGGGGGTCTCCACCCAGATCGCCACATAGGGGCGGTGGTACTCGGCGGCGTTGATCCTGGGGATCGTCACCTTGACGTCCAGTCCGGCCGCATGGCTGGTACCGGCAAACATGGCCGCGAGCAAGGCCGGAATTACTGCGTATCGCATCAAGCTCTCCTTAATGAATGAATAATATTGCCAGAATGAGGGGCAGAACCAGGCCCAGGCCCACCAACGGCCAGGTGAACGGACGGTTGCCCGCGTGCATGTGCAGCAGGCACAGGCCGGTGATCGAGAACACCAGCGCCATAACGGAAAACACATCCAGGAACCAGCTCCACGCCAGCCCGGCATTGCGCCCCTTGTGCAGATCGTTGAAATAGGAAACCCAGCCGCGCTCGGTCAGCTCGTAATTCAACTCGCCGCTTGCCCGGTCGATCACCACCCAGGCATCTCCGCCCGGGCGCGGCAGGGAAATATAGACCTCGTCCTCCGACCATTCCCCGGCCCCCTCACCAGCCTCGATGTCCAGCGCGCCGGCCATCCAGTCCGCAATCACCTTGGGCAAGGGCGCATTGTCAGGTTGCGATTGCTGCAGCTTTGGCAGCAACGGGGCGGGAAGCTGTCCGTTTTTCTTGGTAACCACCGGCTCGGACTCGATCCGGCCCGCATTATTGAGCGTCAGGCCAGTCGCGGCGAATAGCAACATGCCGACCAGGCAGATGGCGGAACTGATCCAATGCCAGCGATATAGATGCTTGAGCCAGAATGAGCGTGTCTTTTGAGCTTGGTTGCTTTGCATGTCAACGTACGAACGCTGGCGAGCCCGATGAATGAGAATTTATCTCATTATAGCAAAGACTATCACCTCGACCGTATCAAGCATGGCGCCTGCACGCAAAAGAATGTCGGATAAATGTAAAGAAGTGTAATGAAGCGAAGGCAAGTTGCCACAAGGTCCGGTATAATCCGGCCTCCGCCAGACGGCAGCATGCCGACGCGGAAAAAGAACGACCAACTTACAGAACAACAAGGGATTTTTTTAGGAGAATATTGCCTGATTGGTGCCGGGGGGGGGACTCGAACCCCCACACCTTGCGGCGGCGGATTTTGAGTCCGCTGCGTCTACCAATTCCGCCACCCCGGCAACAAGGCGTGCATTATAGCAACCCTTATGACAATGCGCACTACTGATTTCGATTTTTTCTTGCCTGACGACCTGATCGCCCAATTTCCCGCCAAGGAACGCAGGGGGAGCCGCCTGCTTCAGCTGGACGGCAATACGGGCAGGCTGGACGACCGGCTATTCCTCGACTTGCCGGACTTGGTCAAACCGGGAGACCTGTTCATCTTCAACGACACCCGCGTCATCAAGGCCAGGCTGCATGGCGAAAAGCTCAGCGGCGGCAAGGTGGAGGTTCTCGTCGAGCGCGTGACCGGGCCGTTCGAGGCGTTGGCCCATGTCCGCGCATCCCGTGCGCCCAAGCCCGGCAATATCTTGCGCATTGCAGATGCGTTTGAGGCCGAGATGGTGGGGCGACATGACGATCTTTTCCATTTGAGAATCCTGGGCGACATACCCCTGCTGGACTTGCTGGAGCGGCACGGCAGCCTGCCCCTGCCGCCCTACATCACGCACGATGCCGAAAGCGCCGACGAGGAGCGCTACCAAACCGTGTACGCACGCGAACCGGGAGCCGTTGCCGCTCCCACGGCCGGCCTGCATTTCGACGATGCCATGCTGGAAGGGTTGAGAAGCCTGGGCGTCAACATCGCCTACGTCACCTTGCATGTCGGCGCCGGCACCTTCCAGCCGGTGCGCGTGGACAATATCAGCGAGCATAAAATGCACAGCGAGCTCTATTCCGTGCCGCAAAGCACTGTGGACCTGATACGACGAACGCAGGCCGGCGGCGGCAAGGTCACGGCGGTGGGCACGACGGCATTGCGCGCGCTGGAGAGCGCGGCGCGGTCGGGAACCCTACATGCCGGGCAGGGGGAAACCGACATCTTCATTACGCCGGGCTACCGCTTCAAGGTGGTGGAGCGCCTGCTCACCAATTTCCACCTGCCCAAGAGCACCCTGTTGATGCTGGTTTCCGCCTTTGCGGGCGTGGAACACATCCGCACCGCTTACGCCCATGCCGTGGCCGCCCGCTACCGTTTCTTCAGTTATGGGGATGCCATGCTGATCGAGCGGCAAGACTAGGAGGATGCGACAAGCACATATCAATGACACATGAATGTCATGAATATGTCATAATGCGCCAGCACAATGCTGGCTCTTCCAGCGAAAACCAAATTCTTGATGAATACCAAAGCGTTACACTCAAGCAAATCCGTTAGTAGTCGCCCGGAGCTGAGCAAGAAGCACAGCCTTATTACCCAAATCCTGTTTTTTGGCACCCTGTTTGCCGGATTGCTGTTTACCGTTGCCAGCCTGAACCACGACGTCAGCAACACCGACACCTCTCCCACCACCTGGCTGCCTTTCATCCTGCTGGGCGTGGCCCTGCTGATTGCGCTGGGCTTCGAGTTCGTCAATGGCTTCCACGACACCGCCAATGCTGTCGCCACCGTCATCTATACCCACTCTCTGCCTGCCAACGTGGCCGTGGTCTGGTCCGGGCTTTTCAACTTCCTCGGCGTCATGGCTTCCAGCGGCGCCGTGGCGTTCGGCATCATATCCCTGCTGCCGGTGGAGCTCATCCTACAGGTCGGCTCTGCCGCCGGCTTCGCCATGGTGTTTTCATTGCTCATCGCCGCCATCCTCTGGAATCTGGGCACCTGGTTCCTGGGCCTGCCTGCTTCCTCGTCGCATACCCTGATCGGCTCCATCATCGGCGTCGGCGTCGCCAATGCCCTGATGCATGGCCGCGACGGCACCAGCGGCGTGGACTGGGCCCAAGCAAGCAAGGTGGGATATTCCCTGCTGCTTTCTCCCTTGGTCGGCTTCATTGCCGCGGCGCTCGTGCTGCTGGCATTGCGCACCATCGTCAAGAACCGTGAGCTTTTCCGCGAACCCAAGGGCAACAAGCCGCCGCCAGCCTGGATCAGGGGCATCCTGATCCTGACCTGTACCGGGGTTTCGTTCGCGCACGGCTCCAATGACGGGCAGAAGGGCATGGGCCTCATCATGCTGATCCTGGTTGGTACCGTTCCGATGGCATATGCGCTGAACCGCGCCATGCCCGCCGACCAGGCGGTCCAGTTTGCCGCGGTGGCGCAGGTCACCCAGGCATCGCTGCAGAATACCGCGCCCGGCGCCGCGCCGGACAAGCCGCTGCAAATCCTTTCCGTCTACATCCGAACCAAGGAAGCAACGCCTGAACTCCTGCCCGCGCTGGCCGCAGTCACCGGCAGCATCGGGGAGCAGGTCAAAGGCTACGGCAGCCTGGCCAAGGTGCCAGCGGATGCGGTCGCCAACGTGCGTAACGACATGTACCTGACTTCGGAAGCCATCCGCCTGATCGACAAGAACCCCGAGGCGGTGCACCTGGATGCCGACACCAAGGCCAACCTCATGGCCTTCAAGAAGGAAATCGACAAGGCCACCAAGTTCATCCCGCTGTGGGTGAAGATCGCGGTTGCGATCGCGCTCGGGCTAGGCACCATGGTGGGCTGGAAGCGTATCGTGGTCACCGTGGGCGAGCGCATCGGCAAGACCCACCTGACCTACGCCCAAGGCGCTTCGGCGGAAACCGTCGCCATGCTGACCATCGGCGCAGCCGACCTCTACGGCCTGCCGGTGTCGACTACGCAGGTTCTGTCGTCCGGCGTGGCGGGCACCATGGCCGCGAACCGCTCCGGCCTGCAAATGGGCACCATCCGCAACCTGCTGATGGCCTGGGTGCTGACACTGCCCATGGCGATGCTGCTGTCCGGGTCGCTTTACTGGCTGTTCTCGCAGTTTATTTAATCGACGTATTCATCAGGACGCAAGACCAAGCCGCCGGGCAATCCAGCCGGCGGCTTCGCGATTGCCACGCGGTGCTACCCGTTGCGGCTTTTGTGCATTGAGCATTTCCAGCAGGCTGCCGGCAAAATCCCCGCTCTCGAGCCGGCCTGTATCCACATGCAGGCAGAGGCCGTTCACCCGCAACCAGGAAATGAGGCAATCCTGTTCCGGCCAGCCGTCGCGTGGCACATACAGTACGGGAATGCCATGGCAGGCCGCCTCGACAAACGTGCCGTAGCCAGGCTTGGTCAGCACGAGATCGCTGCTCGCCAACAGGGTGGAGAAATGCATCTGCAACGGCTCCTGCGCATGGAAATCTGCACGCTTCACCCCCCGCATCCAGGCTTGCGGCAATAACCAGTGCACATCTGGCAATCGCGGAAAATCGGCAGGATTCACCTGCGTATTGATGCCGCCCATGCCGACCAATACCAGCTTATGCTGCCTGCCGTGCTGCAGCCCGATTGCTTGCAGGATGGCGGCGCGGTTTTCGTGCGCCATATCCGCAACCGGTCCCACTGCATGGCAATCCAGCCACGGCATTTCCATGGAAGGCTCGATGCGCAGGAAACCGCGCGCGCTGGCATAAGCGGCGCGGATTTGCTGCTGCACGTGATCAAGAGCGGGTTCGGCTGCGTAATGGCGGAGGATGTCTGCCCAGTTCAGCGAGCACATGGACAAGGCGGGCAGACCAAGCACCGCGGCCGCCGCCAACGGCAGGTAGGCCACGTTGCTGAGCACGGCATCCGCATGCTGCGCGGCGATCCATGCGGCCTCGGCCTCGACCTTTGCGCCCCAGTCTGCATGGAAGTCCAGGTAGGCGGCAACGCTGGCCGCTACATCCACTTCCAGCGCGGATTGCATCAGCATGCCGAAATCAGCGTGACGGGACTCATATATAAATGGGACATGAATGCGCGAGCGCAGGAAGCCTTCACCGACCGCGCTGCAAACCACCAGTGCCAGATGCTGCTGGTCCTGCGCCAATTGATTGAGCACGGGCGCAATCTGCGCTACATGCCCATAGCCATGGCCGGAAATATAGACAAGCAGGCGGCGCTTGTTGCGATCGGAGCCAGCTGCCACTATGGCTGCCTAGTTGAATGCCGTTGCCGTGACCGGCACGGCGGTCGGCTGGTAAGTCCAGGACTTGCGCCAGGCATTGACGACGAGGTTGGGGTATTCCGGCCTGCCCAGGCTGCCGTTGTAGCGGCCCAGGGCACGGTAGAGGTCGCCTTTCTCGATATCGAGGTAATGCCGCAGGATGGTGCAGCCGTAGCGCAGGTTCAGGCGCATGTGGAATAGGTTGTGGTCATTCGCGCCGATGGCCTTGACCCAGAACGGCATCACCTGCATATAGCCGCGCGCGCCGACCGACGACACCGCATATTTGTTGAATGCGCTTTCCACATGGATTAATGCCAAGACCAATTGCGGATCCAGCCCGGCCCGCGTCGCCTCGTAATGCACGGTACGCAGGAAATCCTCGCGCATCCGCGTGTCTGGAATACGCTTCTGCAAGCGGTTGGACATGGCTTGCAACCAAGCCAGCCCTTCCTCCTGGCTGGAAAAGACCAAGCGAGGCGCGGCGCTATCGCTGATCGAGCGCTGCATCATTGCCCGTACGCTGTTGGACAGGGGCTCTTCCTTCTGCGCGCCGGCATAAGCCGATATGCTGGCGCACCACAGGCTGGCGAACAACAGTAAGCCAGCCCGCTGCATCAGAGCGCCTGCCTGATCATGGACACGATATCCGCCAGTGGCACTGTCTCGGCACTGGAAGCGGTACGTGGCTGGTATTCGACCTGGCCTTCCTTCAAGCCGCGATCGCCGATGACGATACGATGCGGGATGCCGATCAGTTCCAGGTCGGCAAACATGACGCCCGGACGCTCGCCGCGGTCGTCCAGCAGCACGTCGATGCCCGCTGCGGACAGCTCGTCATACAGCGCATGGGCGGCAGATTGCACGGCCTCGCTCTTGTCATAGCCGATCGGCGCAATCGCCACCGAGAACGGCGCCATGGCTGCGGGGAAGATGATGCCGCGCTCGTCGTTGCCCTGCTCGATCGCAGCGCCGACGATGCGCGATACGCCGATGCCGTAGCAGCCCATTTCCATGAATTGCTTCTGGCCGTTTTCATCGAGGTAGGTCGCTTCCATGGCTTCCGTATACTTGGTGCGCAACTGGAAAATGTGCCCGACCTCGACGCCGCGGCACAGGCTGATGGAGCCCTTGCCGTCCGGGCTGGGATCGCCTTCCACCACGTTGCGGATGTCGGCCACCGCCACTGGCTCCGGCAGGTCGCGGCCGAAATTGACGCCGGCCAGGTGGAATTTGGGCTTGTTCGCGCCGCAGACGAAATCGCTCATCACAGCCACGCTGCGGTCCGCGACCACCTTGACCTGCTCAGAAACGCCTACCGGACCGATAAAGCCGGGCGGGCAATTGAGGTGGTCGCGGATTTCCTGTTCGGAGGCGAAACGGAAACTGGACAGCCCGGGCACCTTGGCGGCCTTGATTTCATTCAGCGCATGGTCGCCGCGCAGCAGCAGCAGGTAGAACTGGGTCTTGCCGGCCTCGTCGGTTGACACCACGGCGATCGACTTCACGGTCTGCTGCAGCGTGACGCCCAGCAATGCCGCCACGTCCTCGCAGGTGGTCTGCTTGGGGGTGTCCACCTCGCGCAGGGCTTCTTTCGCCTCGGCTCTTGGGTGCGCGGGAGCCAGCGCTTCCGCCAATTCCACATTTGCCGCGAAGTCCGAGCTCTCGCAATAGGCCAGCGCATCCTCTCCTGAATCCGCCAATACATGGAACTCATGCGAACCGTCGCCGCCGATGGCGCCGGTATCCGCGCGCACGGCGCGGAACTTCAGGCCCAGGCGGTTGAATACGTTGCTGTAGGCCTGGTACATGGCGTCGTAGGTCTGTTGCAGCGATTCCAGGTTGGTATGGAAGGAATATGCGTCCTTCATGACGAATTCGCGCGCGCGCATCACGCCGAACCTCGGACGGATCTCGTCGCGGAACTTGGTCTGGATCTGGTAGAAGTTCAGCGGCAATTGCTTGTAGGAGCGAATCTCGCGGCGCGCGATATCGGTGATCACCTCTTCATGCGTGGGGCCGAAACAGAAATCGCGTTCGTGACGGTCGCGGATTTTCAGCATCTGCGGACCGAATACCGCCCAACGGCCGGTTTCCTCCCACAGCTCCTTGGGCTGCACGGCCGGCATAAGCAATTCCATCGCGCCCGCACGGTTCATTTCCTCGCGCACGATGGTCTCCACCTTGCGCAACACGCGCAGGCCCAGCGGCATCCAGCTATACAGGCCCGAGCCCAGGCGCTTGATCATGCCGGCACGCAGCATGAGCTTGTGGCTGGGAAGCTCCGCCTCTTGGGGCGCTTCTTTTTGTGTTGCTATGAAAAACTGTGACGCACGCATGTTATCGCTTCTTGGAAATTTCGGATGCTGCGAATTCTATCGGGAAACGTGCGCGGCGTCAGCCTAAGCAACAGCGGCAGTCTTTTCAACCAGGCTGTACAGCTTGTCCCGCAATGGTACGAACTCGGGCTCCTGGTCGACGACATAGTAATTCGCCGTTTGGCCGAAACTCAGGTTCACCGCGTACCCTAGCGCGATCGAGCGCGCCGGGAACGGGCCCCGCGCCACGATACCGCGCGTCAGGCTGCCTGATACCAGGATCACGCGGGACTGCGGGGGAATATCGCCATATTGCGTTGATTGGGAAGACGGGACGAGGTCGACGAACTGGTGGAACAGCTTTTCCCCGTTGTCGGTGACAGGACCGTCCAGCTGGTCCAGGTACTGCTCGATGACGGCCTGGTCTTCGTCTTCGTATACGCCGACCAGCCTCATTCCCTTGATGACACTACCTCTAAATAAGGCTTTCATTTTATTGCCTTTCCATGGATGGTATCCATTTAATATAACGGCATGCCGCGACAAAAGCTGAGACGGCACGCTGGCGGTCTCGGCTTTTGGCCCCGACCCGCCTGTTTCCCACCAAACGACAGCATTGTTGCTCTTGCTGTTTTTTTATGGGCACTCACCACAATACCAAAAAACTGTTATAACCTTATTACCTCATGGCATATTGCATGCAAGCATGTACAACACAGAAAGATTGACGCCGTACCGCTATGACAACACTCACTTCATCTGAATGGGCCGCCTGGGTCCAGGCCATCGGCTCCGTCGTTGCCATTTTCGCCGCCATCGGCATTTCTGCCTGGCAAAACTATATAGACACCCGTCGCCGCAGCATGGAACAGCGCGGCTATTCCAAGCGGCTGATGTCGGTCACCCACAAGATCGCCTACGACATCTATCTGACACTGCACAATATTGAACAGTTGCGCAGCAATCCGTTAAAAAACGAAACCCGGCAAATGCGCGACTTCAACCGCAGCAAGCTGGGCCGCCTCGAACAGGCTTTGCACGCCATTCCCCTGCACAACCTCGGCACCATTACCGCCGTCGAGCAGGTCATGATCATCTTCTCGCAAATCGAGGCGGCGAACAACCTGCTTGCGCCGGAACCTGCAGACATGAAGCACCATATCGACCATGTGCCGTGCAGCGAGATCTACGGCCGCGCCTGGCGACCAATTGTCGAAGCCTGCCGCGTCGCCAGCTACACATTGCGCGGAGAGGTGCTCAACTACACTTAGCCAGGCGAACAAAGCCTTTCACTACTTTTGTATATGGCTTTTTTTACAGTTCTTAGGCGGGCCTAACCAAGCCTCTACAATACAACGGGCTTGTTGGATAGCTCGTTCTTGTCATCCGTCGTTGCGGGGAAATGCTGCTGCAAGGATTTGCCGATTTCCGTAATGGCATAGACCACGCCTTCCTCGAACCGCCCCTGGCGGAATTTCTCCTGCATCACCTTGATGATGCATTCCCAGCCATGCTGGCCCAGGTGGCGATTGATGCCGCGGTCGGCCAGTATCTCGACGTCATGGTCCGCCATCAGCAGGTAGATCAGCACGCCATTGTTCTGCTCGGTATCCCAGATGCCCAGCTGCGAGAACAGCTGGATCGCCCGCTGGCGCGGCGTGACGCCGCGCAGCACGGCCAGGGGATGCAGGTCGCCCTCGACGACGAAGCGGATTTCGCCGTTATGCGTTTTCTCGCTGGCGGCAATCGCCTGCTCGATGCGCTGCAATGCAGCCGCCGGGAAATGCCGTCGTACATGCCACGGGGTGTTGAATATATGCGCAAGCAGCCGCAGGAGTGTATGTCGCTTTTTCATGCCTTACCAATCGCCCGAGGCGCCCCCTCCTCCAAAACCACCACCGCCACCAGAGAAACCGCCTCCTCCCCAGCCGCCACGGCCACCGCCAAAACCACCGCCGCCAATCGGCACGCCGCCCATGGCGGAGCCGACCATGGTGATGAAGAATGCGACAAAGCCCAGCGCCGCGGCAAACAGCAGCCCGCCGCCGAACAACATCACCGCGCCGCCCACCAGGCTGCCATTGATCGCGCTACCGAGAAAATTGCCGAATATGGCGCGTAACACGCCGCCGAGAATCAGGCCGCCGAATAGCAGCAGGGGCAGCATTTCACCAAACCCGCCACCGCCTTGGCCGCCCTGAGCCCGCGGTTTGGGCGGCGCAGGCAGCCCTTCGCCGGCAATCAGGCGCGTGATATAGCCCAGTGCCGCATCGATGCCGCCATAGAAATTGCCCTGACGGAATGCCGGCGCCATCACGTCGGACACGATACGCTTGGCAATCACGTCGGGAATCGCCCCCTCGAGGCCGTACCCCACCTCGATGCGCATTTTGCGGTCGTCCTTGGCTACCAGCACCAGGACGCCGTCGTCGACTTTGCCACGCCCGAGCTTCCAGGCTTCCACCACACGCATGGAATATTGCTCTATCGCCTCTGGCGCCGTGGTCGGCACCAGCAGCACTGCGATCTGGCTGCCCTTCTCCTGCTCGAATTGCGCAAGCCTGCTTTCCAGCGCAGCCTGTTCCTGTTGGCTCAGCGTGCCTGTGAGATCCGTCACCCTGGCCGTCAATGCCGGTACCGCCACCTCATCCGCATGAACGCAGCCGGCAATCGCCAGCCATAACCACAATAGCTGCGCCAACAGGCTGGCGTATGAATGCTTGTTCAACAAAACCGACACGCTGCCCTATTACTTATCAAAGCTGACAGCAGGCGCCTTGGAGATTTCGCTTTCGTTCTCCACCGAGAAGTTGGGCTTGGGCTGGTAGTCGAACATCTTGGCAGTCAGGTTGTTGGGGAACTGGCGCACGGCGGTGTTGTAAGCCTGCACGGACTTGATGTAGCGGTTACGCGCGACCGTCACGCGGTTCTCGGTGCCCTCCAGCTGCGCCTGCAAGTCGCGGAAGTTGGCATCCGCCTTGAGCTGGGGATAATTCTCGGCCACGGCCATCAGGCGCGAGAGCGCAGAGGTCATCTGGCTTTGCGCAGCCTGGAAGCGCGCAAATGCCTGCTCGTCGTTCAGCAGTTCCGGCGTTGCCTGGATGCTGCCTACCCTGGAACGCGCATCCGCCACCTGGGTCAGCACTTCCTGCTCGTGGGAGGCATAGCCCTTGACGGTGTTCACCAGGTTGGGCACTAGGTCGGCACGGCGCTGGTACTGGTTCAGCACCTCGGACCAGTCCGCCTTGACCTGTTCATCGAGGCTCTGGAAAGTGTTATAGCCACAACCGCTCAATGTCAGCACCATCAATAGCGCCGCCAACTTCAACCAGATTTTTTGCATGTTCTATCCCTTCGTTCCAAGAATCAATTCAATCCACTGATGAAGCGTCAGGTAAAACTTAACGAAAGAATTTCGCCAGACGCTCTAAACACGGGCTCATGCCCATCATTAAACTAAGCTGAAGATGGGGGCGACGCCGCCGATTGCAAGCCCCGCATGGTTTCCCGCGCGAAGCACAAGTCATCCCAGGCCTTGGCCTTGTCCGGCAGGTTGCGCAACAGGTAGGCCGGATGGTAAGTGATGATCACCGGCACCCCGTGAAAATCGTGCAGCCTGCCGCGCAAGCCGGCAATGCTTTTGTCGCTGGCAAGCAGCGACTGCGCCGCGAACTTGCCCAGCGCGACAATCAATTTAGGCTTGATCAGCTCCACCTGGCGCTTGAGGTAAGGGTCGCACTTCACCACTTCCTCGCCATGCGGATCGCGGTTGGCGGGCGGGCGGCACTTGAGCACGTTGGCGATATAGACATTCTCGCCACGCTTCAGTGCGATGGCGGCCAGCATATTGTCGAGCAATTGGCCAGCCGGGCCGACGAATGGTTCGCCGCGCCTGTCCTCCTCTGCTCCGGGCGCCTCGCCGACGAACAGCCATTCCGCATTCGGGTCGCCGACGCCGAACACGGTTTGCGTGCGTTTCTGTGCCAGGTCGCACGCTTCGCATTCCGACACGCTCTGCTGCAAGGCTTGCCAATCCATGGCCATGATGGCGGTCCGCCTGTCGCCCTGCGGAGCGGAAGCTTCTTCTTCAAACAATGGCGGTACGACGCTGTCACCGAACTCCGGCCATGACTGCATGGCTTCGAAATATTCCGGATCGGGCCGCATATCGCCAGCCTCATGATTGCCTGCCTCGGGCATAGGCTCCGCTTGAGCCGCTATCGGGGCCGGCGAGGTTTCAACCGGGCTTGGCGCCTGGGTTTGTAACGGCTCACTGGCGACCTCGCTGGCAAGAGCGTCTGTCCTAGCCTCTACCGGATCAGGTTCAATTGCTGCAACCTCGCGCCGCTCATCCTGCGACTGACCTGCAGCCGGCAATACTGCCGGGTCACGCAAGCGCCAGACTGGCAATAACTCCAGCTCGCGCAACATATCGTCGCGGCTCAGGCCCATGTCGCCTCCTTCACAATGCCGCTCCCATCAGCACGGCATCCTCGCGCCCCTCAGGCGCGGGATAATAGCCGCGGCGGACCGCCATTTCATTGAAGCCCATGCTTTCGTACAGGCTCAGCGCCGCCTGGTTGGAGGGACGCACTTCCAGGAACATGTTCAGCGCGCCATGCTGACGGCCGATATCCATCATATGGGCCAGCAGATTGCGTCCATAGCCCTTGCCCTGCCAGGGTGCCGCGATGCTGATATTGAGCAGGTGCGCTTCATCCAGCACCAGCATCATGACGGCATAGCCGAACAGCTCGCCGTCGCGCTCATATACCCAGCAGCTATGGCCGGCGCTCAGCGAGTCGCTGAAGTTGCCGCGCGTCCAGGGGTACGGGAAAATCGTCGGCTCTATCCTGGACACGGTATCCAGGTCTGCCGCCTGCATGGGCCGCAGCCTGGCCTCTGGCTTCAGCACGGCGTTCATGCGCCGGCCGCCCTGGCTTCGCGCTCGCGCGTGGTCAGCGCGACCTTGTTGCGGATATAGAGGGGCGCGGCTTCGCTGGCCGGACGCCCCAGGCCGGCTTCAAACCCGGGCAATGCCAATCGCGCAATCGCCGCGGCACGCGGATAGGCCTGGGGAAGACACTGCGCCAGTTGCGGGCCATAGCGCTGCTCCAGCGCTTGCGCATAAGCTTTCCAGCCGCTGCCTATCCCGGTCCAGTCCTCGCCCTCGATTGCCGGCACCGCATCCGGCGCATACAGTCCGGGGGCAACGACTTCCTGCCAGCCTGCCGCTGTTTTTTCATAGGCAGCGTGGTACACCTCGCCCATGCGCGCATCCAGGCAGGCGACCACCCTGCCGGCTCCCTGGGCGTCCTCGGCCAGCGCCAGCAAGGTACTTACGCCGATGACGGGCAGCCCCGCCCCGAAAGCCAGGCCCTGGGCCACGCCGCAACCGATGCGCAAGCCTGTGAACGAACCGGGGCCCGCGCCGAAGGCAATGCCGTCCAGGTCGCGCAGCCCTACGCCCGCTTCGTTCAAAAGCTCGCGCAGCAAAGGCAGGATACGCTGGGAATGGGACTGGCCCGCCAGCAGCTCGCGCTCGGCAAACCTGCCATCGAGCAGCAGGGCCAGCGACAGGTATTCCGTAGAGGTATCTAGGGCGAGGAGCTTCATGCCGGATCAAGTGGGGAAGAAGCGAAGAATTCTACTACATCTTCCACGTTGCGCGTCCGGCGCATCGGCGGCAGGCTCTGCCAGATGCGGCGCCCGTAGGGCTTGCTGATCAGCCGCGGGTCGCAGATCATCAGCACGCCGCGGTCGCGTTCGTCGCGGATCAGGCGCCCCGCTCCCTGCTTGAGGGTGATGACGGCATAGGGCAACTGGTACTCCATGAAGGCGTTCTTGCCCTCGGCGTTCATCTTGTCGATGCGTGCCGCCAGCACCGGGTCGTCGGGCGGCGCAAACGGCAGCTTGTCGATGATCACGGCAGAAAGCGCTTCGCCGCGCACGTCCACGCCCTCCCAGAAGCTTTGGGAGCCCACCAGCACGGCATTGCCGAGCTGACGGAAACGCTCCAGCAGCTCGCTGCGCGCGGTGTCGCCCTGCATCAGCAGCGGATACTCCAGCCCCTCGGCAGCAAAGGCATCCTTGAGCAGCGCATGCAATTCGCGCATCGCGCGCAGGCTGGTGCAGAGCACGAACGCGCGTCCGCGGCTGGCCTTGATGACCGGCAACGCCATGGCGGCGACGGCGGCCGCGTATCCGGCGCTATTTGGCTCGGGCATGCCCTGCGGCACGTAGAACAAGCCTTGCCGGCCATACTCGAACGGGCTGTCCCAATGGCCGGTGGTGGCCTCCTGCAGGCCCATCTGCGCGAGGTAATGGCTGAAATCGCTTTTTACCGCCAAGGTCGCGGAGGTGAAAATCCAGCCGCGCGGCTGGGCGTTGAGCTGCTTGCTGAACCCTTCGGCCACGGAAAGCGGCGTGGCATGCAACTGCACCGACTGGCTGAACACTTCGACCCAGCGCACCAGGTTGGCATCGGCGGCGGCATGCCAGCGTTGCAGCAAGGCCTGCAACGCAAGCGCGCGCTGCCAGCAGTTGTCGACGGCCGGATCGCGCTCCGCCTGGGTTTCCAGGACGTTTGCCAGCTCGGCAAGCTTTTCCTGCATCGTCGCATAGGCGGCCTCGAAGTTGCGCAATGCTAGGGCTTTCTGCACCGGCAGGCGCGCGCCCTCGTAGGCGAAGATCAGGCGGAAATCGCGCACGGCTTTTTCCAGCGCGGCCGTCGCCTCCGGCAATGCCGTGCAATCCTTGACCGTCGTGAGGTATTCGTTATGGGAGTCGCGCGCCAGTTCCATGAGCTGGCTGGTGGAATAGCCCTCGCCGAAGAACATGCCCGCAACTTCGGGCAACTGGTGGGCTTCGTCGAAGATCACGGTGTTCGCCGCGGGCAATAGTTCGGCGACGCCTTCGTCGCGCAGCATTACGTCGGCAAAGAACAAGTGGTGGTTCACGACCACCACGTCCGCTGCCAGCGCGCGTTTGCGCGCCTCCATCACGAAGCAATCCTTGTAGAAGGCGCATTCCTGCCCCACGCAATTGTCGCGGGTGGAAGTCACCGCGGGCCAGACGGTAGCGCTTTCGGGCACCGAAGTCAGCTCGCTCTTGTCGCCCGTGGCGCTGTTCTCGGCAAAGGCCTGGATCTTGTGCACATAGGCGGCGTCTTCACGCGAATAGAACTTGCCCTCGCTCAACGCGCGCTGAAGGTGGAAGTGACAGACGTAATTGGCGCGACCCTTGAGCATGGCGACGGTGACCGGCACCTTGAGCGCGTCGCGCACGGCGGGCAGGTCGCGGTTGAACAATTGGTCCTGCAAGGTCTTGGTGCCGGTGGAAATGATGACCTTGCCGCCCGACAGCAGCGCGGGCACGAGGTAGGCGAAGGTCTTGCCCGTGCCGGTGCCGGCCTCGGCTACCAGCTGGCGGTTGTGCTTGATCGCCTCGGCGATCGCCTGCGCCATTTCCTGCTGTTGCAGGCGCGCGCGATAGCCTGGGATGGTTTTCGCCAACGGGCCTTGCGCGGAAAATACATGGTCTAGGTCGCTCAAGCAGGACTTTCAGGGTGATCTATCGAAAACCCTGACATTATACTGGACTTGCGGCTGGATTCCGTGCGGTTCTTGACCGCGGCACATCAACACCAGTCCGGGTTGGGCAAAGCGGCAAACACCTCGCGCAGGCCGTCGGACCAGCCCTGGCGGATGGTGTTGTAGTAGGGGTCGCTTTCGGTAAGGCGCTGCCGGCAATCCGCATGGAAGCTATCCGTGCGGTAGATCAGCAGGTCTATCGGCGCGGCTACCGAGATATTGCTGCGTATGGTCGAATCAAAGGAGATCAGCACGCACTTCACCGCCTCCATGATGTCGCTCTCGTGCGTGATCACGCGGTCGATGATGGGCTTGCCGTACTTGGTCTCGCCGATCTGGAAGTAAGGGGTTTCCTGGCTGGTCTCGATAAAATTGCCCGCGGCGTAAATCGAGAACAGCTTGGGCGGCTCGCCCCGGATCTGCCCGCCGACGAGGATGCTGGCGTTGAAATCGGTGTTATGGTTCTTCAAATGCTCATGGTCGAGCTCGTACACCACCCGCAGCTGCTCGCCCACCAGCTGCGCGGCATCGAACATGCTCGCGACGTTGTGCAATGTCGCGCCCTCGTTGAGCTTGATCGCGTCGCGCAGACGGTTGATCACCGCCTGCGTGATGGCAAGGTTGCCTGCCGTCATCAAGGTAATCACCCGCTCGCCCGGCACGTCGAACACGCTCATCTTGGGGAACACGGCCACCTGGTCGACGCCGGCATTGGTACGGGTATCGGACGCCAAGACCAGCCCCTGGTCGAGCAACAAGCCTACACAGTAAGTCATGCGGAAAACACGGTGATTGAGTTGGGTTCATCATACGCATGCGCGCAGGGCTCGACAATACCACGAGGGGAGTAGTGCCACCCGCCTACGCAAAATGACGTACACTTGCCTTTTTCCCACAGACTCAGGGACAGTCACATGGAATACCGCAAGCTAGGCAAATCAGACCTCGACGTATCCGCCATCTGCCTGGGCACCATGACCTTCGGCGACCAGAACACCGAAGCCGAGGGCCACGCCCAGCTCGATTACGCGCTGTCGCAAGGCATCAACTTCATCGACACCGCCGAGATGTACCCGGTGCCGCCCAAGGCCGAGACCTATACCCGCACCGAAAGCATCATCGGCACCTGGCTCAAGCGCCAGCCGCGCGACAAGATCATCCTCGCGAGCAAGGTGGCGGGCGGCAACCGCAAGCTCGACTGGATACGCGGCGGCCCGAGCGCGGTAGACCGCGAAAATGTGCGTTCGGCCATCGAAGGCTCGCTCAAGCGCTTGCAGACCGACCACCTCGACCTCTACCAGATCCATTGGCCGGAGCGCAACGTGCCCATCTTCGGCCAATACCAGTTCGACCCCGCCAAGGAAACCAAGGTCTGGGTGTCGATCCAGGAGCAGCTGGAAACCCTGGCCGAACTGGTGAAGGAAGGCAAGGTACGCTACGTCGGCGTATCCAACGAGCAGCCGTGGGGCGTAATGGAATTCCTGCGCGTTTCCGAGCAATACGGATTGCCGCGCATCGCCTCCATCCAGAACAGCTACAGCCTGCTCAACCGCGGCTTCGAGTTCGGCATGACCGAGATTGTCTACCGCGAGCAAGTGAGCCTGCTGCCTTACTCTCCCCTCGCATTCGGGCACCTCAGCGGCAAATACGTAGAGAATCCGCAGGCCAAGGGCCGCGTCACCCTGTTTCCCGGCTATGCCCAGCGCTACACCAAGCCCAACGTCACCCCTGCCAGCGCGGCCTATGCGGGGCTCGCACGCAAGCATGGCCTCAGCCCTGCCGAACTGGCCCTGTCGTTCGTCTATCACCGCTGGTTCGTGACCAGCACAATTATCGGCGCTACCAGCCTGGACCAGCTGCAGGAAAATATCGGCGCCTGGCAGAAGCCGCTTTCGCAGGACATTTTGCAGGAAATCGAGGCGATCCACCTGCGATACATGAACCCCGCCCCTTGACGCTTATCTTTAGCGGCATGCAGTTGCCCAACCTGAATACGGCACGCTTGGTGGTGCGTCCTTATGTCATACAGGATGCGCCTACGGTGCAGTCGATGTTGGAAGACCGGCGAATTGCGGCCATGTGCGCCTCCATTCCCTGGCCTTATCCGCCCGGTGCGGCCGAGGAATGGATCGGCACCCATGAAGTTCATCACGACCAGCTGACAGGCGTCATTTTTGCCGCGACCAGGCGGCAGGACGATGCCCTGCTTGGCACTGTCAGCCTGCTGGATATCCATGCCGCCGACCGCCGCGCGGAAGTCGGCTATTGGATTGCCGCCGAGTACTGGAACCAGGGTTACTGCACGGAGGCCTTGCAGGCGCTCATGGCGTTCGCGCGCAACACGCTGGGCATTACGCGCATTACCGGGCGCTGCCTGGCGCATAACCGGGCATCGGCACGCGTGCTGGAAAAATGCGGCTTGCTCCAGGAAGGTTTGCTGCACGCGCATGCCCGCTCAGAAGGGAAATACCACGACGTACTGGCCTTTGGCGTTTGCTGGCCAGAGCGCATGCACTCTGCGGACGGTTGAAGACCTATTGCCAGCATCCGCTGGCAGTTCGCATCAGCCTAATTTGAACCTGCCCACCGCCAAAGCCAGCTCGTCCGCCTGTTGCTGCAATGAGGCTGCCGCTGCAGCCGCCTGCTCGACCAGGGCCGCATTCTGCTGCGTGACCTGGTCCATCTGGCTGATCGCGATGTTCACCTGTTCGATACCGCTGGTCTGCTCGCTGCTGGCGACAGTGATTTCGGCCATGATATCGATGATGCGCTGCACGCTCTGCACCACTTCCTGCATTGTCGCTCCCGCTTCCGTCACCAGCTTTTCCCCGGTGCCGACACGCTCCACCGAGTTGCCGATCAGCTCCTTGATTTCCTTGGCCGCCGAAGCGGAACGTTGCGCCAAGCCGCGCACCTCCGCAGCGACCACGGCGAAACCCCGCCCCTGCTCGCCGGCCCTGGCGGCTTCGACTGCCGCATTCAATGCCAGGATATTGGTCTGGAAGGCAATCCCGTCGATCACGGCGATAATATCGACAACCCGCTTGGAAGCCTCGTTGATCGATTCCATGGTCGATACCACCTGCGACACCACATTGCCGCCGCGCAAGGCAATTTCGGAAGCGGAGGCGACAAGTTGGTTGGCTTGCTGGGCGTTATCCGCGTTTTGGCGCACTGTAGCGGTGATTTCCTCCATGGAGGACGCGGTTTCCTCCAAGGCGCTGGCCTGCTGCTCGGTACGGGAGGATAAATCCAGGTTGCCTGCCGCGATCTCGCTGGAGCCAGTCGCAATCGCGTCGGTGCCTTGGCGCACCCTGTTCACGATGCGCACCAGGCTGTCATTCATTTCCTTCAATGCCGAGAGCAGCTGGCCGGTTTCGTCCTGAGACGATACGTTGATGTCAGCTGTGAGGTCGCCGGCGGCCACGGTCTTTGCGATTGCAATAGCGCTGTTGAGCGGGCGCGTCACGCTGGTGATGATCCAATAGGTCAGCCCGGCGCCGGCAGCAGTCAGGATAAGCAGTGCCAGCAGAATCGACGAGACGGCAAGATCGTGCTGCTTCTGCGCCGAGAGTTGATTGCGCTCGCGAATGCTTGCCGAGTGCTCGCTGACAAACGCCACGATCTGGTCGATCTTTTGAGTAGGTTCGCGGTCCATGCCCTTGACCAGCTTATCGACGGCCTGCGTGCTTTCGAGGCGGGTGCTGTCGAACTGCTTGAGCGCATCAAGATAATCGAGTTCAAGCTTGGCAAGCGAACTTTTCGCCTCGGTCACCATGTCCTCATCCAGGCCGAGCTTAGCGAAAATAGTCTGCAGCTTGCCTAACTCCTCTTGCGTCTCTTTGCCGCTCTTGATGAAGGCATCCCGGTATTTGGCAAACGCTTCCATATCATGGCCGCGCAACAACGTGTTCTTCCACTCCTGGATCTGTATCTTGAATATGACTTGTGCCTTGCGGGCAGTATCCACTGCCTCTTCCGAGGACGAGGCCTGTTCCAGCGTAAGCTGGAGCAAGGCGTTCGTTTTCGACAGCGCGATCCAACCCGTCAGCCCCAGGATCAGCGACCCCAGCAGAAGAAACACGCTCAGGCCGATCAAGCGCGTGGAGATTTTTATATCATGAAGTTGCATTGTCTTACTCGGGAGTTGGAACAGGTTGGATGGGATGAGGCCACACTAGCGGCAGCTTCGTCATTTACGGCATTCCCCAGCGAAACTGAAGACATAAAGCGCGTTGCCCGCATGACAATTTCGCCACATAAATATTGCAATTTAATGTCATTTTGACGAATTGAATTAAAGACCCATCAACGGAGCGCCTATTAAGTACTCGAGAAGATAGAAAATAACCATATAAATACAAAATCTTATGGAAATATTTTTATCAAGGGGTGTCCTTTTTTCATTCTCGCGTGTCATTACTAGTAGAAGACCTGAAAATTTCAGAGTGATCGGCATAACAATTTGAAGCGAAGCTCATTCGCCGGCACATTTCCCTGACGTTGGACGTATCCACCCTCCCCTCGCGGGAGGGCTTGTTTTGCGCTTGGCCGCGTGGCTGCTTGGCTGCGGCCTGTATTGATGTTTTAATCAAGCCATCGAGCCTGCCGCCCGCCAATGTAAAGGAGTCCGATGCGCATCGTCTTTTTCAGCACCCAGGTATACGACCGGGAAAGCTTTCTTGCCTTTCCCAAGCCCCAGAACGCCGAATTCATCTTCCAGCAGCCCAAGCTCACGGTGGATACCGCCGTGCTTGCCGCAGGAGCGGAAGTCGTCTGCGCCTTCATCAATGACGACTTGTCCGCCCCGGTGCTGGAAAAGCTGGCAGCCAATGGCACAAAACTGATCGCGCTGCGCTCCGCAGGCTACAACCATATCGACCTGGAAGCCGCGCAAAGGCTCAACCTGGCCGTCGTGCGCGTGCCCTCCTATTCGCCGCATGCGATCGCCGAGCATACCGTCGCATTGATTCTTGCGCTCAACAGGCACCTGACGCGCGCCTACAGCCGTACCCGCGAAGGCGATTTCAGCCTGCGCGGATTGACGGGGTTCGACCTGGTCAACAAGACCGTAGGCATTGTCGGCACGGGGCAAATCGGCGCAGCGTTTGCGCGCATCATGGCAGGCTTCGGCTGCAAGATACTGGCCTACGATCCCTATCCCAACCCGGACGTGACTGCGCTGGGGGCCAGCTACCTCGAGCTCGACGCATTGTTGGCGCAATCCCATATCGTCAGCCTGCATTGCCCGTTGAGCCCTGCGACCCACCACCTCATCAATGCCAGCTCGCTCAGCCGCATGCAGCAAGGCAGCATGCTCATCAACACCAGCCGCGGCGCATTGGTGGACACGCCCGCCGTGATCGACGCATTGAAGCGCGGCCACTTGGGCTACCTGGGCCTGGACGTTTATGAAGAAGAAGCGGACTTGTTCTTCGAGGACCTATCCGACTTTCCATTGCAGGATGACATGCTGGCACGCCTGCTGACCTTCCCCAACGTCATCATCACCGCGCACCAGGCTTTTCTCACACGCGAAGCGCTCGATGCAATCGCCGGCACCACGCTTGCCAATATCAGCGCCTGGGCGGAAGGTAAGCCGCAAAACCTGGTCAGGCTGGAAACATGAGCCTGATCCCCAGCCAGCTTCCCGAAGGGCTGGAAGCCTACAAGCGTACCCCGGACTTCACGCCGGACAACCTGCCGGCCGCCCTGCAATCGCAGCATTCCACCAAGGCCGGCATCTGGGGCCTGCTGCATGTATTGGAAGGCCAAGTCGTCTACCGCCTGGCGCCGCCGCATGAGGCATCAGCGATTGCCGATGCGGGGGAAACCATCGTCATATTGCCGGAGATCATCCATTGGGTGGAATTCGGCATCCCCGGCAGGTTCTATGTTGAGTTTTACCGCGCAGTGGCAATTGAGTAGCAGCTTTCACGCTTCGCGGCGGCTCGGTTACAGCTCTGCACACTACCGAAACTGTGACTGTTGCCCATCTGCTAGAGAACAGATAAGGCTGAACAAGCACTGTCCTCAAGTATCGAAAGGCTGATGACGCCTTTGCTTTGTCTAGTCCCTTTCCACGACCCGGTCCAGCAAGCAGTCGATCCGCGGCGCAATCAGGATAATGGACAGGAACACCACGGGCCATGCCGTGATGAAAGCATGGGCCCATTGATGCAGGAAGAGAGGCGCAGGCATGCCGCGCAACGCCAGGATCACCGCCGACACGATCAGCGAGGTTACCGCCGACATGACAAAGGCGAACAATGGCTTGCGGTACCGGGAGTGCAGGCGCCTGCCATGCGGCGGCAACCTTACCAAGGCAACGCTTCGCCCTGATGGAAGAATCCGCCGCTGGGCCCTTCCGCGCCCAGTGTGGCGAGTTGTGCGCTGGTCTTGCCGCTGCCATCCACCTCCATCGGGGCGTTGGCGCCGCCAAGCGCTGTCTTCACCCAGCCGGGATGGGCGGCATTGACCTTGATCGCCGTATGCTTGAGCTCGTGCGCGAGATGCACGGTATAAGCGTTCAAGGCGGTCTTGGATGTATTGTAGGCGACGCTCTTCGCCTGCTCGATAGGCGAATCCGGCATGCTGTGCAGGCTGAGGGAAGCGAGGATGCTGGAAAGGTTGACGATTCGCCCGGCCTTGGAGCGCTTGATCAAGGGCAGCAAGGCCTGGGTCAGCTCAATCACGGCGAAGAAATTGACCTCGAAGGTATCGCGCAGCACCTTGCCTTCCACTTGGCTGCTGTTGTTGCCGCCGACCAGGTTCTCTTTCAAGATGCCTGCATTATTCACCAGGATATCCAGCTTGCCGAAATGCTGATCGACAAACGCCGCCACCTGGGCGGCGGCCCCTGGCTTGCCCGCTTCGTAAGGCACCACGACAGCCTTGATGCCTAGCGCCTGCAATTTTTCCGCTGCGGCTTCGCCGCCTGCGGGGTCGCGCACAGCCAATATCACCTGGATGCCTTGCTCCCCCAGTTCCTTAGCGGTTTCGAAACCGATGCCGCGGTTGGCGCCGGTAATCAATGCAACCTTGCTTTCCATGTTACTCATGCTGATCTCCTATATTTATGTACCATACGGTAAATAAATATTAAACGGTGCGAAAATACATTGTCAAATAATTTTTAACCAAGTGGTACAATATTATTAATTCGATAGTGATTGCGAGTATGAACATGGCTGACATCAAGAAACCACGGGGCCGCCCCAGCAAATTCGACCCGGAGGCATCCCTGGAGATTGCGATGCGATTGTTCTGGGCCCATGGCTATGAAGGCACCTCGGTCGCGGAGTTGACCGATGCCATGGGAATCAACAAGCCAAGCCTGTATGCCGCGTTCGGCAGCAAGGAGAAATTATTCGAGAAAGCGCTGCAGCGATACATCGCCGGCCCGATTGCATTCGTTTCGGCGGCGCTCGGCGAACCCACTGCCTACCGCGTGGTAGAAAAACTATTGTCGGAAAGCGTCCATTTCCTTACTGCGCCGGATTCGCCCCGCGGCTGCATGGTCAATACGGGGTCGCTGAGTTGCAGCAAAGAAACCGCCGCGGTCAAGGAAACACTGGCGAAATACAGGCAACAGTTCGAAACTTCCCTGACGGCGCGCCTGCAACGCGCCCAACGAGAAGGCGACCTGCCTGGGCAAACCAATCCTGCCACCCTCGCCAAGTACATCGCCACCTTGCATCAGGGCATGAGCACACAAGCCGCCAGCGGTGCCAGCCGCGAAGCACTGCTGGATATGACAAGGCTTGTGCTGGACAACTGGCCATCTCGTTGACATTCCTGCATCAAGGTGTTACTTTATTGCTACCAACACTAGCAGTATGCCAATGACAACCACCAGCCTCAAATTGCCAGACAACCTGAAAACGCGCATCAAGCAACTTGCCGATGCGACAGGAAAGACTGCGCATGCCTTCATGCTGGACGCGCTCACAGAACAAACCTTGCGAGAGGAAAAGCGGCAGGCGCTGATCGCCCGCGCCCTGGAGGCAAAAGCCGAACATGGACAATCCGGCACCGCTTATGCGGCAGAAGATGTGCATGCCTACCTGCGCAACAAGATACAAGGCCAGCATACAACCAGACCCAAACCCATCAAGCAGACACGATGACCAGCATCGTCTACTCCTCGGCTGCATTGGAGGATATTGAAAGGCTAGTGGATTTTCTGCTGGAGCAATCAGGCGAATGGGCCATGGCCACCTTCGATATCATCGATCACGGTATCTCGCTGCTGGCGTTGCACCCGGATATCGGCCGGCCAATATCCGGCACGGACTTGAAGGAACTCGTGATTTCACGCGGGCGAAGCGGCTATATCGCGCTGTATGAATTCGACCCGCTCACTGACCAGGTATTGATACTGGCGATCAGGCACCAGCGCGAGCTTGAATGAAAGTAATATTGAAATCGCCAGAACCTGGATTCGCTCAACTCATACTGCCCACCTCGAGCAGATGCGTCTTACACAAGCAATGCAACTAAAGCCCATCATCCAAATACTGCACGTCAACCCTGACCCGCAGATACCTGCCTAACTCAGACAACTCCACCACATCAATCCTGCGCTCCCCGGATTCAATCTTGGCAATCACACACAAAGTCACACTAGATATTCCAGATATCCCACATGGACATGGGCTATCTTTCAAGCGGGGAGTAGCAGATGGATTACTCGATACCAAAGAACATGAGAGCCTGCCTCATGATACTCACTCAGCCAGCTATCAACGTGGGATAGCCCTTGGCATTACATTCAAAAATGAAATTGCGAAACTCGTAAAAAATATTTAAGACAAGAAAATGCATCTTCTCCTTACTATATCAATTTGCATCATGTTAACGGCTTGTGGACTGGCATATCAGAAGCAAGTAAAAGAATTACTCAGCCGCTCCACCACTACAGACTGGGGATATCTACATGATGAACATGAGTATCAAGAAAAGCGCTTAATTCAGGAAATGCTGAAAGATCCGGACAGTGCAAAATTCCGGTTTGGATCAACCCAACGAATGGTGAAGAATGTTGGAGGTAGGCCTACCTTGGTTTGGATTTCTTATGTATTCGTCAATGCAAAAAACTCTTTTGGAGGTTATACCGGCGAGAAAACCTATGCATTTGCCTACAAATGCAACCTCACCAAAGATTGTAAATTAGTAGACTATGCAACACCCGGCCAGTATGCCGACCAGTTAGATTGGCAATTGTGAATTAAATAGAGTTCACAATTTAAGTTACTTGCATCATCTGATTGAGTAATTAGACAGGTCGTTTGGCGAAAAACTGCACTGGCTGCGGTTGCGGCATTTGCAGCACGTTCTTGCGTACCTTGCCCATGACGTGCATTTCGCAGCGCTTGCAGTCGAACTTGAGGCTGATCCTGTCCTTGCCGCTGATCAGCGTCATGGGTTCGGCGGTAATCGTGCCCTGCACGCCGATCACGCCTTTGGCTTCCTTCGGGCACATGGCGAAGCTGTAGCGCAGGCAGTGCTTGGTGATCATCACCGGCACCTCGCCCAGCTCCTCGTTCGCTTCGTAGGCGGCGGCAATCGCCTGCACGCCGTGCTTTTCGTAGAACTCGCGCGCTTTCTTGTTGTAGACGTTGGAGAGGTAGCTCAGCGTATCCTGCGGGTATTGCGCAGGCGGCTCGGCGGGCTTGCCGGGCCCGGGGCGCTCGTAACCGAGCAGGCGCGTGGCTTGTAGCTGGGCCACTGCTTCGCGCCGGAGCTGGTTGACGACGGAATTGGGAATGAACCATGCAGCCTTGAGGTCCAGCGCAACTTCGCCAGCTGAAAACTCGGTATTGCCGAGCTTGGCAAGATTGTCGCGGATATTGGCTTGCGCTTTTTCCGCCTGCTCGGCCGGCTGCTTTTCCGCGCTGGTTTGCACATAGGCCATGAAGCCGTCTTCGTCCTGCATGCTGAGCGCGAAGCCGTCCGCCGTTTCATGCAGCATCATCGCCACACTGATTTTTCGCTGGGCGGAATCCTTTTCCAGCAAACGCAGGAAGGCATGGTCGCGGTTGCGGTAGACCTTCATGTTGCGGCGCATGTCGGCGGGCATTTCGTTCGGGTAGAGGCGCTTGCCCTGCACGGTGTTGATGCGCATGCCGGTGAGTTCCTTGTGCACGTCGAAGAAACACACGCCGTCGCCGTTGTGCAATTCCAGCGAAGTTTCCACTTCAAAATAATCCGGCCCGACCTTGGTGACGCGGCCGATTTCCTCGCCCGCGAACTTGGGCGTATCGAACGCGCCGACGTCCTCGCCGCGTCCGTGCAGGAAGTATTCGGTGGTGCTGCGGTTGAAAGTTTTTTCCGGCTGCGGCACGAAGCTGAAGATCGCGCGGCCCGAGGAGGCGCGGCGGTAATGCGGGCTATTCTCGAGGATGTCGTCCAGCAACTGGCGGTAGTAGGCCGTGGCGTTCTTGACGTAGGCGATATCCTTGTAACGCCCCTCGATCTTGAAAGCGCTCACGCCCGCCTCCGCCAGCGCGCGCAGGTTGGCGCTCTGGTCGTTGTCCTTCATCGACAGCAAGTGCTTATCCTTGGCGAGGATGCGGCCCTGGCTGTCTTCCAGCGTGTAAGGCAGGCGGCACTCCTGCGAGCATTCGCCGCGGTTGGCGCTGCGCCCGGTGTGGGCGTGGCTAATGTAGCACTGGCCGCTGAACGCCACGCACAGCGCACCATGGATGAAATACTCCAGGTTGCACTTGGTAGCGGCTGCGACCTTGCGTATGGTATTGAGGTCCATCTCGCGCGCGAGCACGATCTGGGTGAAGCCGACCTGGTCGAGGAACACCGCCTTTTCCACGGTGCGGATGTCGGTCTGGGTGCTCGCATGCAGCTGGATCGGCGGAATATCCATCTGCAGCAGGCCCATGTCCTGCACGATCAGCGCGTCCACGCCCGCGTCGTACAATTGCCAGGCGGTCTGCCGCGCTGCTTCGAGCTCGTTGTCGTGAAAGATGGTGTTGAACGCCACGAACACTTCGGCATGGTAGCGGTGAGCATGCGCCACCAGCCGCGCAATATCCTGCACCGAGTTTTCCGCCTTGGCGCGCGCGCCGAACGCCGGGCCGCCGATATACACGGCATCGGCGCCGTGGTTGATCGCGGCAATGCCGTAATCGGCATTCCTGGCCGGAGCGAGCAATTCAAGATGGCGGCGGCTTTGGGTCATGGCTTGTAGGAATAAAGCGAATGGCAAAAGGATGCGCAATATACCATAATCACGCAAGGGATAGCGCCGAATTGCTCAGGCGCATCAATATGATACAAGCAAAAACAATATGATCAGGAGCACTCCATGCGCATCAACACCATCCGCAACATCTGCTTCACCATCTGCATCCTGTGCATACTTGCCAGCCTGTTGCTCGGCGTCGCCATGATTTGGGACTGGATCAAGGATTCGGATTTCATCCACAAGAGCTTCATGACCCTGGGCGTATTGTTCGTCGCCTCGCTACTGACCTTGACGGTGGCCAAGAAGCTGGGCGTAGGCAACGATTAGATTGTGGCTGGTTCCTTGACGCCAACCTCTTGACATCAACCCAGGGATGCTCCTGATTTCACGCCCTCTTCCCGCCCCGCCGCTTCGGTGAGCACCGCCACATTATCCTTGGTGAAGAAGCCCTGGAAATCGCCGAAGCGCTGCACGTATTCCACAATCAGGGACGAATGCTCGGAGGCGTTGGAGAATATCTGCTTCAAGCCTTCCTCGCGCGAACCGATGACGTCGAGCAGGAAGCCCTTCCCCTGCGAGGCGATCGCATTCACGGCGAACTCGATATGCTCGACGCCCTCGCGCTCGCCGTCCTTCACCGCCACCGCGATATGGTGCAGGCGCGGCCCGTAGTTGCGCACGAAGGTTTCGGTGGGCGACGGCAGCTTTTCCAGGTGGTTGACGAAATAAGGCGTGTTGTTGGCGGTGAACACCTTGGCCGGGCTCTTGGATTCCGGCAGTCCGTGCGCGCTTTTGGTGACATTGGTCGATGAGTTCTGGTCGAAGATATTGTAAGCGCCCCAGAAGTAATAGCTCGACCACGATAGGTATTCCAGGATCGCCACCTCGCGGTTCTGGCTGTAGATCCGCGTCGCGAGATGGTCGATCGGCAGCAGCAGGTCGCCGAAATTGAGCTTCTGCTGCAAGGCCTTGGCCGCTTCATAGGCCATCTGCAATTCAGGATCGATGCGGCTTACCCCGAGGGAATACACACGCATTTCTTCCGGTTTGCGCTCCAGGTAGGCGACGATATTATGCGTATAGGGCGAGGGCTTGCTCACGGCGAGGTTGCCTGGCAGCTCCAGCTTGCGCACCTCGTCCTGCGTGAAAAAGCGGAATTCCCGTTCCTGCTGCAGCTTGACTACGTCATGCAGGCTGTCCACGCGGATGATCTCGCCCATGTAGCGGCTATTCGGCTTGCGCGCCCCCACCGGGTAGATTTCGTTGAGGCTGCGAAAAATGCCGCGCAGGTTGGGATCCTTCACTTCCCGCACCAACAGGTCGGGCGAGTCCAGGTCGATGCGCAGCACATGCGTCCAGTGCGATTCGCTCTCCAGCGTCACCAGGTAATGGTACGAAGTCATGAAGCATAGCTCCGCGACATACTTGACCGAATGCCCCGGGTCCACCGTGATCATGAGCGCATCAATCTCATGCACCATCGCGGTCAACCCCACCGCGTCGCGCTCTTCCAGCAACTTGACCAGGTACTCCTCGAAAAATGCCGAGTTCTCCTTGTCCCCGTGGCGGGGAAACTGCAATGAATTCATGCGTTTTCCTTGTAATACTTTCGGCTATCTAAACCAGAAACCTTAAAAACCTGGTGGACAAATCCCCTAAACCGAGCGATGCAGAAAAAGTGGCTGGCAAGGCGCATCCACGCAGACAGTACACTGAAGTACGGCAAGTGGATGCAACGCCGCCAGACGCTTTTTCTGCATCGCGATCATTGTTGGGATTGGAGTTGGCTGACATGCACCCCCACCGTCATCGTCTCCAACCCGCCGCCCACGCGCATGCCGCTCACAGGGCAGGCGTCGCCGTAATCCAGGCCGGTCGCCAGGCGCACGTGCACGCCATTGGTCCTGCAACGGTTGGATACGTCAAAGCTGGTCCAGCCGGACGGCATCCATGCATCAGCCCAGGCATGGCTTTCCATCAAGCTGCCGTCATTAGTGAACAGGTAACCGCTCACATAGCGTGCGGGGATGCCCAGGTGACGGCAGCAAGCAATGAAAATATGCGCATGGTCCTGGCAGACGCCGTGCCCGCTGCGGAATGCTTCGGCAGCGGAGGTATCCACGGCAGTCACGCCACGGTTGTACGGCACTTTGTCCACGATCGCATGCATCATGTCGTCCAGCGCTTGCTCGTTAGGCTGATTGACTCGGAATTGCTCCGCAAAGTTGCGCAGGATTGCATCCGTAACCGTCAGTGCAGTGGTACGCAAATAAATCTCGCGCGGCAGCATATCGTATGCAGGCGGGATATCCAGGCCTGTTTCCACCTCACCCGTGGCCAGGATATTGATTTCTTCATGCGGGGTATCCAGCACCAGCAGATGCGCTGCATTGCCATAGGCATCGTCGTGACGCTGCAGGTGGCCATTGACCCGGATCTCCCAGCGCCTCACCCGCTGGCCGAAGCCGTCCTGCGGCGTCAAGCGCAGTTTCTGGATGGTGTAATTGACAATATCAGTGTAGAGATAATGCGTGCGGTGGTTGATCGTGAACTGCATGGCAATGCTCCATTCATTCAGTCTCGGCGGCTAGGCCATTGATCGGCGCATTCAAGAAGGTGCGCTGGATCTCGGCACCGAGATTGTTGTTGGAAGTGATGAAATCGGTGAGGAATTCGTGCAGCCCTTCCTGGAAAATATCGTTCATACGTCCATAACGCAGCCGTGCGTGCAGCTCGCCTGCAAGACGCCTGCATTCGCTGCTATGGCGGCCGCTGAGCTGGTCCAGGATGGGCGTGATCTCGGAAAAGCAGGCATGCAACGAGCGCGGCATGTCCTCCCGCAATACCAGCAATTCCGCCACCTTCCATGGCTCGATCGCGTCGTTGAACACCTTCTGGTAGGCCTGGAAGGCGGAAACCGCGCGCAATATCGCGCTCCACTCGTAATAATCCACCGCGCCGCCCACTTCTTCGTCGCGGGGCAGCAGCAAATGATATTTGACGTCGAGCAGGCGCGCGGTATTGTCTGCCCGCTCGATGAACGTCCCCAGGCGCAGGAAGCGGAACGCGTCGTCCCGCAGCATGGTGCCGAAGCTCACGCCGCGGAACAGGTGGGAGCGGGACTTCACCCAGTCGCAGAACTCGCCCAGCCCCTTCTGCATCAAGTCCATGCCGACAAACTGGCTGAATTCCAGCCATAGCGCATTGATGTTTTCCCAGGTTTCCGCCGACAGCGTGACGCGCACGGAACGCGCGTTTTCGCGCGCGCTGCGCAAGGTCGAATAGATGCTGGACGGGTTGTGCGTATCCATGGCGAGGAAGCGCACCACGCCGGCCGCCGTCACTTCGCCGTAATCCCGGCGATAGCTGTCCACGCCGCCGGCAATCTGCAATGCAGGCTCCCATAGCGTGGTTTCGCTCTGCGAGGCGTTCGGTACCAACGACATGTTGTAAGTCACGTCCAGCACGCGCGCCATGTTCTCGGCGCGTTCGATGTAGCGCGCCATCCAGTACAAATGATCTGCGGTTCTGCTTAGCATGGCATCAATCTTTCAAAATCCAGGTGTCCTTGGTGCCGCCCCCTTGCGAGGAATTCACCACCAGGGAGCCTTCGCGCAACGCGACACGGCATAACGCGCCCGGCACCAGGCTGACCGTCTTGCCCGACAGCACGAAGGGCCGCAGGTCGACGTGCCGTGGCGCGATCCCCTTTTCCACCAAGGTCGGGCAAGTCGACAACGCCAGCGTCGGCTGGGCGATGTAGTTGGCCGGGTTCGCCAGGATGCGCTGGCGGAAATCCTCCAGCTCCTGCTTGCTGGCGGACGGCCCGACCAGCATGCCGTAGCCACCCGACCCCTGGACTTCCTTAACCACCAGTTCCGCCAGGTTGTCCAGTACGTACTTGAGGTCGTCCGCCTTGCTGAGCTGGTAGGTCGGCACGTTCGACAGGATAGGCTCCTCGCCGAGATAGAACCTGATCATCTCGGGCACATAGATGTAGGTGTCCTTGTCGTCCGCCACCCCGGTGCCCACCGCATTCGCCAGCGTGACGCCGCCATTGCGGTAGACCGAAAGCAGGCCCGGCACCCCCAGCATGCTGTCGGGACGGAAGCTCAACGGGTCGATGAAGTCGTCGTCGATGCGGCGGTAGATCACGTCCACGCGCTTGGGGCCTTCGGTCGTGCGCATATAGACCGCGTTGTTGCGTACGAACAGGTCCTGGCCCTCCACCAGCTCGATGCCCATTTGCTGGGCGATGAAGGCATGTTCGAAATAGGCGCTGTTGTAGGCTCCTGGCGTCAGCAGCACCACCGTCGGCTCATGCACGCCGGCCTGCGCCACGGCTCGCAGGTTGTTGAGCAGGACTTGCGGGTAGTGCTCGACCGGCGCTACCGGGTAGCGGCGGAACAATTCGGGAAACAGGCGCATCATCATCTTGCGGTTTTCCAGCATGTAGGAAACCCCGGAAGGCGTGCGCAGGTTGTCTTCCAGCACGTAGAAGTCGTTTTCGCCGGTGCGGACCAGATCGACGCCGGCGATGTGGGCATAAACGCCCTTGGGCACGTCCACGCCGAACATTTCGGGGCGGTATTGCGCGTTCGCCAATATCCTGGACGGCACAATGCCCGCCTTGATGATGTCCTGGTCATGGTAGATATCGTGCAGGAACATGTTCAGCGCCTTGACGCGCTGGATCGCGCCGTCGGACAGACGCGACCACTCGCCGGCGGAAAGGACGCGCGGCACGACATCGAACGGGATCAGGCGTTCCGCGCCGGCATCCTCGCCATAGACGTTGAAGGTAATTCCTACCCGGCGAAACAGTAGTTCTGCTTCCTGGCGCTTGCTCTCAAGCTGCTGGTGCGGCACCCCTTGCAGCCAGGCAGCGTACTCGGCATAGATCGGCCGTACCGCTTCGTCTTGCAGGAGCATCTCGTCAAAAGGTTTTTTCTTAGCGGTATCCATGCAGAGACTCTCGCAAGGGTCATGCCAGATAAAAACTCCTTGTTATTCATTGCGTTAAAAATACGACAATCAATAACATCCGGCATTTGCACCAAAATAGTGCGCATGCCAGCTACCGCCGGGTGCCAGCACCAGGCTGGCGATGAGAGGCTCAATCCTTGCCGGAACGCCAGATCGAAATCATCAACATGATGCCGATGACGAATGCTAGGAAAAAGCCAAGGAAGCCGAACGCGGGCAGGCCGAAAAGCTCGGGCCCGCCGCGCACTGTCATGACGATGGAAGAGCCGATGATCAACGAGGCTGTGATCAGCGCCATGGTGAGCCGGTTGGTGCTGTGGTCGAGCTGGTGCCCGAAGTGGTCTAGGCGCTTCAAGTCCAGGTTGAGCTTCAACCTGCCCCGTCCCGCCTCCTTCAGCACCTGCGATACGTCGCCGGGCAGGTCGCTCACTGCGCCCAGCGTCTTGCTGAAACCGCGCGTGCCCTTGCGCCACAGCGTCTTGGGCATGTAGCGCTCGATAATGATCTTCTTCACAAAAGGCGTGAGGTGGCTGACGATCTGGAAGTCCGGATCGAGCTGGCGCCCCAGCCCTTCCAGGGTGATCAACGCCTTGAACAGCATGGTGAGGTCAGGCGGCACCGACAGATGGTTCTCGCGCATGATCGTGGTGAGGTCGTTCAGCAGGATGCCGAAGCTGATGTGCTTGAGCGGCGCATTGTCGTAGGTGCAGATAAATTCGTCGACATCGGCCCCCAGCTTGTCCTCGTCCACTACCACGTTGCCCGCCCAGGCGATGAGGATACCGCGCAATGTATCGATGTCGCGCGATACCAGCGCGGCAAGCAGGTCGGCGATTTCATTGCGCCGGTCTAGGCTGATGCGACCGACCATGCCGCAATCAATCACGGCGATCTTGTTTTCCGGCAGGAAGAAGATATTGCCCGGATGCGGGTCGGCATGGAAAAAGCCGTCGATCAAGACCATCTTCATGACGGCATCCGCGCCGCGTGCGGCAAGCAGGGGCAAGTCCATCCCGGCTTGGCGCGCCTCCTCCAAGCTATTGCCCGGTATGCCGTTGATCTTTTCCATCACCAACACGCTTTCGCTGGTGTAATCCCAATAAATCTTGGCGAAACTGGTGGTTTTGTCAGTGAGGAAGTTGCGCGCGAAACGCTCGGTATTGCGCCCTTCCAACGCGAGGTCGAGCTCGCGCTTCAATGACTTGGAGAACTGATCCACGATTTCGGTGGGGTTGAAGCGCCGCGCCTCCTCCACTTCAGCCTCGATCAGGCGCGCGATGTGGTGCAGCAGGCGCAGGTCGGCGTCAATGTTCTCGCGTATGCCGGGCCGGCGCAATTTCAGGATCACCGGGGTGCCGTCCTGCAGCTTGGCCTGGTAGACCTGGGCAATCGAGGCGCCCGCCACGGGCGTGGTATCGAAATCGCGGAATACCTCGAACGGGGACTTGCCAAGCGCTTCCTGCAAGCCGGGCAGCATATCCTCGAATGGCACGGGCGGCACCTGGTCCTGCAGCTTGGATAACTCTTCTATCCAGTTGGGAGGGAAAATATCCGGGCGCGTTGCCAGCACCTGCCCCATCTTGACGAAGGTCGGGCCCAACTCCTGCAGCGCCATGCGCGCGCGCACCTCAGAGGGGAGTTGCATGATTTCACGCGAGGCTTCCGAATTGAGCGCATTGCCCGCCCGGCGCAACCAACTGCGCTTGCCAAGCCGCTCCGCAATGTCACCCCAGCCGTAATGCATGAGGATGCGGCCAATCGCACGCACACGCTTGAAATCACGCATTACCGAAATTGTTTCACGCAGCATAGTCTTCCCGGCCAAAAAACTGAGTTTGTATTATTCGTCCTGATCCAGGCGATCGGCACGCTGCTCGATGCGGGCAGCCACCTCCTTGAGCTTGTGGCTGGCGGCATGGGCCACTTTCGCGCCCACATGCTTGACCGCCTGCTTGCCAGCGCGTTTCAGACGGCTGCCCGTGCCGTGAATGCGCTTGACGACGGAGCCCGCCAGCAGCCGCGCCCGCTCGCGCGACCCCAGCCTGAAATGGCTGGCATATTCCGCCAGGGTTTGCTCCATTTCTTCCGGACTCAAATGGTGCAGCACCTCGCGGCGCCTTGCATCGTCAAGATTGGTCTTCAATTTCTGCATAAGTGGATAAGCGCTCGAACTCATGATGACATGCCTTATTCCAACATCGACAAAGCCATTCTACACCAAGCCATCAAGCTTCCCTTTCCTTATTGCCAAGACAGTCGCGCTGGCCTTATTGCCAAGACAGTCGCGCTGGCCTTATTGCCAAGACAGTCGCGCTGGCCTTATTGCCAAGACAGTCGCGCTGGCGTTCGAGTTTCAGGAAAACTTAAAGAACTGGTTTACAGAACCGAAAATAAACTAATAGAATCGGGACTAGTGATGAAATTACCCGTCATTTTTGCTGTTTTTGTATTGCTGAACCATGTCCCTACCTGGGCGGGAGAGGTCAGCGCTGCCCGGCAGTTCCAGCAGGATGCGATGGAAGCAACGCAGGGCTGGACCGAATCCGTGCAGGAAGTGCTCATCAACGCCTTGAGCCTCACCGGCATCAAGTACAGCTACGGCGGGAAATCGCCAGAAACCGGGTTCGATTGCAGCGGTTTTGTGCGTTATGTCTTCCAGCAATCCACCAGCATGACCCTGCCTCACGGCGCAAAAGCCATCAGCAAGCTCGGACAGCCGGTATCGCAGGAACAGCTGCAACCGGGGGATTTGGTGTTTTTCAACACCCTGAAATCCGCCTTCTCGCATGTCGGCATCTATCTTGGCAACCAGAAGTTCATCCACGCCCCCAGCTCGGGCGGCGGTGTGCAGGTGGTCGATATGACGGACAATTACTGGGCCAAGCGCTTCAACGGCGCCCGCCGCATGGAAGACAGCCGCTAAGCGCCTCAATACTGCACGTCAGGCCAGGGCAGTATCCAGCATCATCATCAGCACGAAACCGACAATCAAGCCGCTGGTCGCAAAGATCTCATGCCCCTTGCGGTGCGATTCTGGAATAATCTCGTGACTCACCACGAACAGCATGGCGCCTGCGGCAATACCCAATCCCCAGGGCAATAGCGCCGCAGAAGAGCTCACAATCGCAGCGCCGAGCACGGCACCTGCCGGTTCAACCAGGCCGCTCGCCATCCCGATCAATATCGCGGTGCGGCGGGAATAGCCCACCACCGCCAAAGCCATCGCCACAACGAAGCCTTCGGGGATATCCTGGATCGCGATCCCGGTAGCCAGTGCGCCGCCGCGCACGACGTCGCCCCCCGCAAAGCCCACGCCGATCGCCAAGCCTTCCGGCACGTTGTGCAGAGCGATGGCAAACACGAACAGCCAGGTACGTTTCAAGGCCAGCGTATTCTCGCGCTCCATGCCCTTGATGAAGTGCTCATGCGGCACCCAGCGCTCTAACGCCAATAACAGTGCAGCGCCAATAATGATGCTGCCGCCCACCATGGAGGCGGCGCCCCATGCGCTCGCGCCTTGGGCCTGGGCCGACTCGATGCCCGGCACGATCAGGGAAAAGGCGCTGGCGGCGAGCATGACGCCCGCCCCAAAGCCGAACAAGGTATCCATGATGCGGTCAGGCAGCTGCTTCCAGAAGAAGACCGGCAAAGTGCCTGCCGCCGTTGCCAATGCCGCGGCGGAGCCTCCCCAAAAGGCATCGCGCACCTGGGGTACGTCCCAGGCGGCTTGCCCCCAATCCCCAAACGATTGCACCAAAAACAGAATCAAGCCCAGAATACCCAGGGCTATCATCCACAGCCATAGCTTTTGCCGGTTGTTAGCGAGAATGAAGGGGAAGTTCATGACACGTTCCAGTCCCTACTTGGACAAGGCTTCCTGGTAACGGCGTGCGACCTCATCCCAGTTGATGACATTGAAGAACGCGCCGATATATTCCGGGCGGCGGTTCTGGTAGTGCAAGTAGTAGGCATGCTCCCAGACATCCAGGCCGAGAATCGGCGTGTTGCCGTGGGACAAGGGGTTATCCTGGTTGGCGCTGCTTTCCACAATCAGCTTCTTCTCGGGAGTCACTGACAACCATGCCCAACCGCTGCCGAAACGCGTCAGGGCAGCCTTGGTGAAGGCTTCCTTGAATGTATCGAAACCGCCGATGTCGGCCTTGATCGCGTCCGCCAAGGCGCCGGTAGGCTCTCCGCCGCCATTGGGGGACATGACCTTCCAGAACAGGCTATGGTTGGCATGGCCGCCGCCATTGTTGCGCACCGGGCCGCGCAGGTTTTCCGGCAGGCTGTCCAGCTTGGCGACAAGCGACTCTACCGGCTCGTCGGCAAAAGGCGTGCCTTCGATGGCCGCATTCACGTTGTTGATATAAGTCTGGTGATGCTTGGTATGGTGGATTTCCATGGTCTGGGCATCGATATGCGGCTCGAGGGCCGTATAAGCATAATCAAGGGGGGGTAATGTATACGCCATTATTTTGCTCCTTAGTTTTTTGATCGTTAAATTTTAGAGGGAATGTTGAACCCGGTTGCCGCAGTCAATCTGCACGAGCTATCTTATGCTTTTTAGCACAGAAAATCTCACTGGGATTCAGGATTTAGTGTAGCGGCTGGTCTTGCAGGCTACAGAACTGCCCGCAGACGCGCAAGGTCCTCGCTACTAAAGGATGTTGACTATACAGATGGCTAAAGTTCAATAGTTCTCTGTATGTACGGCGCCCATGACGCTGGGCTGCTTCGCGCAATGCGCAATGCATCGCGGGGTCGGAGCAAATGCGCGACAGGCATTGGTGCACCTCGCACAGCCGGCATGCTGCAGTATTGATATCTCCCTGGCGGGCATAGACATTGGCGAGGTTATGGTGGGATACCACATAGGCGGCAAACACGGTATCGATCGGCACGGCCTGTTCATCCGCCTGCACGCACTCCCTGAGCAGCAACTTGGCCTGCTCGAGCGCTGTCTGGTATTGCTGCAATGCAAGCTGGTCCTGCTTGTCGGAGTAGGCGCGGTTTCCCTGGCGAATGGTATGTTCCCAAGTCGCGATCGTATGGTCGGATGCTTCGTCAGGTAGGGAAGATATGGTGTCGTGATGCCTGACCGGGCTCATGTGGCTGGCTCTACAATTAATAATGACAATGAGAGGAATTATTATTTATTTACAAACGCAATACAACTCCCTCGCGTCATAAAAATTGGAAAGAGATGACAACTGGCCCAAGTCCAGCGATAGCAGGCCCTTAATGCGCCTGCAGATTCTGTTTGGAAAACAAGCGCCCTTGCACGCAGTCCACGCGCATTTTTCGCGCCCAGTCCAAGGCTGCGCAGGTATCCACGTCGGTCATCACCGTTTGCACGCCGATCTTGCGCGCCGCCCCTACCAGCCAGTCCACCATCGCCTGGGCGGCTTTTCCGTCCAGCTCCCGCAGCGCCCGGCTGCTGAACTTCACCATGGCGGCATCAAGAAAGGCGCTCAAGGAGAACATGCCCCAGGACAGTCCGGCGTCCTCCAACGCAACCGAGGTGCCGGAATGCTGCAACAGATCCATCATGTGCTGGGTGCGGAAAGTCTCGTGCATGGTGTGGTTCTGGACGACGTTGATGACAATCTCGCGCTCGGACCAGGCATATTCCTTGAACAGGCCAAGGAACGGGTTGTCCTCCCCCTCGCCTCCGGCAAAGAAGCTATCCATGTCAAGGTCCAGCATCAGCCAGCCCTCGCCCGGAAAGCTGGCAATCTGCAGCTTCTTCAATTCCAGCTCGAGATGAAACAGCAATAACGGATTCTTGCGCAGGCTTACCCTCAACTTGTCTGCATTCAACGGCCTGCCGTTGCGCGCCCAGAACCGTGCATGGGCCTCATAGCCCAGCATCTCGATCGATTGCACGTCCACGATAGGCAAATAATCAGTGCCGAATTGCCGCGCCATCACCACGTCCAGCAATTCGTTGGGGGCCATGTCGTGCGGCTCGATCTCATGATCGAGCAATAAGGCCCCTATTTCCGATTGGTTAAATACATTCATGTTGATGAACCTTCCACAAAATCCCTGTCAGGAAACATCATAAATGAGAACAATTTACATTTAAAGAGTTATTTCCAACTATTTTAGTCGGATATTTTTCCTCCCGCAAAATCCTATTTAAATAATTTGATTTCAGCTACTTGCGATCGCTATGGCCGAGATCGCGCTCGGGATCGATACGGTCGCGCACCAGTTGCTTTAATTCCTTCGACTCGGGAAAACGCCCGTGTTCCTTGCGCGAGAATAGCAGCTCCCCATTCAGCCTGACCTCAAAAATCCCTCCGGTTCCCGGAACCAGACTGACGCGCTTAATGTCTGACTCGAACGTTGTCAGCAGCTCCTGCGCCATCCAGGCCGCTCGCAACAGCCAGCGGCACTGCGTGCAATATTCGATTTCCAGTTCCGGCAACTTGGGCAGGCTCATTGACTAACAGCTCCATATGTAAAATAAAGAAATTTAGCGTTCAAGTGATTGAAAAGCAAAAAATGACTGTGCGATACTCTGCAACGTTTTGCAATGACAACATAAATAGCGGAAAATGGGCTAGTCGCTCCCTGTCTTCCAATTACAACCATTAGTATTCAACCATTCTGGTTTTTCCATTGAGGAATCGTTTTACATGCGCAAACTTAAAAAGATCGGCTTGATCGTCGCAGGCCCGTTGCTCGGCGTCATGCTGAGCTTGAGTTACTCCGCCATTGCGGACAAGGAAACCAAGCCGCAGCTGCCGCTCGATGACCTACGCACATTTGCCGAAGTATTCGGCAAGATCAAGAGCGACTATGTAGAACCGGTTGAAGACAAGAAGCTACTGACCGAAGCCATCAACGGCATGCTATCCGGGCTGGACCCCCACTCGGCCTACCTGGACGCTGATGCATTCAAGGACTTGCAGGCAGGCACCCAGGGCGAATTCGGCGGACTGGGCATTGAAGTCGGCATGGAAGACGGTTTCGTCAAGGTAGTGGCCCCGATTGAGGATACGCCTGCATACAAGGCCGGCCTCAAGAGCGGCGACCTGATCATGAAACTGGACGACACGCCGGTGAAAGGCATGACACTGACCGATGCCGTCAAGCGCATGCGCGGCAAGCCGGATACCAAGATCACTCTGACCGTGTTGCGCAAGGGCGAAGCCAAGCCGCTGACCTTTGTGCTCACGCGCGCCATCATCAAGACCCAAAGCGTCAAGTACAAACTGTCTGAACCCGGCTATGCCTATATCCGCGTCACCCAATTCCAGGAACATACCGGCGAAGACCTCGCGAAAGCGCTGAAAGCCATGCGCGAACAGAACAAGGAAGCCTTCAAGGGCCTGATCCTCGACCTGCGCAATAACCCCGGCGGCTTGCTGAACGCGGGTGTCGGTGTGTCCGCAGCCTTCCTGCCCAAGGGCGAGCTCGTGGTCTATACCGAAGGCCGCGGCGAAGAGGCCAAGATGCGCCTCACCGCCAATCCTGAAAACTACGTGCGTGGCGGCGCACGCGCAGACTACCTGCGCGACTTGCCGGCCGACCTCAAGACCCTGCCTATCGTAGTGCTGGTCAATGGCGGTTCTGCATCCGCTTCGGAAATCGTCGCCGGCGCATTGCAGGATCACAAGCGCGCGATCATCATGGGTACCCAGACTTTCGGCAAGGGCTCTGTGCAAACCATCCTGCCGATGAACAATGGTGCCGCCATCAAGCTCACCACCGCCCGCTATTTCACGCCGAAGGGCCGCTCGATCCAGGCCAAGGGCATCGTGCCGGACATTTTGGTGGAAGAAGCAACTGTCAATTCTCAAGAACACGCGGCAATGCTGCGCGAGGCTGACCTGAGCCGCCACCTGAGCAACCCCAAGGACGGGGAAGAGGCTCCTATCGTCCAGCCTGCGCCAGCCGAGCAAGAGGATACCAAGCCCGAGGCACCTGCTGCCGAGCCTGACAGCAAGGATCAGAAAGACAAGGCAGCGCCAAGCGGCCCGATCGAGCCAGGTTCCAAGGCCGATTACCAGTTCAACCAGGCGCTCAACCTGCTGAAGGGCCTGCAGATCCTGCAACGCAAATAAGCAAAACCCCAGGCCGCCTCAGGCGGCCTGGCCTCTGCAATCCTGCAATTCCCGCCATGCTAGACCGCCTCATCATTGAATTCGACAAAGGCCTGCGCACGCTGTTGGCCACGCCGGCCGGCCAACGCCCATATCCAGGCGCCGCCCTGCCAGAAACGCTCACTGAGAAACAAGACAAGCGGCATGCCGCCGCCTTGATGCGCGTCAACCATACAAGTGAGATATGCGCACAAGCCATCTACAGCGGGCAAGCCATTAGCGTGCGCAGGCCTGAAACAGCCGCCACGCTTCGTGCAACTGCACAGCAGGGGGCCGAACACCTGGCCTGGTGCGAAAAACGCATCAAGGAACTGGGTAGCCACACCAGTTTGCTCAATCCGTTGTTTTACGGCGGCTCTTTTGGCCTGGGATTGCTCGCAGGCGCGTTGGGAGACCGTTGGAGCCTAGGCTTCGCAGCGGAAACCGAACGCCAGGCCGGCAATCAACTGGCCCGCCATCTTGAGACATTGAACGCCGACGACCAAAAAAGCCGCACAATCATCAGCCAGATACAAGCCGATGCGGCGGGCCATGCGCAGCAGGCGGCTACGCAAGGGGCAACCGGGCTCCCGTTACCGCTCAAGGCAGGCATACGCATTCTTTCCAACATCATGACAACGACGACTTATCATCTATGACGACATTCAGCGAAATACTGGCTAGCCTCGAGTCCAGCGACCATATCCAGAAAATCGAGCTGCTCGACATCAAGGGCAGTGCGGCAGGCACCATTGAGAACAAGCCGGGCAGCCAAGGCTCCGTGAAGGTATACCACCACCTTTACAAGAAATACGGCAGCATCAGCGTGGCCGCAGCCCGGGAAGGGCTGGAGATTTATGCCGAGCATACCGGCGACGCCGAAGCCAACCCCGGTAAACACCCTAATATTGATCGCTTGTTTGAAATCATCAGGAACGAACAACCGCTCAACGTCAACATTATCTAGCCCCAACCGGGGCTTTTTTGTTGCATCAATTCCCAAGATTGCCACAATTCCGCATTTCCAAAAATCTACAAATGTAAATTGTTGTTATTTTTCTTTGCAAATTATTCACATTACCAATAGCACTCATTATCATTTCACCGCTTTTTAATTCATCAGGGAAATGAATATATGCAACCTCGTTTTAAACTCCGTGCAGGAGTATTGGCACTGCTTTGCCTGTCAAACGGCAACATGTCTTTTGCGGAAGAATCCTTGCCTGAAATCCAAGTCAAGACTACTAGCGGCAATGAGCAACAGGCAACCGAACAGAGCAAATCATACACAGTCAAATCCAGCGCTACGGCCACCAAACTGAACACTACGTTACGCGAAACTCCACAATCCATCTCTGTGATGACGCGTCAACTGATCGATGACTTCAAACTAACTTCTATTAATGACGTACTCGACTTAAGTACGGGCATCAAAGTGGAGCGTGCAGAAACCGACCGGACCTATTACACCGCCCGTGGCTCGGATATCACCAACTTCCAGATTGATGGACTAGGCGTACCATTCCCAGATGGCTTGCTGATTGGCGACATCGACACTTCTGTCTACGATAGGATAGAAGTGCTGAGAGGCGCCAACGGCTTACTTTCAGGCACTGGCAATCCTTCCGCGACAATCAATTTCATCCGCAAACGTCCTACTTCAAGCTTCCAGGCGAAGGTCGACCTCACCGTCGGCTCATGGGACAAGCGCCGCATCGACGCCGACCTATCAGGCCCGCTCAATGCCGCAGGCAATGTACGCGGCCGTCTGGTATTGTCCAACCAGAACCGCCATTCCTATCTGGACCGCTATAGCCAAGAGCGTAACGTCGCTTATGGCATCATCGAAGCCGATATTACCGATAACACCACGTTAGCCTTGGGACATACTTATCAGCAGAACGACACGAATAGCCCAATGTGGGGTTCGTTGCCACTGCTTTACACGGACAACACCCGCCGCCATTATTCGCGTTCCGCCTCCACATCTCCGGACTGGAGCTATTGGAATACCACAAACAACATCACTTTCGCCGAACTGACTCACCTGTTCGACAACGGTTGGAAACTAAAGACCCAACTGACCCGCAAGGAAATGACCGGTGACGCCAAATTGCTGTATGTCTACATGAATGAAGACCGAGCTACCGGCACCGGCCTAATAGGTTGGCCTGGAGCCTATCGCGACTCTTATAAGGAACTGATCGCCGATATCTATGTTTCAGGCCCCTTCCTTCTGGGTGGACGAGAACACGAATTGGTCGTCGGCAGCAACTGGTCGCGTTCCACTTATGACGAACATGAAAAAGCGGCCTCTTATGGCACAACGGCCATCACCAGCTTCGATAGTATTGGCGACTTGCCGCAGCCGAACTGGATCCCCGGCGATTTTGGCAGTTTTGACATCAAGCGACTAAATAGCTATGCCGCCGTCAAGTTCAACCTCAGCGATCGCTGGAAGCTTACCGGTGGAGCCAACCTGCTGAGTTATGAGTATAGTGGGATCGCCTACGGCGAGGAACGTGAAACAAAGGCGCATGACAAGGTCACGCCCTATCTTGGCGCTGTCTTCAATCTCAATGACCAGCACTCGCTCTATGCCAGCTATACCGGTATTTATAATCCGCAAACCAAGCTGGATCGCAGCTTAACTCCAATCGCGCCGTTGCAGGGCAAGAATTTTGAGGCAGGCATCAAAAGCGAGCTGCTGCAACATTTAAATACGTCTTTCTCCATATTCAAGAACGAGCAAGAAAATTTGGCCCAGCAAGCCGGCACAATAGGGTCACGCACTATCTATGAAGGCATTGACGCCACTACCAAGGGTTATGAGTTTGACATTTCAGGCGAGGTAAGCGAACGCCTGAAGCTCAGTGGCGGCTATACCCGCTTGATGAGTGTCAAAGGAAAAGACGATCAAAATGTCAAACCCTATACTCCGAGGCAAATGCTCAAGCTCACTGCCACCTATCAGGTGCCTTATATTGAAAAACTCAAAATCGGGGCCAGCGTCAACTGGCAAGATGAAACACATGTGGACATCAACAATGTCCGTGTCAGGCAGGATAGTTATGCCCTCGTCAACCTGATGGCGAATTATGAGATTGACCAGCACTGGAGCGCAGCAGTGAACGTCTACAACCTAACTGACGAGAAATACCTCACCAGTCTGATGTGGGCGAATGGCGGTCAAAGTTACTACGGCGCCCCGATGAATGCCAGCGCCACTCTGACCTGGAAGTATTAACTAGCTAAGCTAAGTTTCTATAACAAAAAGCCCCGCAATGCGGGGCTTTTTATGTCTAGAGCCTGCCGGAAATCGGCGGGTGGTAAATGATCTGTACGTGAGTCCCAGCGGGATCGGCGCAATAGAAGCTTCTCGCGCCATCGCGATGGGTTTTGGGCGCCATGAGTATCTTGACGCCGTTGGCGACAAAATGGGCATGCCACTCGTCCACCAGCTCTATATGGCTGATGATGAAACCGATATGGTCGAGTCGCTGCTTGCCATCCATAGCTTCGTTGCTGCGGTGCAATGCGAGGTTGTCGTTGCCCGAGGTGAGATAGTAGTTATCGGGGTCGGGCTGCCACTCGACCTGCATGCCGAGGATGTCAACATAGAAATGCAGGCAGGCCTCGATATCCTGCACGAACAGGGCCACATGGCGCAGCCCTTGCATGCCCTGGGGTCGGCTCAAACCTCTGCCTCTTGGATCTCAAAGTCGTGGGTGATCTCGGCCGCCTTGCCAAGCATGATGGAAGCCGAGCAATACTTCTCGGCCGATAATTTGACGGCGCGTTCCACCTGGGCCGGATTCAGGCCCTTGCCGGTCACGACGAAATGCACGTGTATCTTGGTGAATACCTTGGGGATTTCGTCCGCACGTTCGGCGCTGATCTCGGCCACGCAATCCGTCACGGGCTGGCGCGACTTCTTGAGGATAGTAACGACATCGAACGACGTGCAGGCGCCCATGCCGATCAGCAGCATTTCCATCGGTCGCATGCCCAGGTTGCGGCCACCGGCTTCCGGCGCGCCGTCAAGCACCACGGCATGGCCGGTCTCTGACTCGCCCATGAAACAGACGTTCTCAATCCACTTAACACGTGCTTTCATTTTGCCTTTTGTCCCACTCAACCTAGATGGAAAAAACATCCACGGCACATACCATGGATGCCATTAGCAAGCGCTTACTTGACGCCCAGCAGCTCCACATCGAATACCAAGGTGGCATTAGGCGGGATCACGCCGCCGGCGCCGCGCGCGCCATAGCCGTACTCCGGCGGGATGACGAGGGTGCGCTTGCCGCCCACCTTCATGCCGGCAAAGCCTTCGTCCCAGCCGCGGATGACCTGCCCGCCGCCCAGATAGAACACGAACGGTTCGCGGCGATCCACGGAACTGTCGAACTTGGCGCCCTTGCCGTCGGGTTTGCTGGGGTCGTACAGCCAGCCGGTGTAGTGCACGGTCACGTTCAGGCCGGCTTCGGCTTCACGGCCCTCACCTACCTGGGTGTCGATTTTCTGTAATTCGGTGATGTTGTCGCTCATTACGATTTTTTCCTTGTCACTATTGGTATCGGCTGAACAGCCACTCATGGCGAGCATGGCCAGCACGAACGCGCTTGCCAGCATGGCAATTGGTTTCATGGATTACTCCGATAGCAGGTTTACAACAGCAGCGCACTCGCCAAACACAGGCGCTTGCACGCGGCGCGAAGCCAGTATGATACCTAGATTATGCGGCCCTGTGCGGATCAAGGCTGCTGGTAGACCCAGTCGATGAGCGCATCCTGCGCCGCGCGAGAGGCGCTGGCCTTGGGATCGTTCACCATGATCACGGCTACCCAGCGCCGGCCCCTGCGGTCGTGCACATAGCCCGCCAAAGCGCTGACGCCGTTGATGGTGCCGGTTTTCAGGTGCGCGCTGCCCCTGGCCTGGCTGTTGCGCAAGCGGTTGGCCATGGTGCCGTCCACCGAGGGGATAGGCAGCGCGGAAAGATATTCCGGCATCACCGGGCTGGCGTAGGCCGCCAGCAGGAATGCCGCCATATGCCGCGCCGTGATCTGCTCATCGCGCGAGAGCCCGGAGCCATTCTCCAATATCAATTCAGGGAAATGCAGCCCCTTGCTGGCAAGCCACGCCTTGACGACGTGAACGCCATCGGCCTCGGTCGCCGGGCTGGCAACCCGCTCTGCCGCCATGGTCAAGAACAATTGCCTCACCATGAGGTTATTGCTGTATTTGTTAATGGTGCGGATAATTTCCGACAACGGCTGCGAGTCATGGGTCACCAAGCGCTGGGCGCCTTCGGGCAATGCGCCATAACGCCACCCGCCGCGGAGCTTGCCGCCTAACGACAGCCAATTGCTACGGAACAAGCCGTAGGCATATGGCCCATCTTCCAGCACGTTCAATTCCAGGGTCTTGCCGCGGCAAGCCGAGGGGTATTCTCCCCTGAAAGTCACATTCACCTCGTCGCCCACCGGTTCCACCACGAACTGCAGCCGGCTTTTCCAATCCCCGCAATCGCCGCGCACCAGGTTCAGCTGGTTGTGAATATGGATTTCCGGCAATTCAGGATCGGCCTCGATGTTCAGCTTGCCTCCCTCGACGAGGAAATGGAACGAGGTGGACTTGATATTGACGGCAAACGCGTTGGGAACGGCGTTGTAGGGCGCATGCGGCTTGTCGTCGAACTCGGCGGCGTCATGGTAGCGCCGGGCAAAATAGCGGGTATCGAGCACGATATCGCCCCGGATGTCCTCCACGCCCGCCAATTGCAAGTCTTCCAGCATCGCCCGCATATCGGCGGCAAGCAGGTAGGGGTCGCCGCGCCCTTGAATGATCAGGTTGCCGTGCAAGACGCCGTTTTCCAGCCTTCCATCATGGTAGACCTCGGTACGCCAACGATAGGCCGGTCCCAGCAGCTCCAGCCCGGCATAGGTGCTCAGCAGTTTCATAGTCGAGGCGGTCTTCATCGGCCGGTCGCTTTGGTGATCCACCAATGGCGACGGCTGGTCGACACGCTGCACATAAACAGAGACATTCTCGGCAGGAATGCCGTTTTTCCTCAGCAACTCGCCGACCGGTTCCGGCACCGCGGCATGCACCAGCGTCCCAATCCCCATCAGTAGACCTACCCAAAGCAACCTCATATGCTCTCCTCCAATGCAGCCAAGGCTTGTTCCAGCATCCAGTCCATCTCTTTCTCGCTGATGACGTAAGGCGGCATGAAATAGACCGTATTGCCCACCGGCCGCAATAGCAGTCCCCGCTGCAACGCCGCCTGGTAGAACCGCTGCTGGAAACCGGGCTGGCCCGGAATGGCGTCGAACGCCCAGATCATGCCGGTGTTGCGCAAGTGGACAATCGGCAGGTTTTGCCATGCCGCCAGCTTGCGGTTGAGGTAATCGGCCTTGCGGCGGTTGCTGTTCAGCACATCCTGCTGCGCGAATATTTCCAGGGTAGCCAGCGCCGCGCTGCATGCCAGGGCATTGCCGGTGTAGCTGTGCGAATGCAGGAAGCCTCGCGCGACATTGTCATCGTAGAATGCGGCATAGACGTCATCCGTCGTCTGCACGACGGAAAGCGGCAGGTAGCCGCCCGTGATGCCCTTGGAAAGGCAAATGAAATCAGGCTTGATGCCGGCCTGCTCGGTGGCGAACATGGTGCCGGTGCGGCCGAAGCCCACGGCGATCTCGTCCGCGATCAGGTGCACCCGGTAACGGTCGCACAATACACGCAAGCGCTGCAGGTAGATGGGGTGATACATCGCCATGCCAGCGGCGCACTGCACCAGCGGCTCGACAATCACCGCGGCAATCGCGGCATGATGTTCAGCGATGTATGCCTCGGCACGCTCTGCGCAACGCAAGGCATATTGCTCCGCGCTCTCGCCCGGCTTCGCAAGCCGCCAATCCGGGCTGGGCAACGATACGGACTCGCGCAGCAAGGGCGCATAGGTATCCTTGAACAGGGCGACGTCGGTAACGGAAAGCGACCCCAGGGTTTCGCCGTGGTAGCCGTTCTGCAGGCTGAGGAAGCGCGTCTTGCCGGGCTGCCCATGGTTGCGCCAGTAATGGAAACTCATCTTGAGCGCGATCTCGGTGGCGGAGGCGCCGTCGGACGCGTAAAAACTATGTCCAAGCCCGGTAAGCGCAGACAATTGCTCGGAAAGCCGTACCACAGGTTCGTGGGTGAAGCCCGCCAGTATCACGTGCTCGAGTTGGTCCAGCTGTGCCGTAATTGCCTGCTTGATATGGGGATGGTTATGGCCAAACAGGTTGACCCACCACGAACTGACGCCGTCCAGGTAGCGCTTGCCGTCAAAGTCTTCCAACCACACGCCCTCGCCGCGCCTGACCGGCACCAGGGGCAGCGCTTCGTGCTGCTTCATCTGGGTGCAGGGATGCCAGACGGAAGCCAGGCTGCGCTGCAACAGGGATGCGTTACTGGTCGTCATGCGCAGGTTTAATGCAGGACGTACGATGCCGCCTCGTCCGCCAGCACAATACGGTCCGTCGTTAGGCCCAGGTCCCAGGCGGCTTCCTGTGTCGCCAGTTGCAGCATGCTGCTCAAGGCATGGCTCAATTCCGCTGTGAGCGCGATGCTGTAGACCTCCCCGGCCTGGCTATGCAGCTCCAGCATGGATTCGGTGTGGTCCATGTGCACCAGCTTGCATTCCGCGATCAGCACCGGCGGCTCGGCGGTCGCCAGCTTGATGTCATGGTAGGCGCCAGAAAGGTTGATGCCCTGTATCAACGGCAAACTTTCCACCTCCTGGTTGAAATGCTCCAATAGCTCCTCGGCCGTCACGGCCAAGGTTTCATGCATGTTCACGGGAGAGAGCTCGCTATCCTGCAGCAACCCCCACAGCACACGCACGATACGCCGCGTCAGCCAGGCATTAAGCTCTGCCGCATCAGCCAGGCTGATTTTGAGCAACATGCGATCCTGGTGGCTGCTGTAGCTCAAATGAAGCTGCTGGATTGCCACATCCTCAAACCCTTCCGACATTTACCGCTCCTGCAAAACGACTCGATTGAATATGCAATTATAAGGCCTTAAGCAACTCTTTACCGGATAATCCACGGAGCTCCCCCGCAACGCGATGCGTCGCCTGGCTATACAATCGCCTGGCAGGCTTGATACGCCAGCGGTTCCGGCCGGGTGCCGACATCTATTTTCGAAATCAGGAAACCAATTTGAACCTCGGCAGTCGAACCGCTTAACTGCAAGAGCATTAAGTATTCCTGTTGCAATAATTTTTTTACCCATGCTAGGATGAATATCGCCTTGCATGTGTCGGGCAGCCCCGATGCATGTAATTGGTAACGATTGAACATAAGAAACGTAATGGAACAAAGATTAGATCCAACTGCCTTGAGAATTCGACTGATATTGCTGTCAGTCGTATTGTCTTTGCTCAGCTTGGCCTATATCTGCATGCAGCTGCCTGACGCACTCTACGTCACGGATGCCAACGTTGTTCAAATCGTCAAAGTCGAATCTTCTCCCACGGGAGGCGGCGAACCGCCTTCCACCCTGGCGCTATCCTTCACCAGCTTCCTGCTCACCGCGCTTTTGCTCGTTGCCAGCGCTCCGGTCTCCTGGACGCGGACAAGCAACACTACGGCAAAACGCCTTTATTTCTCCACCAACGCAAGACCCCGAGATCCTCCATCTCTTGCCTGAGAGCCGCTAACAAAATCCTTCTCTGGCATCGTTGCTCTGCTGTCTTACCTTACTAGTTGTATTGTCTGCGACAGAACGCCTAGCCAGAACCATTGCACTGAATTTTGTTTGCGCCTCAAAGGGCATTTCCTGCCCACGCAGTATTTCCACCGGACGTTAACAATGCGATGAGATCGTATTCAGGCATGGGCTTGTTTTACCCAATGACTTGAATACCTCGAATACCACTGCATGCAGTGGCAAGCAAACGGCTTCATTCGCCATTGCCACGCCTCATGCTGCCCGGTATTCAGCAACGCTGACTGCTCCTGCGGAAATCCTGCCCGGTAACACCCCTAACTCACGCTGACTATTGCCCGCCCGACCCTGTGCGCTTGATGCACATGCGTCGCCAGGCCTTGCACGCGATGAATTCAGGACTTGACCTCTTTATTAACCGAGCATCGATCAATCTTATGATGAAAAAACTTTCTTTCGCCCTAGGCGTGATGGCGGCGCTGCTGAGCGGCTGCCACCAGGCTGAATCCAACGAACCCCACGAACTGCCCAAGCTCAAGGTGACCTCGCCGCTGCGTCAGGACACCTCCATCGTGAAGGAATACGTTTCCCAGATCCGTGCCATCCGGCATATCGAGGTCCGCGCCCTGGAACGAGGCTACCTGCAGGACACGTTTGTCGACGAGGGGCAGCAGGTAGCCAAGGGTCAACCCATGTTCCGCATCATGCCCAACCTCTACCAGGCCGATCTGCAGAAGGCCAAGGCCGAGGCCAACATGACCAAGATCGAGTATGACAACACCAAGGCGCTGGCGGACAAGAACATCGTTTCGCCCAATGAGCTGGCGCTTGCCAAGGCCAAGCTGGACAAGGCCAACGCCGAGGTCAACGTGGCGGAAACGCATCTCGGCTTCACCAATATCAACGCGCCTTTCACCGGCATCATGGACCACCTGGAAGCCAGGAACGGCAGCCTGGTGGATGAGGGCGACTTGCTGACCACGCTGTCCGACATCAGCAGGATGTGGGTGTACTTCAACGTGCCGGAATCCGAATACCTCGACTACGTCCAGAGCAAGAAGAACCACGCCCAGGACAAGGAAAAGGTGAAGCTGAAGATGGCGAACGGCGACGTGTTCGACCAGGAAGGCGTGGTCGAGACCATAGAGGCCGATTTCGACAACAAGACCGGCAACATCGCCTTCCGCGCCGCCTTTCCCAATCCCAACCAAGTACTGCGGCACGGCCAGACCGGCAGCATCCTCATGAATATCCCCTACAAGGATGCCTTGCTGATCCCGCAGAAAGCCACGTTCGAGATTCTCGACAAGGTCTACGTCTACGTCATCGACAAGGACAACAAGATTCAGCAGCGGCTGGTCACCATTGATGCGGAGCTGCCCCACCTCTACATCGTCAAGGACGGCCTGGAAGCGAGCGACAAAATCCTGATCGAGGGCTTGAGGAAAGTCCATAACGGCGAACAGGTCGCCGTCGATTTCATCTCTCCTGACAAGGCCATGTCGGACCTGAGCCTTTACGCTGAATAACCCAACCAGGCGACGAGATCAATGCTGAATATTTTCATCAAAAGACCGGTCATGGCGATTGTATTGTCGCTATTGATCGTATTCATGGGGTTCTTGTCGATCAAGACCCTGCCCACATCGCAGTTTCCCGACATCGCGCCGCCGCGCGTGATCGTCTCGCTGGCCTATCCCGGCGCCAGCGCTGACGTGCTGGTGCAATCCTCGCTGATCACCATCGAGCGCGCGATCAACGGCGTGCCCGGCATGAAGTACATCGTATCTGATGCGACGAGTGCCGGCGAAGCCACGATCCAGGTGATCTTCGACCTCGGCGTGGACCCCAACCAGGCCATGATCAACGTCAAGACCCGTATCGACCAGGTGATGAGCCGCCTGCCCGAGCTGGTGCAGATGGAAGGCGTGGTGGTCGAGCGCGTGCAGCCCAGCATGCTGATGTACATCAACCTGTTCAGCAAGGATAAGCACGCGGACGAGAAATTCCTCTTCAACTACGCCAACGTCAACATCATTCCCGAGATACAGCGCGTCAACGGCATTGCCCAGGCAAAAATCCTCGGCAGCCGCCAGTACGCGATGCGCATCTGGCTCAACCCCGAGCGCATGCGCGCCTACAACGTCTCCACCGAGGAAGTCATGGAGGCGATCAACAGCCAGAGCGTAATCGGCCGCCCGGGCCGCCTGGGCCAAAGCTCGGGCATCACCGCGCAATCCAAGGAATACGTGCTGATCTACCAGGGCCGCTACAACAAGCCCGAGCAGTATGCAGACATCATCATCCGCGCCAATTCCGAAGGCGAGATCCTCCACCTCAAGGACATCGCCAAGGTCGAGCTGAACAGCGAGTTCTACGACATTTACTCGAACAAGGACGGCTATCCTTCGGCGGCCATCGTGCTCAAACAGAATTACGGCAGCAACGCCACCGAGGTGATCGAGCATGTGAAGGAAAGAATGGAGGAACTGAAGGCCTCCTTCCCCGAAGGCATGGATTATGAAGTCAACTACGACGTATCCAAGTTCCTGGATGCCTCGATCGAAAAGGTGATCCACACCCTGATCGAGGCGTTCGTCCTGGTAGCCCTGGTGGTGTTCATCTTCCTGGGCGACTGGCGTTCCACCCTGATCCCGATCCTGGCGGTGCCGGTTTCGTTGATCGGCACCTTCTTCGTCATGCAGATGTTCGGGATTTCGATCAACCTGATCACGCTGTTCGCGCTGGTGCTGGCAATCGGTATCGTGGTGGATAACGCCATTGTGGTTGTGGAAGCTGTCCATGCCAAGATGGAAACCGAGCACTTGACTCCCTACAAGGCCACCCAAAAGGTACTGGGGGAGATCGGCGGGGCGATCGTCGCCATTACCCTGGTGATGACCGCCGTGTTCGTGCCCGTGGCCTTCATGACTGGGCCGGTGGGCGTGTTCTACCGCCAGTTCTCCATCACCATGGCAGCTTCCATTATCATCTCGGGCGTCGTCGCCTTGTCGCTGACGCCGGTGCTGTGCGCGATGCTGCTGAAGAACAACCACGGCCAGCCCAAGCGCAAGACCCCGGTCAGCCTGTTCATCAATGCCTTCAACCATATGTTCGAGAAGGTGACGGGACGCTACACCCAATTGCTGGATATCGTCGTCACGCGCCGCATCGTCACCTTCCTCATGCTGGCCGCGTTCGCCGCCGGTACCTTCCTGGTCGACAAGACCTTGCCCGCAGGCTTCATCCCGGGCGAGGACCAGGGCATGGTGTATGCGATCATCCAGACGCCGCCCGGCTCCACGCTGGAAGTCACCAACAAGATCGCCCGGCAGTTGCAGGGCATCGCTTCCAAGGTCGAGGGCGTGCAGTCGGTATCTTCCCTGGCGGGCTACGAGGTGCTGACCGAGGGCCGCGGCTCCAATGCCGGCACTTGCATCATCAACCTCAAGGACTGGTCCGAGCGCAAGCAATCCGTGCACCAGATCATCGAGGAGCTGGAAGAGAAGACCAAGGACTTCGGCGCCGTGATCGAGTTCTTCGAACCGCCAGCCGTCCCCGGCTATGGCGCGGCATCGGGCCTGGCGCTGCGCCTGCTCGACAAGACCGATAACACGGATTACCACGAGTTCGACAAGATCAACCAGGATTTCATGAAGGCGCTCGCCAAGCGCAAGGAGCTCACCGGCCTGTTCACCTTCTATGCGGCGAACTACCCGCAATATGAAATCCAGATCGACAACAAGCTCGCGATGCAGAAGAAGGTTTCGATCGCCAAGGCGATGGACAACCTGGACATCCTGATCGGCAGTACCTACGAGCAGGGCTTCATCCGCTTCAACAACTTCTTCAAGGTCTATACCCAGGCCGGGCCGGAATTCCGCCGCTACCCGACCGACATCCTCAACTACTACGTCAAGAACGAGGAAGGCGAAATGGTGCCCTACTCGGCCTTCATGAAGCTGAAGAAAATGCAGGGCCCGAACGAGATCACGCGCTACAACCTGTACAACTCCGCCACCATCCGCGCCATGCCTGCCGACGGCTACACCACGGACGACGCGATCAAGGCCGTGGAGCAAGTGGCGAAAGCCACCCTGCCGCACGGTTATGACGTCGGCTGGGAAGGCTTGTCCTTCGACGAGGCCAACCGCGGCAACGAGGCCATCATCATCTTCGGCGTCGTGCTGGTGTTCGTCTACATGGTGCTGGCGGCGCAGTATGAAAGCTTCATCCTGCCGTTGGTGGTCGTACTCTCGCTGCCCGCGGGCGTGTTCGGCTCGTTCTTCCTGCTCAAGGCATTGGGCCTCGCCAACGACATCTATGCCCAGGTCGGGTTGGTGATGCTGGTCGGCCTGCTCGGGAAGAACGCGGTGCTGATCGTGGAATATGCGGTGCAGAAGCATGCGCAAGGCCTCTCGATCAAGGATGCCGCGATCGAGAGCGCACGCGTGCGTTTCCGTCCCATCCTGATGACCTCGTTCGCCTTCATCGCCGGCCTGATCCCGCTGGTGATCGCTACGGGCGCGGGCGCAGTGGGCAACCGCACCATCGGCAGCTCGGCGCTGGGCGGCATGCTGTTCGGCACCATCTTCGGCGTCATTCTCATCCCTGGCCTGTACTACATATTTGCCAAGCTGTCCGACGGCAAATCGATGATCAGGAACGAAGAAGTCGAGCCTTTAACTGAAATCTATCACTACAGCAAAAACGATGATGACCAAGAATAAAGCCATTCAACTTGCCGTGTTGGGATGCCTGGCGCTCATGGTGCAATCGTGCGCCATCCCGACGATCACGAAAAAAGAACCGCAGGTCGCATTGCCGGAGCATTACAGCAGCGCGAACGATAGCGATGCCGGCACCGGCAGCGCTGCCCGCGTCAACTGGAAGGAGTTCTTCGAGGACCAGCACCTGGCGACGTTGATCGATACCGCCATTGCCAATAACAAGGAGATCAACATCCTCATGCAGCGCATCAGCGTTGCCGAGAACGAGATTCTCGCGCGCAAGGGTGAATACCTGCCCTCGGTCGGCATCGGCGCCACCGCCGAAACCGAGAAGACCGCGCGCTACACCCGCAACGGCGCGATCGAGGAAGGCCTGGAGATCAAGGAAGGCAAGCATTTCCCCAAATATTTCGGCAATTACCAGTTCGGGCTGGTCGCCTCCTGGGAGCTGGATGTCTGGAAGAAGCTGCGCAATGCCACCAAGGTCGCCACCATGGAATACATGGCGTCGGTGGAGGGGAAGAATTTCCTCATCACCAACCTGGTGGCGGAGGTCGCCAACTCCTACTACGAACTGCTCGCGCTGGATAACGAGCTCGACAACCTGGACAAGAACATCGCGATCCAGGAAAACGCGCTGGGCGTGGTGAGGGAGCTGCAGCAATATGCGCGCACCACCTCGCTGGCAGTGAAGCGGTTCGAGGCCGAAGTCAACAAGAACCAGAGCCAGCGTTATGAGGTGAAGCAAAAGATCGTCGAGACGGAAAACCGCATCAACTTCCTGCTGGGCCGCACGCCGCAGCCGATAGCACGCTCTTCGGCTGGTTTCATGGAAATGAAGCCCAAGATGCTGGATGTGGGCATCCCTTCCCAGCTACTGGAAAACCGTCCCGACATTCGCCAGGCGCAACTGGAGCTGGAAGCCGCCAAGCTCAATATCGAGGTGGCGAAGGCGAACTTCTATCCATCCTTCGCCCTCAAGGCCGGGCTGGGGTTCCAGGCGTTCAACCCGCGCTACCTGCTCAACATGCCTGAGTCGGTTGCAGGCTCGTTCGGCGGCGACCTCGTCGCGCCGCTGGTCAACCGCAACGCCATCATCGCGGCCTACAAGAACGCCAGCGCCGGGCAGATCAAGGCCGCGTTCGAGTACGAGCAGGCCATCATCAACGCCTATAGCGAAGTGGCAACCCAGTTGTCGAACCTGGACAACCTCGACAAGAACTACCAGTTGAAGAACAGCCAGGTCGACACCCTGACCAACTCGATCGAGATCTCCAACCAACTGTTCCAATCCGCCCGCGCGGACTACATGGAAGTGCTGCTGACGCAGCGCGACGCGCTGGAGGCGAAGATGGACCTGATCGAGACCAAGCAGAAGCAAATCATGGCAATGATCAACTTATACAGAGCGTTGGGAGGTGGTTGGCAATAGAGACTATCAAACGTATCGCAAAGCAATCCCCAATATTAATCAATTGATTTTCAGGAGATTTATCATGAAACAGGCAATTTCGATTCTGACCTTCTCGTTGTTGGCCTCCTCCGCACTGCTGGCTCAGGCGCAAGACGGCAACGCGCTGCTCAATGGCCAAGTGCTGGCGGCTGCCAATATCAGCCCGCTCAATGCCACTTTCGATGCGCGCATTGCGGAAACACAGGCGGTCGGGACATCCAAGAACGTGGCCGTCATCACCAACAACCGTCCGCATCCCAAGTACGGCTTCAACATCAACCGCATCAACACTTCCGCCGAGCGGGCGGACCGCAACCTTGGCAAGCATTTCGTCTATGTGATGCATCCCAAGAACGGTTTCCTGGTCAAACGCTACGTAGGTTGATCAAGTATCGATCAAGGGCAGACTGGTAAAAAAGCTCGAAACTCTGCACCCTCGGCCTGGTTCGATGAATCAGGCCTTTTTTTGCATATTGGCGCAAGGCATCCAGCCCGGCCGGACTCTCCATCAAGGCAGCTTAATTGTCTTGAGTACGGCAGAGAGCACCCCGGGAAACTTCTGCTCGATCTCGGCAAGCCGCAGGGAGTTCAAGTGCTCCTTGCCGTCGATCACGGTTTCCACTAGCCCGGCGGCACGCAGGATCTTGAAATGGTGCGACATGCTGGACTTGGGGCGGTTCAGGTCCAGTTCGCCGCACGTCATCTGCCGTCCCGCCTGCGCCAAGTGTCCGACGATCTCCATGCGGGCCGGATCTGAGAGCGCATACATGATGTCGGTCAGCTCCACTTGCTCGATGGCAGGATGTTTAATTTGTCTCATGGACAAAATTTATCATAGCCGTTACCATGTTTCTATAGTTCGAATATTTTGGAACTATGGAAACAAACCCTGACGCCATCAGGGAAATGCTTTCCCACCTACCAACCGTCGCTACTCAAAAGGAATGACAATGGCAGACCTATTTTCCTCATACCAGTTGAAAGATGTCGAATTAAAAAACCGCATTGCGGTGCCGCCCATGTGCCAATACATGGCGACCGACGGCCTGGCCAATGATTGGCATCAAGCCCACTATACTTCGCTTGCGCGTGGCGGCAGCGGCCTCGTGATCGTCGAAGCCACCGCCGTCGCGCCTGAAGGGCGCATCACCCCGCACTGCCTGGGGTTATGGAATGATGAACAAGCAGAGCAATTACGTACGATCGCGGCCGCCATCAAGGCTGCCGGGGCCGTGCCCGGCATCCAGATCGCCCATGCGGGACGCAAGGCCAGCGCCAATATTCCCTGGGAAGGTGACGACCACATTCCCGAAGGCGATGCCCGTGGCTGGCAACCCATCGCGCCCTCGGCCAAGGCATTCGGCGGCTTGCTGCCGCGCGTGCCGACCGCCATGAGCATTGCCGACATCCAACGGGTGCAGCAAAACTTTGTCGATGCCGCCCGGCGCGCCGTCGCAGCGGGGTTCGAATGGCTGGAACTGCACTTCGCCCACGGCTACCTGGCGCAGAGCTTTACCTCCATCCATTCCAACCTGCGTACCGATGAATACGGCGGCAATGCTGAAAACCGGGGCCGCTTCACGCGCGAAACCCTGGCCGCCGTGCGCAAGGTCTGGCCTGAAAACCTGCCATTGACCGCACGTTTCGGCGTGCTGGAATTCGACGGGCAGGATGAGCAGACCTTGAGCGAATCCATCCAGCTGGTCAATGACTGGAAACAGCTTGGCCTGGACATGCTCAGCGTCAGCATCGGCTTCAGCACCCCAGAGGCAAAGATTCCGTGGGGGCCTGCCTTCCTTGCCCCGATCGCCCAGCGCGTGCGCAACGAGGCCAATATCCCGGTGTCCTCCGCCTGGGGATTCGGCGCGCCCGACCTCGCCGACCAGGCCGTACGCAACGAACAGCTGGACATTGCCATGATAGGCCGCGCCCATCTCGAGAATCCGAACTGGACCTACCAAGCAGCCAAGGAACTGAACAAGGAAAACCCGGCCTGGGTGCTTCCGCCTCCTTATGCCCATTGGCTGGCGCGTTACCACGACCCAAGACAACGATAACCATCCTCGCCATCCCGATCAGCCTACACGGCTCATCGGGGTGAGCGCGATAAGCTCAACCACCTCTTCCACAAAAGCCTGGGCCAGGCGGCATGTCAGGCACGCATGACATTGCGTATTGGCCTTGGCTTTTCTTCCCGGATGGGCAGATTCACCAACGCCGCCGCAATAGCCAGCACGATGTCGGCATACCACATCCATGAATAATCTCCATTCATGTACAGGGCGACCCCGCCCAGCCATGCCCCGAAAAATCCGCCGACCTGGTGGCTGAGCAAGGCCAGGCCGAACAGCGTGGCCAAATAGCGGGCACCGAACAGCTTGCCGATCAGCCCGGCTGTCGGCGGCACCGTTGAAAGCCAAGTGAAGCCCAAAACCGCTGCGAATAGATAAAAGGTCCATTCCGTCTTCGGCGCGAGCAGGTAAAAACCAATCGCCACCGCCCGCGAGGCGTACATCCAGAACAACAGCATTTTCATGCGCCGGGTCTGCCCGAGCCAGCCTGCGCAAAGGCTGCCGAGCACGTTAGCCAAACCGATGATCGCAATCGATGTCGCGCTGGTGGAGGCAGGCAGCCCGCAGAGATCAATCTCTCCGGGCAGGTGGGTCACCAGGAAAGCGATATGGAAGCCGCAGGTGAAAAACCCTGCATGCAGGCAAAGATAGCTGCGATCCTTGAATGCGATGCGCACCTGCTCTGCCAGGGTCATGCTGCCGGGTGGAGTAGCCGCCTGCCGGCCAGCTGCATCTTTCTTTTCCCTCAGCGGAATCGCCAGCAAAATAGCGCTCAGCGAAGTCGCGGCCAGCACCATGATTGCCGTGACCCAGTTGAATGCATGGATGAGCGCCTGGGCAAACGGGGCGAAAATAAACTGGCCCAAAGAACCCCCGGCATTGATCACGCCTGCGGCAAAAGACCGTTGTTCGCCGGGCAACCGTTGCGCCGCGGCTCCCATCAGGATGGAAAAACTGCCGGCACCCGCACCCACAGCCGTCAGGATACCGATGGAAAAAATCAAGCCGAACCCGGATTGCATGAATGGGGTGATTGCCAAGCCGATGGCGAGCATCACCGTCCCCAGCACGATGACCTTGAACGAGCTCACCCTGTCGGCCAGCATGCCGAAGAGCGGTTGGGCCACGCCCCAGGCCAATTGTGCAATCGCCATGGCCATGCTGACCGTCACGATCCCCAGGCCGGTGGATGTGTTCAGGGGCGAGACGAACAAGCCCAGGGATTGCCGGATGCCCATTGTGACCGCCAGGATGGCAGCGGCAGAGATCACCAATGTCCAGAACGTCCGCTTAGCGTTTATTTCCATCAACACCCACACTTTTGATTGATATGCTCGAGGCTGAGTAGAATACATGCGAACTGGCGATATGTGTTCGCCTTGCAGACTATCTGTGCAAATCATGGCAAATCATGCGCAATCTGGCATGATCAAGATTTCATGACTTCCCGCCCCACACAACGAGAAGGTCGGTATGCATAACCCTAGTGTATTCAAAGAAGAATGCCTGGACGTTCTATACCAGCTCATCACCGAGCACCCGCTTGCCACCCTCGTCACGTCGGGTGCGCAAGGCTTGATGGCCAACCTGGTGCCCTTCACGCTGCACGCGGATAAAGAAAATGGCGTCTTGCGCGCCCATCTCGCCAGGGGGAACAAGCAACTGGACGAACTGCGGGCAGGCGGCGAAGCCCTGGTGGTTTTCCAGGGGCCGCAATTCTACGTTACGCCTTCTTGGTATCCGTCCAAAGCGGAACACGGCAAAGTCGTCCCGACCTGGAATTACACCATGGTCCAGGTGCGCGGAACACCGCGCGTGATTGACGACCCTGACTGGCTGTTGGCCCAAGCCGGCCATTTGACCCAGCTCAACGAAGCCGAGCGCACTCAACCCTGGCATGTGGCGGACGCCCCGGAAGATTTCATCGCCTCGCAGTTGAAAGCGATTGTGGGCGTGGAGATTCCGATCCAGTCGATTGCCGGGAAATTCAAGCTGAGCCAGAACAGGCAGCAGCAGGACAAACAAGGCGTCATGCAAGGTTTCGAGGCCGAGCGAGGCTGTCCCGTCACCGGCTACTTTGCCGAGGAATAAAGGCGGCCATTCATACAAGCCGCGCGCGAATTACACCGCAAGAATTGGAGTGCTTGCGATTGAACCCGACGATATCCTTAGCATATGGACAGGATTGAGGATATTGCAATGGAGCCCGGCATGAGCAAACCGGCTTATCTTTCCGACGAGGCACGCTGGCAAGCAATTGCCAACCGGGATGCGGCGGCGGACGGTTGTTTCGTCTATGGCGTGAAGACCACCAGAATCTATTGCAAGCCCAGCTCGCCCTCCCGGCTGCCGAAACGTAAGAATGTGGAGTTTTTCGCCACCCCGGCATTGGCCGAAGCCGCAGGTTACCGCCCCAGCCAGAGGAAGCAAGACAAAAATACCCTCGCCGCAGAAAGGGCAGCCCTGGTTGCCAAGGCATGCAAGCTCATCGAGGCGTCGGAAACGCCGCCCAGGCTGAACGACTTGGCCGCACGCATCGGCCTGAGTGCCTACCATTTCCACCGCATCTTCAAGGCCGAGACTGGATTGACGCCCAAGGCTTATGCAAGCGCCTACCGCGGGCGCAAGCTGCGGGCGCAGCTGGATACGCCGGACAACTCCGTCACGGACGCCATTTACGGCGCCGGCTTCAACTCCAGCAGCCGCTACTATGAAACTGCCGGGCAATTGCTCGGTATGCGGGCAAGCGACTACCGTACCGGAGGGAGCGGCGCCGTGATCCGCTTTGCCGTAGGGCAATGCGCGCTGGGCGCGATCCTGGTCGCCCAGAGCCAGAAGGGAATATGCGCCATCCTGCTGGGCGACGATCCTGAACAGATCGTGCGCGACCTGCAAGACCAGTTTCCCAAAGCGCGCCTGATTGGCGGAGACGAGGATTTCGAACAGTTGGTCGCCCAGGTCGTCGGCTTCGTCGAAGCGCCCTCGCTTGGCTTGAACCTGCCTCTGGATATCCGCGGCACGGTTTTCCAGGAGAGAGTATGGAAAGTGCTGAGAGAAATCCCGCCAGGAACTACCGTCAGCTATGCCGAAGTTGCAAAGCGCATGGGCTGCCCGCGCGCGGTCCGCGCCGTGGCGCAGGCCTGCGGCGCCAACAAGATCGCGGTCGCGATTCCCTGCCACCGCGTGGTGCGGCGGGATGGCGATATCTCCGGCTATCGCTGGGGCGTCGAGCGCAAACGCGAGTTGCTCGCGCGCGAGCAGGAATCATGAATACCGTGCCGCTCGCAGCTTTGAATTTAGGAACCAATTATCTTTCAATCGCCATCCGGGGATATTTCTTGCACTACGTGATAGGAGACAGTGAATGCCGCACCTATCGTTATTGATGGAAAGAATGAATACGCCGATTGGACAAATGCTGCTCGTCACGGACGAACATCAACGCGTTCGCGCCCTGGATTGGCAAGATCATGAAGACCGCCTGCACCTCTTGATGCAAAGGCAATACCGTGGCGATACCGTCATATTGAATACGCATTCAGGAACATCTCCAGCGGCCTTGGCAATGCAGGCGTATTTTGAAGGCGACCTTCAGATCATAGACACTATCGCGATTGCAACCGGAGGCACCGACTTCCAGAGAACGGTGTGGAAAGCATTAAGGGATATCATCCCGGGAACGCCCATCAGCTACGCCGCCCTGGCGGAGAAAATAGGCAAGCCCTCGGCCGTGCGTGCCGTTGGGCTGGCGAATGGCGCCAATCCGGTCGGCATTATCGTGCCATGCCATAGAGTGATCGGGTCCGACAAATCCCTGACCGGATATGGGGGAGGATTGGAACGTAAAAAATGGCTGCTGAATCATGAACTGCCTAAAACAACAGCAGGGCAATTTAGCTTGCACTATTAATCAGCGTTTTAACCAAGGACTTGGCATGGCCAACGAAATCGCTGCCTTGCTGGCTTCTTTCCGTAATGGCCGCCCCTTCCACCACTAGCGCCAATTGCAATGCCAAGGCCTCGGCCTGCTTGATGCCGGCCTTCTCCGCCAACTCCGCAAACTGACTTCTCAATTGCCTGGAAAACTCCCGGGATCTCTGATTGACCGGATGATCAGACTGGGGAAACTCGACGCCGGCCTTGATCGAGGCAAACCCTTTGAAATCCTTTTCCCCGATGATATCCAGCAGGCCGACGACCAATGCCTCCAGTTCAGCCAACGCGCTTTCCTGCCGTGACGCCTCGGCCAGCCTTTGCCAGAGCTTCTCTTCCTGGGTGCGAAGGTGCTCGATGATGAGAAGCTCCTTCGACTTGAAGTATTTGTACAAGGTCACCTTGGCGACCTGCGCCTGGGCGGCGATGCTGTCCACGCTCGTCGAATTGATGCCTTGCCTGGAAAACAAATCGCCAGCTACCTCCAAGATGTACTCACGCATCCGCCTTGCCATATCAAACGCCCATTCCCAATATTATCTTTTGCTTGTTTTGCAACTTGGAGTAGCACTCCCAAGCCCGATGTTGTTCGTACCATGCCAACAATGCTTCCAGCTTCCGGCTATCCAATGCCGGGTTACTGGATAACCCAGACTGCACGACGTGCATGTAAGTCTGCAACTGATCCTGGGGAACGCTCGCATAGCTGGGGGCCGGGCAGATTCCCGACTGAATATTGCGTTTGAAGGCAAGCGCCTTAAGCAGCAGATCCGGGTCGATGGCGTCCACAACCGCAGCTTCTTGATATTCGGTGCCCTGCTGGGCAAATTGCGCCTGTTGATGTTGTCCTGAAGGCCAGACATGCAGGCCGAGAATAGCGATGGCAGTCACTGCCGCGGCATACCCGCCTGCGAGCAAGGATTTCTCAATCCTCGTCGCGAGCGGCGGCCGCGCGTCCGCCAATACGGTCTTTGCCGCCTGTTGGGCGGTTAGCAACGCGCCCGTCCCGGGACTGCGCAATTCCTCAGCGACCGCCCCTTGCAACAAAATCATCAACTGTGCAACGACGGCTGCAGGATTCTGCAGCTTTGCTACCGTAGCGAGTCGAAGCAAGTGCGCGCTTAATACGGGACAGACCGCAGCCAAAGAATGTTGCGATGCATACTCCTCAAGCGCCCTCTCCCGGATGCCGGGCGCACTCAGCCAAGTATCGAGAAGGGAATATACGCACAGCAGCTTCTCGGCCGGTTTTTTGCCGCTGCGTTCTATCATGTGGATCAACCATGCGCTATTGAGTAAATCCATTGCCTTGCCTTATATGTACTATACCGTTCATTCTGACACATATGCGTTCATCGAGTTATGAATGCAGTCTGGTGAAACAGCGCGGTAACTTCAGTTATTTGGCGGCTTCGCTCAACTGTTCGAGCTTATCCTTGATCAATTGGGCAAGTTTTTCCGCTGTGCGTATTGTGGTGTTTTTATCGCTCCACGAACTCTCCAGCTGGGCAGACTTGGACATGACGACAGCACGCTTTTTGACGTCCACCAAGATCAATCGTGGATAGACAAATAAATAGGTGGGTTTCAAGGCCACGCCAATCACCAGGTAATCCGCCCCGGTTTCCTTGTTGAGCTCAATCGCCGTTTCTACGTTGTCATAAAGATAGGTAGGCGAATGCTGCTCCACCTCCGATTTCACCTTGGCACCTTCCTGGATGACATTCACTCCCTTGTTTTTAAGCGCTTCCTTGAACTTGGTCGACAATAAATCGATGCGCTGCAGCTCTTCCGGCGCATTAGGCAGATTGGTCAGATCATTGAGCTCGAATGCCAACACTACGACTTTGGGCGACTGTTCAACCGCGAGGACAGTTCCCCACAACCCCAAGCCCAGGACTACCATCAATAATTTAAAAACCATGTGCATATTACAATCTCCATAGACTTTACCCGATAAAACCAAACCGTTTAGTTTAAAACTAAACTGTATAGTACATTTTTAGCATGAAGATGCAAAACTTCTTTTGCATTCCATCCTAGCGAGCATCTGGATCAGCCGCGCCCTTCATCCACAAACCCTCAATTTGAAAGACTATGCAAATGAAAAAGCCGAGCCCCTAGGACCACGAGGAAAGGTACGTAACCAAGTGAGCGACAAAATGCCAAGTAAAGATGAATCGGCAGAGTTATTGCTGTTGCCGTACGGCTTGGATTGGCATCTGTGGATTGACGATGAGGTATGGCGAGGTCTGCAGGCGCCAGATTTGGCAGGGATGCCGATGATGCAGCCGCTGACGGTGACTTTTTCGTGGATATTGCCCAGAGATAGGCAAATCACTCGCTTACAAAGCATCTTGCAAATCCACTACTTTATATTTGCAACATAATTTGAGAAGAATTCTGGCAATCGAGCTCCAGGCTTGCATTGTTTTTTTTATGCAATGATCAGCATTTTCCCCTTAAGTCCTTGCTTGGTTTCGCTGATACCAGTCCTTGCTGCGATTGACGATACAAACTACTGCGAGCATGGCCGGAACTTCAATCAGAACGCCAACGACCGTGGCTAAGGCCGCCCCCGAATGAAAGCCAAACAAACTGATAGCGGTGGCAACTGCCAATTCAAAAAAGTTACTCGCACCGATCAAGGCTGAGGGACAAGCCACGCTATGTCGTTCACGCGCTTTGTAGTTCAGCCAATAGGCCAGTCCAGCATTGAAGAATACCTGGATCAAGATAGGGACTGCCAGGAGTGCAATGACAAGTGGCTGCTCAATGATGGAGCGCCCCTGAAAGCCGAACAGCAAAATCAATGTCAGCAATAATGCAGCAATCGACCAGCTACCCGCAGCTTTCATGACCCGCTCAAAACTAGCTTGTCCTTTGGCCAGCACTACCTTGCGCAGCAATTGAGCCACCCACACCGGAATCACAATATAAAGCACAACAGATGTCGTGAGCGTAGCCCACGGCACACTGATCGCAGAAATGCCCAGCAGCAACCCGACCAAGGGAGCAAAGCCAAAGATCATGATGATATCGTTCAGTGCTACTTGGGATAAGGTAAACAAGGGGTCGCCTTGCGTGAGCCGGCTCCAGACAAACACCATCGCCGTGCAAGGAGCGGCAGCGAGCAGTATTAATCCGGCAATGTAGCTGTCTACCTGATCAGCAGGCATCATGCCGCCAAACAGATGTCGAATGAATAACCAGGCAAGCAATGTCATTGAGAATGGCTTGATCAGCCAATTCACAAATAGCGTGATACCGATACCTTTGACGTGCCGGCGTACTTGCCCCAGAGCCGAAAAATCCACCTTGGCCAGCATAGGGATGATCATGACCCAGATCAAAAACCCAACCGGTAAGTTCACTTGGGCAAATTCAAGCCGGGCAATCGCCTGGAATACGTCAGGCCAAAGCTGCCCTAAGGAAACCCCTATCAGTATGCACAAGGCTACCCAGAGGGTGAGATAGCGTTCAAACATACTCATTTGATGCTATCCAGCAAGTGTTTGATATCGGAGGCACTCATGGACTCGACTGGCAGGCTGATGAAGCGTTCCACGCAATGCTGTATCTGCCCGCGGATGCGTGAAAAAGCAATCCGCTTATCTTCATCGCTACCTTCAATAGCGGCGGGATCTTCAAAACCCCAATGTCCTGAAACCGGAGTACCAGGCCAGATGGGGCAGGCTTCTCCGGCTGCGTTATCACAAACAGTAATGACAATATCCATCCTTGGGGCCTCTGGTTTGGCAAACTCATCCCAGCTCTTGCTACGCAATTCTTCGGTGGAATACCCAAGGTCAGCAATTTGCTCGATGGCGAAGGGATTCACTTTGCCCGTGGGGTTACTGCCGGCACTATAGGCCTTGAACCTGCCCTGACCTAATTTGTTGAACAAGGCCTCTGCCATGATGCTTCTGGCGGAGTTGCCTGTGCAAAGGATGAGGACATTGAAAGTTTTAATGGTCATTTGGCTGATGCTTTAGAAAGTTGAAATTGCACTGGAGTGCACGGAACACCGCCACAGCAATTCTCAGTGAGGTAGGCCAGGACACTGTGCATGTGCTCGTAATTGGCTGAGTAGATGACAAAACGGCCTTCATTACGCGACGTCACTAGCTGGGCATGGCTGAGTTCTTTCATATGGAAAGATAATGAAGATGGGGCGATGCCCAAAGACTCGCTGATCTTGCCTGCGGCCAAACCAGCTGTCCCAGCCTGCACGAGAAGTCGATATATTGAGAGCCGGGATTCCTGGGCAAGAGCGGCTAAAGCTGTAACGATGATTTTTGATTCCATATTTCAATAATATTTGAATAATAGAACCAAATCAATCAACGCATAATCACGACTTGCTTATTTAAACTGGGTAGGCTGACCCCGGCATTGGCCAGGGCGAATAATGGCATGATGCCGAATGCCACCCAGGGATGAAGTGCCATTCGGATGCGAGTCACCGGCGGCAGCTCGCGTTGGGCAATACGGAGCTTACGCAGTGGTTGTGCCTGTTATAGTTATCTGAGGATGCTTTCTTGAGCAACTGGCGATGAACGCGTGAGAAAGCACCGGGGCCATGAGCCCGAAGACTACGCCAGCCAGGCTGGGATGGGCTCCGGTGATGAGCAACCCGATCCAGATGATGGCACTAGGCAGAACCTATGCCCATATGCTGTAGCAGGATGAGGCTGCTAATACTCTGGATTTAAATTGCAAACGACATGACCCACCCCCCCTAGCGCAGCTATCAGGACGACTAGGGCAGGCGGTACACGGCCATAAACCAGCAGCCCAAATGCAGTCAGCGCAAGCCCAAAGTCTGCTGTGCTATGAATGGAGCTGGTCCACACCGGATCATAAAGGGCTGACAGCAGGATACCGACCACACTGGCGTTGATCCCTGCTATTGTAGTTTGGATACCCCGGCGGTGGCGGAGGCTTTCCCATAAAGGTAGCGCGCCGATAAGCACCAGACAAGCCGGCAGGAAGATTACCCCAAGTAGCACGAACCCACCTAACCAGCCGTGTAGTGGCCCCTGAGCCACGGCGCCCAGATATGCCGCGAAGGCGAACAGCGGCCCAGGTACAGCTTGAGCTGCGCCATAGCCTGCTAGAAAATCAGCATTGCTCACTGTTCCACTGGGTATGACCGTGGCCTGGAGTAACGGTAAGACGACGTGACCGCCACCAAAGACAAGTGCGCCAGAGTAATAAACGCCTTGGAGCAGTGCCCAGCTCGAAGAACCGCTGACCGCAGCCCATAGTGGCAGGACAACTAATGATACGGCAAATAGCAGCAAGACGACGATGCCGAGTTTGCGCGAGACGGGATATACATGTGCTTGACTAATAACCTGCTGTGATAAAGTGAGTCGCCAGCGGCCCAGCAGGCCTCCAACGACGATGGCAGCGATCTGTCCCGTGACAGTTGGCAGGAGCAGGGTCAGAAGCGCGCCTAGGATAGCCAGGACGGCACGAGGCTGATCTGGGCATAGCGACTTGGCCATATTCCAGACCGCCTGCGCTACTATTGCCACTGCGACGACCTTCAAACCATGCACCCAGCCTGATTCGATCAATCCTTGGTGCTGAATGATGCCGAAGGCGAATAGGATCAGCGCTATTGCCGATGGCAAGGTAAAGCCCGCCCAAGCCGCCAGCATGCCCGGCCAGCCAGCCCGACCCAGGCCTAGCGCCATACCAACTTGGCTGCTAGTCGGTCCCGGGAGAAGCTGGCATAGTGCGACAAGATCAGAATAGCCACGGTCATCAATCCAGCAGCGACGCTCGACGAATTCCGTACGGAAATAGCCCAGGTGTGCGATAGGACCGCCAAAAGAGGTTAGTCCCAGCCTTAAAAACACCAAAAAAACATGCCAGGCATTGTCATGCACTGTGGTGGCCGATACTGACATCACATGGCTTTCTGCTACAGGTGCCGAGACAAGGCTTCGACCCTATTCTTGCGTTCGCCGTATCGGTCGACAAGTAACGGGGAGATATCACGAGTGAGTATAGTGAACTTCACCAACTCTTCCATGACATCCACCACCCGGTCATAGTCGCTAGAAGGCTTCATGCGACCAGCCTCATGAAACGCCTGAAATGCTTTGAGCAATGATACCTCTACATTAGCTAAGCCATCGTCATGTGTATTCATTGAGGCCAATCCTTGTCTACTGTCGCCGATACCAAATCTTACTATTATTGACGATGTACACCACGGCCAGCATCGCTGGAACTTTAATTAACACGCCAAGACGGCGGAAGGCAGGGTTAAATAGTGGCTTACTGCACAAGTTCAAGAGGACTCTTGAGTCGCGCCTCCGTGTGCTGGCAGCAACGATTCGCGCTTCTCCGCCCATTTCAGCATTGCATCCAAAGCGGGGCACAAGGCCTGCCCCCACTCCGTCAGTCGGTACTCAACCTTTGGGGGTACCTGTGGGTAAAGCTTGCGTGAAACGATCCCGTCCGCTTCCAACTGACGAAGTTGCTGGGCCAGCATCTTCTGAGAAATCCCGGGGATCAGCTTCTCAAAGTCGGAATAGCGTTGCGCTTGCCCACCGAAAAGATGGAAAAGAATGATCAGCTTCCATCGGCCTTCCAGTAGCCGAATGACTTCTTCTACGCCAACGGCGGCAGTGGCGGGTGTATATATCTTTCCCATGGCTCAGTAACTTACTTTTTAGTGCGTTCTTGATAGTTTGAAAGTATATGGCGAAAATTCTCATACAGTAAATCACAGCGAGAACGCAACCATGCCCCTTTCACTACCGGATCCAGTCTCCGTTTACTTCGAGATCAGCAATGGCTCGGACATCTCTCAAATTTCCCATTGCTTCACATCGGATACGATTGTTGTGGACGAAGGCAAGACGCATCGGGGGCATGTAGCCATCCAAGCATGGCAGCGTGAGGCACAGAAGGCATTCAAGTACACGGTTGAGCCTGTCAGCGTTTCCCGAGAAGGAGATCGCTTGAAGGTCACAGCCAATGTCGTCGGCAATTTCCCTGGCAGCCCGGCGCAACTCGACCACGTGTTCGGCGTGGATGGCGACAAGATCAAGTTACTGGAGATCGGTTGATGTCCATGAACCTGGAATTACAAGGGCCTTTCATTTCACTGCCTGCAGCAGGATCAAACTGCAGGTGAACGATTCCCTACAAACCTTCCTTCTGATAGACACCTCCAAGGCCGATCCAACCCCCAATTGCTCCAAGGGCGCAGCAGGTAATCGAACACTCGCGCTATTACCCCATTAAAGATATCCAGCAAGGTAGCCAAATATAACCATCCTTCACGGGGTTCAACCAGGGTGCAACCGTATAGCAACTCAATCTCTCGACCCTAGAAGGCCTATACCATCATGATATAGGCCTTGCTGCTTACATGCTTCCCAAGTCCTCTATGGCATCGATCACCATGCCAGTGCCAATAGCGATCATGAGAATGTCTGCTGCCACTCTGACATATTTATAGCCACGCGGTGGTGGGTCCAGTCTGGCCATGATGACTGGAGGTAGGTCGTAATACACGACATCGCGCGGTAGTGGATAACCTCTACGCCATTTTTTGGCTTGTCCTGGCGGCATGCAGCCATTATTCTTTTTCGCTAACCCAGGTGGGCAATGGCCTGCGTGGTATTGATCGCGATAGTAGTCCTGGATGATGACGCGTTGGTTGGTGGAGAAGTGGATGTCGATATCGATGTTGCCTCCATCCCTGCGACCATCGTAGGAGTAACGGTCAGAGCCTCCTCCTTGTTGTTGCTGTTTTTTCATTTGTCCGGGAGGGCCACCATTTCCATTGCCTTTTCCGTGTGGTGGGTCTGCCAGTAGCGGGCTGCTTAAACTCAGGCTGATACAGAAGGCTGAGATGCCCAGCAATATCTGTTTGACTGTTGCGTTCATGGCTCTCTCCATAGTTGTGAGAATATAAGTTTTATTATGATGGGGTTTTGCAATGTTGAGACTGAATATCATTTATTTTTATTAAAATCAGCCACTTCCAGTTCGAACGGCCTATTGTAACTAATCCTGGACTATAGAAATACGCGCCATAACAATAAATCATTGAATCAATCATTCCAGTTGCCCTCTCTGTCAGGTATTTTTCATGCTGAGCAATTGGAAAGAGCAAGCATTTGCATTCCAGACCCGCCACATGCCGTCGATCATGGCGAACTATGTCAGCCATTGTGGAATAGGCGCGGACAATTCTTTCAACGCCTATGGCCTACTCGGCGTCCTGCAGAGCGTGGACGCGCTTGCCGACTGTTTCTGTATAACTGATCCCGCCACCCAAGCAACGCAGGCACTATCGTCGCCTTGACCAACGGCAGCATATCCTCCTCCACTTAGGGTTGTCCCATTAATATCAGAGAACATACTCTTGAATTCAATAATCTAGTTTTCGATTGCAAAAATCTTGATGTAAATTTCAGGCGACAAAAAATGTCGTTTGCAATTTAACTCGAGACTCTCATCTAATTAAAATCAGATACTTAAAAATAATCCAGCAAAATCATTTGCTTAGAGTTTGCAACTCAAAAATGAGATTGAGCAGTTTTTTTGCAACCCAACTCGAGATTTAGCTAAATATATGTTTTTAATGTGAATTAACCCCCCTGGACTTAAACGCTCTTCTGCATTTTTCCACTCAAGAAAATGCTTCAAAGCATCTGAAGCAGGTAGCTGAGCCTTAGCAGCTTCAATACGCATAAGCACTTGGTCTCTTTCTACTGAATCGCCCCCACTTTCGTGACGCGGCGCAGCTCAGCCTGAAGGCGACGGATTTCTGCTTGCTGATTGGAGACGTGCTGTAGTTCGTCTTCGGGTTGTAAAACATCTCGATGTAATCAAATACATCCGAGATTGGCCAGCCCTGTCCCGGATGGCTATTGGGAAGGGTGTCAGGGCCTAATTGGCAGAATCAAAGTGCAGTCGTTCATAACAGCATTTCACTGTGCGTTCCTACAACTTCAACTATGGGTTTTAACTTACCAAAGACGGATTCAGTGCTATATACCCCGAAAACCCTTGCGTCCCCGCTTGCGACGCTTCCGAGTTGAAGTGGTTGGTGGGTGATTCGAAGCCTTTTTGCAGCGTGACCGCCATAAAACAAACGCAATAGCAGTTAAAAACAAACCCAAAACAGCTTGAATGGCTGTTATCAGTGGCAGTCGTTGGTTTCCTGAATCAAGCGCATATGCAGAATTCTGATATGAACACACCACTCGATTACCTTCATGTATCTGCCATGCCCCATATTGGTCTGGGTCTAGCCATGCGCTTATATATTGGCCTTCAGATAGCCCGCTAGGAAACGGGCCGCAAAAATCGACACAGAACGAAATCTGGTCAGTGTCTGTGTTTAGTAGAACTCGAGTGCCGCAACTTTCTTTAGATCTTGGGAGTTCAAGACTCCGTATAGTGCCGGAACGCATAATCAAATCGTCATATGCTGGTAACGGATGAAGCAACATAGCAAATGGCCATATCGGAGCTATAAGGATTAGTAAGATACCCATTCCAAGCCATGGAAATCGTGATACTGGCGCTTTACACTCTTCATATATAAACCGCTTTATGGTCTCAATGTTCAAACCCTGTCTACTCTCTTGTAAATTTTATGACGAAGAAGCGTTAAGTCTACTTTTTATCGACTATTGAAGTACATGGCTGCAGTCCCTTGCGATTCTTGGCTTCGATATTTTGTGTCGTCTATTGAATTGCAAGTATAGAGATGGGGCATTACACCTTTATTATTTATAGGCTACTTTTCTAAGTGGTATCGTTCTTAGGCTAGGGTCAGTAGCCTCTACCTTGAAATGCTTGGTGAGCTGGTGTTTCTGGATGGCTGGTTCGAAATGGGAGCACATGATTATCGCCAGTAAAGGAGCGCTAGGTGATAGAGAAAGGCAATAGCCGATACCCCGACCAGCCACCTAAGCAGTTTGATGCTGATAATACTTTTGGGCGTTTCAGGATTGGAGGTATGGCAAGAGGGGGCTATGTGCTATCGGCGGTGTAAGAAATTATTTGTAAACGGTCATTTGGTAGGAAACTGCCTTAACTGATGCTGTCGGCAATATCACGCTATGCATTCTCGAACGCCCATGGCAGCTGCTCAGCATCACTGATGTGGAAATAGCTGGGGACAACCCCAGCCTACTGGCAGATGCTTATTTATTGCCAATAATTACGGTGCCAGGCTATTTGGCTTAGTGCTCAGTAGCCACTCCTTAAAACATTCCACTGGCAATCTATAGTCATCCATCGAGTGGGATGGCAGCACTTCGTTTGAATTTTTTGATTCTAAGATCGTAGCCCATTGGGTTTCGACATCCTGCATAACTCTCAATACCCGCGCTATCCCTGGGGCATGAGTTTTACTCCCAGCATAGTAGGCATTGAATTGTGAACACCAATTCGCAATTTGTTTGTGAGTATAAGGTGCCATCTCTGGCTTTGTTCCCCACGTCAGCACCTGAATGGCTGAAAGATAGGTGAACGGGAGATGTATCACACCCATTGGGAGCGTTTTGCTATGTGGGGTGTACAAGCTTCTATTGGTACTCAATGTTAGTTAATTCTGGAGCTCAGAATGGGCATGCTTTGAATACGAGCTCTAGATTCAGCAGACATGCTGGATCGGAGTGTTCTAAGCTTTAGTTGTGGACAATTCTACCGCTAACCCTACGGCTTTCCACTCGGGTACTCCCCCAATCAAACGTAATGCGGTGAGGCCATTTTCACGCAGTATTGTGACAGCCTCACTGGAGAGTACACAGTAAGGGTCACGGCAGTATGCGATGATTTGAGATTCGTTTGGCAGCTCGCCCAATCTGGGCACCAAGTCTTTGAGTGGAATATTAACTGCACCAGGCAAATGGCCCTGCGCAAACTCTTCATCAGGGCGCACATCCAACAGCACGATAGACTCATCGGCCATGCGACGTACTAACTCTTGGATGGAAATGGCCTCCATGTTGTCCCGCTGGTAACGGCTATCTAATACGACCTGCCGAATGATGCCCTGCTGAAACTCCGCATAATCTCTTAATGCCACCAGGATATTTGCCACGGGCCCATCTCCCAGACGATACAACATATGTTTCCCGTCCCGCCGTGTTTGCACGAAACCAGCGCGCTTTAGGTGCTGCAGGTGCTGTGATGCATTGGCAATCGAGAGCCCCGTTAGCTCAGCCAGACGTTCTACAGCCTGTTCCCCATTGGCAGCGTGCTCTAGCAATGTGAGGCGGTGCGGGTGTCCCAAAGTCTTCGCTAGTTCAGCCAGAGGAGCGAAGCGACTATAGATAATTTGCGGATCAGGAGTGTTCATTGACAGTAAGATAGCATTAGACTAACATTCAATCAATCAATTGAGTGTTATTGAGTGGAATTGAAATGAATGAAGTTATAAACGGTACTGCCATTAACGCACTATGGTCGTGTCTGGTACTTGCTATCGCGGCCAGTAGCATCTCCTACACCATTACCCAAACAGAGTTGTTTGTTCCTCTGCGAGCCTGGACGCAAAAGCTTGGGCACATGACTGGGTATCTGTTTAGTTGTTTCTACTGCATGAGTCACTGGGTCATTTTTGCTGGCATCAGCATCTATCGCCCTGTATTGATCAACAGCGATTACCTGATCATTGATCTGCTCGTCTCTGCATTTTTCACTATTGCGATCTCAGCGTTTATTTCTGGTTTCATCTTCAAAGTCTTTTTAACCGCCATGGCCATGAAGATCAAGGAAAAGGAAATCAAGGAGATTCTTTCCAAGAAATAACGCTCAGTCATCGAGCGTATACCCCATCGTCTATATGGATTGCATCCATGTCAAAATTAGGGATTCAGACACAGTCCGGCTGAGGGTGATTCTAGATTTTTCCTTCAATTGAAAAAATCATAGCTCAAGCATCAACAAATAACACTTTCCCGCTAATAAACCCATCAACAGATCTTTCGAATGCTTTGCCAACTAGGGAACCTGGGACTGGTTGGAAGCCAGGCATCATGTCGCCATAAACTTCCCACGCTTCTTCTAACACCGTTGGGTTTACTGCATTGATACGAATCCCTCGTGGCAATTCATGTGCAACACATGTGACAAATGTATCTATTGCGCCACTGGTCGTGGAATCAGCAATAGCCATCGGAATAGGTTTGATATTGAGAATCCCGGATATCAGCGTAAAAGAGCCGCCGTCATTGATGTATTCAAGGCCTACCTTCACCAAATTGATCTGCCCCATCATCTTGCTTGCGACAGTAGTGTCCCATTGATCATCCGTCATCTCAGTAAAGGCTGCATACTCACATCTAAGGGCTCCCTACGGAGCCCTTTTTATCGTCTTAAACCCTTCTCAGCACTGGACTTCACCTGCTCGGGGTTAATGTGTGTAAGCTTGCCTTTGCCATAACATGAAACTGCAAGTCGCCATCGTCATCATCGCTGTGGCATACAGGTATCCCTGGCCTAGGACGTAAGGGACTACCATGGCAGAAATCAGCACGAAGACTAACGACTGAATAAATGCCTGTACTGAGGCGGCAGTGCCTTTTCTTTCGGGAAATATATCCAATAGCATCACCATGACCCCAGGCAGAATCAAAGTCAGTCCAAAGGTATATGCGAAAATTGGGATAACGGCCCAAGCCAGTGATTGCAGTGTGAACGCGGAGCTCATGACATTCACAAATGCGGCACTAAGTAAAATCGCATAGCCAATCCTGATCAATGTCTTGTTTTTGACTTTCCCGGAGGAAGCGGAAGAGACAGCAGAGCCAATTACCAGCCCGGCCACGATAGGTATAAACAGCCAGCCGAAATCCAAGGACGTGAGCTGAAGTACATTGAATACAAAATCATGCGCACCAGCCACATATATCAGGAAGCCGCCAAAACCCAGGCCCACACTTAGTGACAAGTTTACAAAATGGCGGTTGGTTACGATCTCATAGTAGTTGCCTAATATCTGCCAAGGCTTAAAAGGCACCCTCTTCTCCGTGGGCAAGGACTCTCCCAGCCACGCAAAACACATTGCCAAGGCTAAGATCCCCAGCGCTGCCAAGAATACAAAGCTCGCCTGCCATGGGAAGTACTGGTGCATCCAACCACCTGCCAAAGGAGCAACTGCAGGAGCCAGACCAAATAACATCGTGACTTTAGCGATTAACTTTTGAGCTACAACCCCATCGAATTGATCCCGAATAATCGCTTGCCCGACCACCATGCCTGCGCCTACAAATAACCCTTGGATTGCCCGATAGATCAATAGCCACAAAAAACTGTCCGTCATTGCGCAGCCAAGGGAAGTCAGCGTAAATCCGATCAACGCCACAATAATGATGGGCTTCCTCCCAAAGCTGTCTGACAACGCACCATGAAATAGCATCATCACGGTGAACGAAATCAAATATACCGTTAAGCTTTGCTGTGCTTGCACCTGGCTGATATTGAAATGGGCTTCCATGTCTGGAAAATACGGAAAATAAGTATCCGTCGTAAATGGGCCTAGCATCGCCAATAAAGCCAAGCAGGCTACCAAGGCGAAGCTGCCCACTTTGTTAGAGTTATTCAATCGTTCAGGCATATATTTTCTTTGGATCACGCGAAATAAAAGGATGAGGAGCATTTAATCTAGCCCTAATGGCTGCAGTGGGAGGCAATATCCCTCCCGCTGCATGACTATCAATAAAGACGCCAATACAGATAAGCCTTACTGGAGATTGCCGCCCAAGGCCTTATACAGCTGCAACTCGCTAATCAATTGTTCGCGCTGAGTGATGATGAACTGCTGTTCCGCCTGATAAACGGTACGTTGGGCATCTAGCACGGTGAGGTAGTCATCCACACCGGAGTCATAGCGGTTTTGTGCCAGAGTCAAATAAGACGATGCATTACTATAATAGGCGGCCTGAGCGTCCAGTTGATTGATGTAGGTTCTTCTTGCTGCCAAACCATTGGCGACTTCCTGGAAGGCTGTTTGAATTGCCTTCTCGTATTGCTTCACTTGGATTTCCTTCTGGATTTCGGCGTAATTCAGATTGGCTTTCAATCGACCCGCAGTAAAAATCGGCAGATTGATTTGAGGCGAAAACGACCACGCGCCTGAGCCACTACCCAGCAGGCCTGATAGCTCATTGCTCGCGGTACCGAGTGAGGCGGTCAACGAAATGCTTGGGAAGAATGCGGCCCGCGCAGCCCCGATATTGGCATTGGCCGCTTTAAGTTGATGCTCTGCCGCCTGGATATCTGGCCTAGCCAATAGGACTTCTGAATTCAGACCAACAGGGAAATCCTCCAATTGATCCTTGATCACAAAGTTTTCAGGGCTGTTCAGGCGAATGGCTTCTTTAGTCCCTACAAGCAACTGCAGCGCATTGAGGTCTTGAGCTACCAGTCTGGTGTATTGCTCAACGTCCGACCGCGCAGTTTCAACTTGAATAGCCGCTTGCTTGAGGCTGATCGCTGAGATCAGCCCGGCATTCAGATTGGTCTCCAACAAGTCATATGTTTGCTTGTAGGTTTTCAGGGACTGCTGACTCACTTCCAGCAATCTCCTGTCAGACTGCAAGGTGAAGTAGCTTTCCCCAACACTGGTGATCAGGCTCAAATATGCTGCTCGCAAATTCTCTGCATTCGCAAAATATTGCTCCAACGCCTGTGCATTCAGGCTTCTTACTCGGCCGAACAGGTCAAGCTCATATGAGGTCACGCCTATAGAGGCTGAATACTGCGTCAACATCCAATCCTGGTTGGCCGGAGACAATGCAGCTGGGGTACGTGACCGGGTGAGACCACCTGTGGCATTGAGCTGAGGGAACAACTCTGATCGCTGTATCCTGTATAAAGCCTGATAGGCCTCTACATTGCTCATCGCGATGCTAATGTCTTTGTTGTTGTATAGCGCAAGCACGACCAACTTCTGCAGCTCTTTATCTTTAAAAAAGTGCTTCCAAAACGGCAGTACTGACTCTGCTGACTCATTGGCGACCTCACTTCCGGCGGGAAATGTATTTGCCACCGGTGATTGAGGCCGTTGGTACTCAGGCAGGAAGGAGCAAGCCCCTAATGCCATGCTCAGTGCCAATACAATTATTTTGTAATTCATTTCTGCAATACCTCTTCAAATCTTGATGTGAGCGTAGAAATCCCACTCATCACAGCGACAAACGTAAATGGAGCAAATCAACTCGGCATTCGAGAACAAGGCATAAAATCCAATTAACACGATGATCCCGACTGCCACGAGTTTGAAATCCACAACATCAATCCCTTTGCTCTTGTGCTGGCGTCTTCTTCCGCTTGATGCCCTCTACCACCAGGACATAGAACAGCGGGACAAAGAAGATGGCTAAGAATGTCGCTGTGAGCATGCCTCCCACGACCCCAGTACCAATCGACTGCTGACTACCGCTACTCGGGCCATTGGCAAGCGCCATGGGCAGCACACCAAACAGGAAGGCAATGGACGTCATGATGATGGGGCGTAGCCTCAAGCGAGCAGCCTCAATGGCAGCCTCAACTGCGGTTTTGCCATGGTTGTCTCGCAGCTCTTTGGCAAACTCAACAATCAAAATCGCATTTTTCGCTGCCAGACCCATGGTGGTCAGCAAACCCACCTGGAAGAACACGTCCGCAGATATGCCGCGCAAGAGTGTGGCCGCAACTGCACCTATAATCCCCAACGGCACAACCATCATGACGGCGACTGGAATTGACCAGCTTTCATACAAGGCTGACAGGCACAAGAACACCACCAAGGCTGACAACAGGAAAAGCAGCGTGGTCTGCGATCCAGCCTCACCTTCTTCGTAGGAGAGCCCGGTGTAGGCCAAACCAATACCTGCTGGCATTTCACGCATGATGCGTTCTACAGAGGCAAGCGCTTCCCCAGTACTGACGCCTGGTGCCGGTTGCCCAACGACTTCCACGGAGGGCACACCATTGAATCGCTCAAGCTTGGGCGAGCCATAGATCCAGCGTCCGGTGGCGATAGCCGAGAACGGCACCATCTGGCCACTGTTACTGCGCACAAACCACTTATTAAAGTCTTCAGGGGCAATGCGGGAGCTGTTGATACCCTGGATGTACACCTTCTTCACCCGACCACGATCAATGAAGTCGTTGACATAGGCAGAGCCCCAAGCGACCGACATGGTTTGATTCACTTCAGCAAGACTGACCTGCTGGGCTCTGGCTCGCTCCTCATCAATCACAATCTCATACTGGGGTTCGTCATCCAGGCCATTGGGACGTACAAGTGCAAGCTTTGAATCCTGGGAAGCCAACTGCAAGAACTTGTTCCGCGCTTCCATCAGTACTTCATGCCCCAAGCCAGCCTGGTCTTGCAGGAAAATATCGAAGCCGGACGAGTTGCCTAACTCAATGATGGAGGGCGGGATGATGGGGATGATGGTGGCATCTTTGATTTTCTTGAAATCTTCGAATGCCCGAATGCCCAATGCCTGCACCTTTTTGCTCGCTTCTTTACGATCTGCGAAGTCAAAGAACTCAATAAAGGCAATCCCTGAGTTCTGGCCATTGCCTGCGAAATTGAAGCCTCGAACCGTGAACACAGTTTTGACCATGTCGCCTTCCTTGGTCATCAAGTGTTCGCGCACCTGAGCCAGCACCGCCTCTGTACGCTCGGCGCTCGAGTTAGGCGGGAGCGTGACCTGAATCATCATCACCCCTTGATCTTCATCAGGTAGGAATCCACTGGGTAGCTTGGTAAGTAACAGCCCCAAGCCACCTACGATTGCCAGGTAAATCACGAAGACCATGCTGCGGCGTTTAAGTGTGGTTTTAACCACGCCCTGATAGCCATTACTGCCACGCTCAAACACACGGTTGAACCATGCGAACGGTGCCCATACATGACCTGATCCGTGGTTGGCCTTGAGCAAGGTTGCACACAACATGGGGGTGAAGAAAATCGCGACCAGTACCGAGAACGCCATGGCAGCAACGATAGTGATTGAGAACTGGCGATAGATCACCCCGGTAGAACCCGAGATGAAGGCCATGGGTAGGAAGACCGCGCTGATCACCAGACCAATACTGATCAAGGCACCCTGAATTTGATCCATGGATTTACGGGCAGCTTCTTTCGGGCTTAGTCCTTCCTCCGTCATCAGCCGCTCGACATTCTCGACTACGACAATCGCATCATCGACCAAGAGGCCGATGGCCAAGACCATGGCAAACATGGTGATCAAATTGATGCTGTAACCGAATGCATACAATACGGCCATGGTGCCAAGCATCACGACAGGCACAGCAATCGTCGGAATGATCGTTGCCCGGAAGTTTTGCAGGAATACAAACATCACGATGAAGACCAGGGCAATGGCCTCAATCAGCGTATGAATGATGGCCTCAATCGATGCCGTGACCTTGGGCGCAGTTTCATACGGGTAGTAGATCTTGACCCCCGCAGGCAGGAATGACTCCAGATTGGAAATGGTTTTGTGGACTGCAGCAGCAGTCTCCAGGGTATTAGCCCCCGTCGCCAGGCGTATCGCCAAACCCGCAGCAGGTTTGCCATCAAACTTACCGGCAACCGAGAAGTTCTGACTGCCCAACCCCACCTCAGCAATGTCCTTGAGCCTGACTTGTGAGCCATCCGCATTGACCTTGACCAGAATCTCATTAAATTCTTCAGCCGTCTTCATGCGCACCTTGCCGACAATCGTGGCATTAAGCTGAACACCTTTTGCTGTCGGCAAGCCACCGAGTTGTCCCATGGAGACTTGGACGTTTTGCTGCTCAACCGCAGAAATCACATCGCTTGGGGTCAGATTGAAGTTGTACAGCTTGGCTGGATCCAACCAAATTCGCATGGCATAAGGTGAACCAAATACCGTGAAGTCACCAACGCCCTTGGTTCTGACGATAGGATCCTGGAGATAGGAGCCAACGTAGTTGCCAAGATCGGTATCATCCCAACGGCCATCTTCTGACACCAGGACAGCGACCATCATAAAGTTGACTGAGAACTTGGCGACACGTATCCCTTGGCGCTGCACTTCTTCGGGCAGTAAGGGGGTCGCAAGTTGCAGTTTGTTTTGCACTTGAACCTGGGCTATGTCCGGGTTCGTTCCTTGGTCAAAAGTGACCGTGATATTCATGCTGCCGTCGGAGCTGCTGGTTGAAGAGATATACCGCAATCCATCCAAGCCATTCAGCTGCTGCTCAATCACCTGTACCACAGTATCCTGCACTGTTTGCGCAGAAGCACCAGGATAGGTTACGGTAATCGCAATGGCAGGCGCAGCCACATCAGGGTAGTGATTTACCGGCAACCTGAATACTGACAATACACCCGCCAGCATAATGAGGATCGCCACTACCCAAGCAAAGACAGGACGATCAATAAAGAATCTAGACATGGATCGTTCCTCGCTTACTCAGCAGCACTGACATTGAATGACTGCACGGGCTTCAGATTGCTTGCTGTTTCTGCCTTGACCTTAACGCCATCCCTAGCCAGTTGAAGCCCCTCGGTCACCACTTGCTCACCAGCTGCCACCCCGGAATTCACAAGCCAATAGTTACCCATCGTCCTATCTGTCTCAATGATGCGCTCGTGTACAACACCTTCCGCATCCACCACCATCACGGTTGCCTGGCCACGGTAATTTCTGGCAACGGCTTGTTGGGGAACCAGTGTGGCCTTGCTGGCAATACCTTCTTGCAGATGGGCATGTACAAACATGCCTGGGAGGAGCTTCTTATCAGGATTCGGGAAGGTGGCACGAAGGATGACGGAGCCTGTTTCCTCATCAACAGTTACCTCCGAGAAATGCAGTGTGCCTTGCAATGGATATTGCGAGCCATCTTCCAAGGTCAGCGTCACGGCCGCTTGCTGCTTACCGGCACTCTTTAGTTTTCCTGCCTCCATGGCACTTCTCAGCCTAAGAATGTCATTCATGGATTGGGTAACATCGACATATATAGGATCCAGTTGCTGCACCACAGCCAGCGCCTGGGTTTGGCCATTGGTGACTAGCGCTCCTTCTGTGATCGCAGATCGGCCAATTCGGCCAGAAATGGGGGAAAGTACCTTGGTGTACTGGAGATTGATTTTGGCAGTCTCCAGATCAGCGATTGCCAGGCGTTTCGATGCCAATGCATCGTCTAGCTGCTGCTTACTAATGGATTGTGAGTTTTCCAGTTGCTGGTACCGAGTTGCTAATCGCTCCGAGTTATAGAGACTGGCTTCAGCGCGATCAAAGGCTGCCTGATAGATGGCAGGATCAATTTGATATAGCTGCTGGCCTTGCTTGACCTCAAGACCCTCGACGAAGAGGCGCTTTTGCACCACGCCATTCACCTGTGGCCTCACCTCAGCAATCCGGTAAGGGCGAGTCCGTCCTGGCAGATCCGCTGCCTTTGCGACTTCCTCTTCTTGCACAACATAAACACCTACCGCTGGCGGTCCAGCATCAACAACAGCAGCCTCCTGCTTACATCCCACTAGGAGCCAACCGCACAACGCAATCAGGACGGGTTTAATCGTATTACTGGATTCAAGGATGCTCATTCATTCACCTGGTTAAATATCGTTATGTGGTACAATGTACCATTAAACGATACATTAAAACAATAGGTCTTTAAGCTTGAATCCAGGTTGAGAGGTACAATGCATCACGATAAAACAAAGAAGGCAGAGCCTATGAAGGCCGACACACACGGTATCCAGGTCATTTCCAGGGCATCCTTGATACTCCGCATCCTGGCAAAAAATCCTTTAGGTCTTAGCCTGGGTAAAATTGCCGAGATCGCTGACTTGCCTCGCTCGACGGTGCAGCGAATTGTGAAGGCGCTTGAAGAGGAAGAGCTGATCACCATGCTGGAGAGTGGCCGGGGCTTCAAGCTAGGGATGGCCTTTGGCCAACTGATGCATGAGACTCAAATCGACATCATTTCGGTGATGCGACCCCACCTTGAATCGCTGGGCAGCGATGTCAATGAAACCGTCGTGCTCTCCTCAATTTCCACTCAGCAATCCAATGTGATTGATCGTATTGCTGCCGAAAGGGAGTTGAGAGTTGTGCCCACATTAGGCGCAGTTCACACGCTCTACACCACAGTGGACGGCAAGCTACTGCTCGCCAATCTGACTGATGAAGAGGTAGTGCAGCGAATCGGTAGTGAATACCCAAAGCTCACGAAGAGGACCAAGGGACTTAATGACTTGTTGAAAGACCTAGCTCAAATACGTAAACAAGGTTTTGCGATTGACCGGGATGAGAACGTGCTTGGTATCAGTGCCGTGGCTGTTGCCATTGATACATTCCTAGGGCGATATGCGGTGGCCATCGTGACCCCTAGTTGCAGGTTTGATGATGCGCTGGAGGACTTCAAAGCAAAGCTTATCACCCTGAGAGAGCGCATCCTGCTTGAGATGGGAAGGTTGAGCTAAACCTGCTTTCCAATCCGATATAAACAATGCTGGCTTAACCAGTTATCGCTACTGACTGCGGGGTGAGCAAACGTATGCTCATCCCGCTTCATGCCAATTCGCTGCATCACGGCTTCCGATTTGGTGTTGTGGACAGATGTGAACGCAACAACTTCTTCCAACTCGATATCCCGGAACGCAACTTCAAGGGCTGCGATAGCACCTTCGGTTGCATAGCCATTTCCCCAATGCTCTTTGCCCAAGCGCCAGCCAATTTCAACACAGGGTGCGAACGGCAAAGGCGCTGTCGGGATGTGTAAACCGATCATCCCAACAAACGCTTTTGATTGCAGGCTTTCCACCGCCCAAAGCCCCCAACCTCTCTCATCAATGAGTGACTGGCAGCGCCTCGCCATGGTATTACTTTGCTCTTGGGTTAAAGGCGCAGGAAAAAACTGGGTTACCTCTGGGTCTGCATTTAATGCAGCAAAAGGAGCCAGGTCTTTATCCTGCCATTGTCGCAAGTGCAGTCTGGTGGTTCGAATTGAAACTGGGAAAGGAAATGTTTTCATAGGGTATCTGAATGCTTGTGTTGGCTTCACGCTACAGGCTGATTGATCACAACGAGCTTGTCCTGCCGACGTCCCAGCCAAAGACTATTGATCAGCCAGGCGACGGACAAGGGTACTGCGATCAACATGGGAGACACGCCTCCCAGGGAGGACACGCCAGCGTATGTCCAGGCACCGACCTGATCCCCCAGCCGGTACAGCGTGGTATCAATCACGTTCTTGGCCTTATATCTATCTTCTCTTGGGATCACTGTAAAAAGGATCTCCCTGATAGGCCGTGAAATCGCAAAGTTACCTGCGCGTCGAAGGGTATACATCACCATGATCATGCCTATCGTTGGCGACAATGCCAGCGCGAGGAAGCCAATTACACTGGCTGCTGGCAACAGTGCCAGAGAAGGGCCCACACCGATCTTGTTCAAGATTCGACTGGTCAAGAATAGCTGCCCGCACAGTGTCAGTACGTTGACGGCCAGGTCAACACTGGCAAAAAACGCGGTCTGTGCACCACGATCAGGGAAATACTTGGCCGCTATATTGATCTGCTCGAAGTACAGGAAAGTGGAAGTCACCGAGAACAGGATCATGAAGATCCCAATGTTGATGAGATATGGCGAACTCAATAAGTGTGTGACTCCAGCCCAGACACTGCCGCCAATCACCTTGGACGAATCCTTTGCCTGAGGAGCATGACTCAAGCTTGGTGTGGTGAGTACGAGCTGCCTCATTGCCAACAGTGCAAGCTCAAGGAGGATGCCTGCCAGAATTAACAGAGCTGAAGTTGGGACTTTCTGGGCTAGCAGCGCTGTCACTGCAGATCCTGAAATAGCTCCCAATGTTGCCCCTGCCGCGATGAGACCGAACAGCCGCTTGCCCTGAGCATTAGTGAACACATCAACGATAGTTGTCCAGAAGATCGAGACGACAAAGAGATTAAATACAGACAACCATACGTAAAAAACTCGACCCACCCAGACTGATGTTGCTTCATCGGCAAAGTAAAATGCCGCAGCGAACATCAGAATATTGAGGGTGAAAAAACGATAGGTCAGCGGTACAAATCGCGCTCTGGGCAGGGTTTTAACCGCCCAAGCAAATGGAATATTTAAAGCAAGCATGGCGACCAAAGTTGCGGAGAACAACCATGGCAGATTATCCAGGCCACCTGCAGCGCCGACCTGGTCTCTGACTGGGCGCAATACGTAATAACTTGCCAGGATTGCGAAGATATAAGCCCACGACCATACCAACGGCCGCCACTCATCTGGACTTACCTTCAAGAGCCCCCTGATTCTGGCGGCTCCCAGGGATAAGGCCTTGGACAGGCTCACTTGTGGAGCCCAAGGGTCTTGGCAAGCTCAGGTGCAGTTTGCACATGACCAAAACCACTTGTACCCATAGCAAATTTATCAGCATCCTTCAGACTGCCTACTACCAGAGGATCGAATCCAGCGGATGTGATAAGGGACTTCACAACTTCAAGGGCCTCTTTATCATCACCGGCGATGGGGATAGCGATTCGAGGATTTTTACCAGCATTGTCTGTAAAGATACGATTATTGGCTGCATTGAATGCGCGAACGATGCGGGCCCCAGGGAAATACTTGGCCGTAGTTACGCCAATGCCTTTTTCCTGAGTCTCTGCATAGAGAGAGCTGCGGTTCGCATTCCCAGCATCAATGATGATCTTGCCCTTCAATGCTGCCGAATAATCACGCCCGACCTGGGGGTAGGCCTCGTAGGGAATAGCCAGTAAGACAACATCCCCAAAGGCGATGGCTTCATCAACAGAACCAGATTTGGCCTTGGGGCCTAGACGATCCACCAATGATTTCAGGGCCTGCGGATCTCTTGAGGAAAAAAGTACTTCATGGCCAGACTTCACCCATAGCGCTCCAACAGCGCCACCTAGATTACCGGCTCCAATCGTGCCGATTTTGATGGCAGTTGTGTTATCTGCAGCAAATGCGTTAGCAAACGGGAGAAGTACGATTGCGCTCAACAAACCTGCGACTTTGAAGACTTCTCTACGTGACCAGATTTTCATTGCATTACTCCTTTGGGCAACTAGGTTTTGATATAACAGCGAGCCTGGTGAGGATGGTATCAATCAGCAGTTTCAACCACAGTACAATACACTGAATCGCCAATCAATACATAATGGAAATTTCCCATTCTACGTTGAACTGAACTTTTGAGCGCTATGAGGATGGGATACGACATTAAGTGACATCACTGCCGCGTAGGAGTTTTAAAGCATCTGCGACGAGCAGAAAAGAAAACAGGGGCGATTGCCCCTGTGGTGTGTCATTCAACTGTCAACGCAGCGCTTGTTGCACTTGGCTTAATTCAAAACGGCCCGCAACACTCCGGTGGCGATGATGCCAATGACAACTGTAGGCAGCAATGGCAATGTCATTGCCGAGACAAACGTAATGGCCAGGGCTATCAAGTCCGCCGGATGGCGGTGTAAGATATTTTGTGTTAACGGTCATTTGGCAGAAATCCGCCGCCACCTAGTGTGGAGTAATAATGACGGCAGAAATCAGCCATCCCTCATGTAGGAATTTGAAAGAAATAATTTAGACTTCCTTATTTACTCATCCAAGAGATTGGATGAATTTGATCAACTTCATGATCTGCATACAAATCGAACCAGCCCAATACTTAGATCAGCATCTAAGGCAGAGTTAATTCATTACATGATAAGTAGTCATAGCTTTACTCGTCGGGAAATTACTCGGCTTCATAGACTTCCTATCTTCATGCACGGAACCAATAGTTTTATCCAATTACGGGATCCATTACTTCCAACAAACCTTGCTTATTTGCTTTTTGTTTTGCTTTTTGTCTGTGTCGGTATCTGGATAGGATGGATAGTGTATGCGGCTCCACTCAATTCCCATACGGTCTCAACTTCAGCAATAGCAGGCATCGTTTTCGGGTATGCATTCTCTCTAATATCTGATTTCTCAGTAAGACACATGCAAATAGTGCACAAACTTAAATCATTAGAACCAGCATTCAATTGAAGCAACCGTCCCTAGAAGTTGGGTCCCACCTGCTGAGCCTGCAAGATCAATGGGCTTCCGTCACTTGCACAGCGTTAGGCAACGATAGCAAACCTAACTGCCTACATACTGTAATCCTATGATGCTTAACTCGATCTTAAGTTAAATTGCATTAATCTCGACTTAAGCTGCAATAATCTCAAGTTAAGTTGCAAACGACAAAAAAATTTCAAAATCCACCCTTGAAAAACCACTACATCGTCCCTATCATTAGCACTCAATAGGGTGGAGTGCTAAACCGCCCTAGCAACCAAACTTGTAACAAACCCAATGATCATTTAAAGATTTTAGGAGAGAAACTCATGGCAATTCGCCCATTGCAAGACCGCGTTATCGTGAAACGCCTGGAAGAAGAGCGCAAGACCGCATCCGGGATCGTGATTCCTGACTCCGCAGCTGAAAAACCAGATCAAGGTGAAGTGATTGCTGTTGGTCCTGGCAAGAAGGACGACAACGGCAAGGCGATCGCCCTGGACGTCAAGGTGGGTGACAAGGTGTTGTTCGGCAAATATGCAGGCCAGGCCGTCAAGGTAAACGGCGAAGAAGTGCTGGTGCTGCGCGAAGATGACATTCTGGGTGTTGTGGAAGCCTAATAGCGGCACAACATTAGCTCAAACAAGTTTATTAGGAGATATAAATGGCTGCAAAACAAGTGATTTTCGGCGATGAGGCACGTGCCAAGATCGTTAATGGCGTGAATGTTCTGGCAAACGCCGTCAAGGTGACCCTGGGCCCTAAGGGCCGTAATGTTGTCCTGGAGCGTTCCTTCGGCTCCCCAACCGTCACAAAGGACGGCGTTTCCGTTGCCAAGGAAATCGAGTTGAGCGACAAGCTGGAAAACATGGGTGCGCAACTGGTGAAGGAAGTCGCTTCCAAGACCAATGACAACGCCGGCGACGGCACCACTACCGCTACCGTGCTGGCACAAGCCATCGTACGCGAAGGCTTCAAGTACGTTGCTGCCGGCTTCAACCCGACAGACCTCAAGCGCGGTATCGACAAGGCTGTTGCCGAGATCGTCAACGAGATCAAGGCGATCTCCAAGCCAACCACCACCAGCAAGGAAATTGCCCAGGTAGGTTCCATTTCCGCCAACTCCGATGCGGATATCGGCCAGATCATTGCTGACGCGATGGACAAGGTAGGCAAGGAAGGCGTGATCACCGTTGAAGACGGTTCCGGCCTGGAAAACGAGCTGGATGTCGTAGAAGGTATGCAATTCGACCGCGGCTACCTGTCCCCATATTTCATCAACAATCCAGAACGCCAGATCGCCCTGCTGGAAAACCCATTCGTGCTGCTCTACGACAAGAAGATCAGCAACATCCGCGACCTGCTGCCGACCCTGGAGCAAGTGGCCAAGGCTGGCCGTCCCCTGCTGATCATCGCGGAAGACGTTGAAGGCGAAGCGTTGGCGACCCTGGTGGTGAACAACATCCGCGGCATCCTGAAGACCGTGGCTGTCAAGGCGCCTGGTTTCGGCGACCGTCGCAAAGCCATGCTGGAAGATATCGCCATCCTGACCGGCGGCAACGTGATTGCTGAAGAAGTCGGCCTGAGCCTGGAAAAAGTGACCCTGGAAGACCTCGGCCAAGCCAAGCGCGTCGAGATCGGCAAGGAAAACACCACCATCATCGACGGCAACGGTACCGAGAGCAACATCAAGGTGCGTATCGACCAGATCAAGAAGCAGATCGAAGAAGCCACCAGCGACTATGATCGTGAAAAACTGCAAGAACGCGTAGCCAAGCTGGCTGGCGGCGTTGCCGTGATCAAGGTCGGTGCCGCCACCGAAACCGAAATGAAGGAAAAGAAGGCTCGCGTTGAAGATGCGTTGCACGCTACACGCGCTGCCGTTGAAGAAGGCATCGTGCCTGGCGGCGGCGTTGCACTGCTGCGCGCCCGCGCTTCCATCAAGGAACTGAAGGGCGAGAACCCAGATCAGGACGCAGGTATCAAGATCGTGCTGCGCGCGATTGAAGAGCCGCTGCGCCAGATCGTGGCTAACGCCGGCGACGAACCATCCGTCGTGGTCAACAAGGTACTGGAAGGTACCGGCAACTACGGTTACAACGCTTCCAACGGCACTTACGGCGACTTGGTTGAGCTGGGCGTTCTCGACCCAGCCAAGGTGACACGTTCCGCCCTGCAGAACGCTGCTTCCGTCGCCTCCCTGATCCTGACTACCGATGCACTGGTAGCCGAGCTGCCTAAGGAAGAAGCGCCTATCGCTCCTCATGACGCAGGCGGCATGGGCGGCATGGGCTTCTAAGCCAGTCCTCATCATTGGCTGCTGCAAGGCAGCCTCAAAGCAAAAAGCCCCGGTTCGCCGGGGCTTTTTTATTTGTTCACGCCGTCAATAGGGATAGATGGTTCCGCTTGCCGTCAATTCGTCATACTTGCCGGTCAGAATATTTATTCCCACATGCGATCAATTAAGCATATACTCGCAAATGATTAGCATTGGTAATTAAAGAATCGCGGGGTTAAATACCCTAGCAAAGCAAGCCCGGAAACGACAGGCAAAAAAAACCCCGATTAAAGGGGAGTAAAATCGGGGTTAAGCATTTAAGCCTCATTGGGATAAGGCTTCCCGCTCAGGGAGGAAAGCGGGAGACGAGTGCGTCGTCTGGAAAATAAGACCGGGCCTTAATCGGATAGTTCATCCAAAGTGCGTTTTTTACATCTGCTTACAATTGCGCACTAAAAGTGCACGCCTGCTTCATTAGCAACACCTGCCTCGGCGGTTCTCTTCAATGCGCTCACCTGCGATAATGCAGGCTATGATGAATTCCACCTTCTCCACTTCTCTGCTCGACGGCCTCAATGAAAAACAACTGGAAGCCGTTACCCTTCCGCACCAGTCCGCGCTGATCCTGGCCGGGGCCGGTAGCGGCAAGACCCGCGTACTCACGACTCGCATCGCCTGGCTAATCCAGACCGGGCAAGTCTCCCCGCACGGCATTCTTTCCGTGACCTTCACCAACAAGGCCGCCAAGGAAATGCTCACCCGCTTGGGCGCCATGCTGCCGATCAACATCCGCGGCATGTGGGCCGGCACTTTCCACGGCTTGTGCAACCGCCTGTTGAGGGCGCACCATCGCGAGGCAGAATTGCCTGCTACATTTCAGATCCTGGATACCGCAGACCAGCTTTCCGCCATCAAGCGCGTCATGAAGGCGATGAATGTCGATGACGAGAAATTCCCGCCCAAGCAGGTGCTGGGCTACATCAACAGCTGCAAGGAAGAAGGCCTGCGCGCCTACGCAGTTGAAGCCTACGACAGCCACTCGCAGCGCATGCGCGAAATCTTCGAGGAATACGACAAGCAGTGCCAGCGCGAAGGCGTGGTGGATTTTGCCGAGCTGCTGCTGCGCTGCTACGAGCTATTGAGCAGGAACAACAGTATCCGCGAACATTACCAGCACCGCTTCAAGTACATTCTGGTGGACGAGTTCCAGGATACCAACCGCCTGCAATACCTGTGGCTGAAACTCCTCGCAGGCGCGGACAACTGCATCTTCGCCGTGGGCGACGACGACCAATCCATCTACGCCTTCCGTGGCGCGCGCGTCGGCAACATGCGCGACTTCGAGCACGACTTCAACGTGCAGAACGTCGTCAAGCTGGAGCAGAACTACCGCTCCCATAGCAATATCCTCGATGCGGCCAACGCCATCATCATGCATAACCGCAACCGCCTGGGCAAGAACCTCTGGACCTCTGCCGGCAAGGGCGAGCCCATCCGCGTATATGAAGGCTACAACGACAAGGACGAGGCCACATTCATCGTCGACGAGATCAAGGCCCTGCACAAGGAAGGCACCGAGCTTAGCCAGATCGCCCTGCTCTACCGCTCCAATGCCCAGTCGCGCATCCTCGAGCACGAGCTGTTTTCCGCAGGCCTGCCTTACCGCGTCTACGGCGGCTTGCGCTTCTTCGAGCGCGCCGAGGTCAAGCATGCGCTCGCCTATCTGCGCCTGATCGCCAGCGGCGACGACGACACCGCCCTACTGCGCGTGATCAACTTCCCGACGCGCGGCATCGGCGCTCGCAGCCTGGAGCAATTGCAGGAACTGGCGCGCCAGCAGGAAAGCAGCCTGTGGCAGGCGGCATGCGCGAAAGCCGGCGACGGCAAGCCAGGCCGCGGCCTGGACGGCTTCGTCGCCCTGGTCAAGCAGATGCAGGAAGAATCCATCGGCCTCACGCTTGCAGAGCAGGTCGAGCTTGCCACCCGGCTTTCCGGCCTGCGCGACCACTATGCGGCGGACAAGGAAGGCGAAGACCGCCTCGCCAACCTGGATGAGCTGGTGAATGCTGCAATTGCTTTCATGAACCAGGACATCGGCATGCAGGTGGACGAGAATGGCGAGGTTGCCATGTCCATCCTCGCGCAATTCCTCGCCCATGCCAGCCTGGAGGCCGGCGAACACCAGGCCGATGTCGGCCGCGACGCGCTGCAGTTGATGACCGTGCATGCCGCCAAGGGCCTGGAATTCAATACCGTTTTCATCAGCGGCCTGGAAGAAGGGCTATTCCCGCACGAGCAGAGCAGTTACGAATCAAACGGCCTGGAGGAAGAACGCCGCCTGATGTACGTGGCCGTGACCCGCGCACGCCAGCGGCTTTATATCAGCTTTGCGCAAAACCGCATGCTGCACGGGCAGGTACGTTATGGCATTCCGTCACGCTTCCTGGATGAAATCCCGGAAGCGCTGGTCAAACGCCTGAACACCGTCTCGAACAAATCCTATGGCGGCGCCAGCCAATACACGGCTGCCGCCGCCCCGGCTCCTCGCCCTCAAGCCAGCATGCCTTGGAAAATCGGCCAGGCCGTGGCCCACAGCAAGTTCGGCCAGGGCGTGGTGGTCAATTACGAAGGCAATGCAAACGACCTGCGCGTGCAGGTCAATTTCGGGCGGGAAGGCTTGAAGTGGCTGGCGCTGGAATACGCCAAGCTGGAAACGCTATAGCAGTTCGACGCGGTCAGGCCGCGGCATCTTGAAGATGTCACGGTTGCTGACGTACTGGAACGCCAGCATGAGGGCGCTGGCGAACAGCATGCAGGCAAACACCAGCACCAGCATCAAGAACCCGCCCATGGCCTTGGAGGCTGCAGACATCATCCCCACCAGCACGCCTGCCAGCGTCATGCTCAACATGATGATCAATGTCACGGACACCCACGTCAGCAGCAAAGGCAGCAGATATTGGATAAACGCGGCCAGACTGGACTTGATGGCGCGCACCACTGAATACTGCTGGAACGCGACCAATGCCGGGGCGAACCAGATCACTAGCACCAGCGGCACCAGCAGCAACATCAACTTGACCAGGATGGGGAAGGACTGTTCCAGCACCTGCTCCGGGCTTTCTTCGCTCCTGGCCAGGGCTTCCAGCTTCATGGCGTCTTCTGCCGTCAGGATATTGATGAGCAGCACGTATGCGACGCAGATGGCGCCCAGGCCCAGCAGCTTCCTGAAACTGGGCTTGATTTCATTGAGCAGGTCGCCCAAGTCGCTGTCGCGGCCGGCATCGGCATCGCGGTAGAAACCTACCGCCAGCGCCAGGAAAGCCGGCAGCAAGAGGAAGGAAACGAATTTCAGGCCTATCAAGCCAGGCAGCATAGCGAAAAAAAACACATGCGCCAGGCCGAGCAGCATCCACTTGCCCGGTTTTTGGCGGAACAAGGCGATTATGTCGCGCACCCACGCGTTCACTTGGCCGAAAATGGTTGGTTTGGCTTGCATGTCGTCCCTTAAAGTAGCCGGCAACGCTGCGCCAGCATGTTCATTTTATTGCCTTGAGCCACGAACAGGTTAATTTGCATCGACCCAGGCCGCCAGTATCTGCTCGCGTGCCGCGATAGCGTTGCGCAGGATGCGCTCGAAGTAATCCGGATCCTTGGCGTGGGTAAGTTCGCCGGCCTGGGGAAAATGCAGGTCATTAAGGCGCGACAGCCAGAAGCGCATGGCGGCAACGCGCAACATCCCGGGCCAGGCGGCATGCTCCTCTTCAGTGAGGGGCCGCACTGCATGATAGGCATCGAGAAACGCCCGCACCCGGCCGGAATCCAGCGTGCCATCGGCGTTGACGCACCAGTCGTTGACCGCAATCGCAATGTCATACAACAGCACATCGTTGCAGGCATAGTAGAAATCGATGACGCCGCCGACCTTGTCCCCGTCCATCAGCACATTGTCGCGGAACAAATCGGCATGGATCACGCCGCGCGGCAATGCGCTGGTGTCGAACGCCTGCTCGAACTCGAGCTGCGCATCCAGCATGCGGCGGTTTTCCGCCTCCAGGAAAGGCGCCACCTTGGCAGCCGTGGCAATGCGCCAACGCTGGCAGCGCAGGTTGCTCATGCTGGCCTCGAACGATGCGCCGGCAAGATGCATGCGCGCCAGCACCTCGCCAATCGCGGCGCAGTGCTGCGGCGAGGGGTTGTCCAGTGACTTTCCTGCCAGGCAGCTCACCAATGCGGCAGGCTTGCCGTTCAGCTCGCCAAGTGTTTGCCCCGCAATGTTCCTGACCGGATGCGGGCACGGAATGCCGCGTTCGGCCAAGTGCGTCATCAGGTCGAGGAAATTGGGTAGCTCTTCCGCGCTATGCTCTTCAAACAACGTCAGCACATAACGCCCGCTGCCGGTGGTGACGAAATAATTGGTATTGGTGATGCCTGACGCGATCCCCTGCAGGTCAAGCAACTCCCCAAGGTCATAGCCTTTGAGCCATTGCTGCATCTGCTCGAATGAAACGGTGGTGAATACGGACATAGAAAACTTTTGGAAAAACCGGGGAAGGTTGCAGAGAGGGTCAAGCGCCACCCTCTCCGGGCACAATGCTTGACGGTCAGAACCGGAACAATACCCACTTGGGGATGCTGACCGTAGGCGCGATATCGCCTTCGCTACGGGCCCAGCCAGCATTTGAATCATCTTTGGTCAGATAATAAGGGGCGCCCACTTTGGGGGTTACCTTCATCATGTAGAGATTGCCGTTGATGCGGTATTCCTCGACCGTATCTTCGCCTCGCTTGGTAATGGTGACTTCAGGCTCAGGATTCTCTCCCTCCATCCCTTCCGGCGGCGGTGGCGCCTCGGGCAAAGGCTCTAGGTTGTCGGGGATGTCCGCAGCAGAGGCCATCAGCGGCAGGAGAAGCGCCAACATCAGCAAAATTTTATGGGTACGCATGACAACCTCGGCTCAGAATAATGCAGCAATTCTATCAAATAGGCCCATCCGCCAAAAGGGCGTTGTTGCTTATTAACAACAAGATATTGGAATGGTCGGCAACCGCCGCCAAACTTTGATTCGCCTACAGATAAAACTGCATGATTTGCTGCTCCGCCGGCGATGGCTCGAAACCCCTGGTCTCATAATGCTTGAAGATGGCTTCGACGATTTCATGGGGCTTGTCGATCACCTGCAGCAAATCGAGGTCTTCCGGCGAAATCATGCCCTCGGCGCCGAGGGTCTCGCGTATCCATGACAGCATGCCGCGCCAGAACGGCTCATGTACCAATATCAATGGAATCCTTCTCGTCTTGGCCGTCTGGATGAGAGTAAGCGCTTCCATCAGCTCATCCAGCGTACCGAAACCGCCCGGCATCACTACATAGGCCGAGGCGTATTTGACGAACATCACCTTGCGCATGAAAAAGTGCTGGAAGTTCTGGCTAATGTCCTGGTAGGGGTTGCCTTTTTGCTCGTGCGGCAATTCGATATTGAGGCCGATGCTGGGCGACCTGCCCTTGTATGCGCCCTTGTTGGCCGCTTCCATGATGCCGGGGCCTCCCCCTGAAATCACGCTGAAGCCGGCATCGGACAGGAGACGCGCGATCTCTTCCGTCAGCTTGTAATAGGGATGGTCGGGCGGCGTGCGCGCGCTGCCGAAGATGGAAACCGCGGGGGTGATTTCCTTCATGCGCTCGGTCGCCTCGACGAATTCTGCCATAATCTCGAACGCGCGCCACGATTCACGTGCCGAGTACTTCTTGTTGGGGAGCTCGGGGTCGAGGATCTTGGGAAGTTTTTTAGCAGCTGACATAAGGTTCCACACTAGTTCAAGATGAAAACATTGTTATTAGTAGACGGTTCGTCCTACCTCTATCGCGCCTTCCATGCGCTGCCCGACCTGCGTAACAAGGCGGGCGAGCCTACGGGCGCGATGTATGGCGTACTGAACATGCTGCGCCGCCTGCACAAGGACTATCCGGCTGATTATAGCGCCTGTGTCTTCGATGCAAAGGGAAAAACCTTCCGCGACGATATTTACCCCGAATACAAGGCACACCGCCCGCCGATGCCGGACGACCTCTCCCGACAGATCGAGCCCTTGCACGAGGCGATCAAGGCCATGGGCTGGCCTTTGCTGATGATAGACGGCGTGGAAGCCGACGACGTGATCGGCTGCCTGGCGCGGCAGGCCGAGGAACAAGGCATGCAGGTGGTGATCTCGACCGGCGACAAGGACATGGCGCAGCTCGTCACGCCGCACATCAAGCTGGTCAACACCATGACCAATGAGGTGCTGGACGAAGCAGGCGTGGAAGCCAAGTTCGGCATCCCCCCCGCCCTGATCATCGACTACCTCACCCTGATCGGCGACAGCGTGGACAACGTACCCGGCGTGGAGAAGGTCGGCCCCAAGACCGCCGTGAAATGGCTCAGCCAGCACGGCTCGCTCGATAAACTCATCGCCAATGCGGCAGAGATAGGCGGCGTGGTGGGCGACAACCTACGCAAGGCGCTGGACTGGCTGCCCACCGGGCGCGAACTCATCACTATCCGCTGCAAGCTGGACCTGCCGCAAATGGTGACTGATCTTGTTACCCAGCCAAGCGACAATGCCAAGCTCGCCGAGCTCTACGAGCGCTTCGAGTTCAAGACCTGGCGGCGCGAGCTGGAAGCCGGCGGCAACGAGGGTGCCGCCGTAAAACCCTTGGCCCCGATCGGCGACCTGTTTTCCGCCGCTGCCGTGCCTGACCGCCAGTTCGAGACCATCCTCGACCAGGCCAGCCTGGACAAATGGCTGCTGCTGCTCAAGTCAGCGCCCTTGGTCACCTTCGACACCGAAACCACCAGCCTGGATGCCATGCAGGCCAAGCTGGTCGGCATGTCGTTCTCGGTGGAAGCGGGCAAGGCAGCCTACGTGCCGCTCGCGCACGACTACACCGGCGCCCCGCAGCAGCTCGATTTCGCCGCAGTGTTGCAGCAAGTCAAGCCTCTGCTCGAGGACGCATCGCTCCCCAAGCTGGGCCAGAATCTCAAGTACGACAAGCATGTGCTCGCCAACCACAGCATTCAGCTGAACGGCATCGCGCACGATACCCTGCTGCAGTCCTACGTGCTGGAAAGCCACCGCACCCACGGCATGGACGACCTCGCCATGCGCCACTTGGGCGTGCAGACCATCACTTACGAGCAAATCGCCGGCAAGGGCGCCAAGCAAGTGCCGTTCAGCCAGATCGGCATCGATACCGCATCCGAATATGCCGCCGAAGATGCCGACATCACTCTGCAACTGCACCAGGTGCTGTATCCGCAGATCGAAACCGACGACAAACTGGAGTTCGTCTACCGCCAGATCGAGATGCCACTGCTCGACATCCTCTACACCATAGAGCGCAATGGCGTGCTGATCGATCAGGCCATGCTGCAGGCGCAAAGCCACGAGCTCGGGCAGAAACTCATCGAACTGGAACAGCAGGCCTACGACATTGCGGGACAGCCGTTCAACCTCGGCTCGCCCAAGCAATTGCAGGAAATCCTGTTCGGCAAGCTCGGCATCAAGCCGCTCAAGAAAACCCCGAGCGGCGCGCCCTCCACCGATGAAGACGTGTTGCAGGAGCTGGCGCTGGATTACCCGTTGCCGAAAGTGCTATTGGAATACCGCGGCCTCGCCAAACTGAAATCGACCTACACCGACAAGCTACCGCGCATGATCAACCCCGCCACCGGCCGCGTGCATACCAGCTACAGCCAGGCTGTGGCGATCACCGGGCGCCTGGCCAGCTCCGACCCCAATTTGCAGAACATCCCCGTGCGTACCGCGGAAGGCCGGCGCATCCGCGAAGCCTTCATCGCCCCGCCAGGGTCGCGCATCATTTCCGCCGACTATTCGCAGATCGAGCTGCGCATCATGGCGCATTTGTCGCAGGATGAAGGGCTGCTATCCGCATTCGCCAAGGGCGAGGATATCCACCGCGCCACCGCCGCCGAGATTTTCGGCGTGCAACGCGACGAAGTCAGCAGCGAACAACGCCGCTACGCCAAGGTGATCAATTTCGGCCTGATCTACGGCATGAGCGCCTTCGGCCTCGCGCAGAACCTCAACATCGAGCGCGGCGCGGCGCAGAGCTACATCGACCGCTATTTCGCGCGCTATCCCGGCGTGCGCGAATACATGCAGAACACGCGCATGGTGGCGAAGGAGCAAGGCTATGTCGAAACCTTCTTCGGCCGCAGGCTGTGGGTGCCCGAGATCAACAGCCCCAACGGCATGCGCCGCGCGGGCGCCGAGCGCGCGGCCATCAATGCGCCGATGCAAGGCACCGCGGCCGACCTGATCAAGCTCGCCATGATCGCCGTGGATGGCTGGTTGAGAACGCAAAAACTGCAAAGCAAGATCATCATGCAGGTGCATGACGAACTGGTGCTGGAAGTACCGGATGCTGAATTGGAATTGGTGCAGCAAGCCCTGCCCAAGCTCATGCAGGATGTTGCCAAGCTGGATGTGCCGTTATTGGCAGAAGTGGGCGTGGGCTCAAATTGGGAAGCCGCGCATTAAGAGCGGCTAGCCAGGAGCGCTTCGCTGAGTTTTGCCGGCCGCTCCAAGGCGGCTTCAGCATTGCGGCCAGGACGCCGCCATTGGATTACTTGCCTTGCTCCTTGTCCAGCTCCTTGAGGAAATAGTCGATCTCCCATTCGCAGCCGCCGCAGCCGGTCAACGCGCCGGTCATGTCGGCAATGCCCTGCAGATCGAACCCCTGCCGGTGCAAGGCGCGAATCTTGCCGCGCTTCACTCCGCTGCAAAAGCAGAGGATTTCGTCGTCGGGGGTTTCTTTCGGGTTGCTCATGGCATATATGATCTATCAATAACACAGGCCATTTTACCCATTCAACGGCAAAAACTTGCATAACATGACCTATCTGCGGCAAATTAGCTGCCTAGCAATTCCGCGCACCAGCTCATCCTCGACATCATGACCGACACCACATCAGCGCGCTTCGGCGTCATCATCATCGGCGACGAAATCCTCTCGGGAAAGCGCCAGGACGCACACTTGGCCAAGGCGATCTCGCTGCTGGCCGCAAGAGGCCTCGCCTTGTCGTGGGCGGAATACCTCGGGGACGACCGGGCGCAGATCGCGGCGACATTGCAACGCACCATGGCGAGCAGCGACATCGTCCTCTGCTTTGGCGGCATAGGCGCCACCCCGGACGACCAGACCCGCCAGGCCGCGGCAGAAGCCGCCGGCCTGGCGATTGCGCGCCACCCGGGCGCGGTGGCCGAAATCGAGGCGCGCTACGGCGAGGCTGCCTATCCCAAGCGCGTGTTGATGGCGGATTTCCCCCGGGACGCCGCCTTGATCCCCAACCCGGTGAACCGCGTGCCCGGATTCTCGCTGGGGCGGCACTATTTCATGCCCGGCTTCCCGGAAATGGCTTGGCCGATGACGGAATGGATACTGGACACGCATTACGCCCACCTGTTCCACCTGCAACCGGCCGCCGAATCATCCATCCTGGTGTTCGATACTGGGGAAAGCCAGCTGCTGGACCTGATGGAAGAGATCACGCGGCAATACCCCAGCCTCAAGCTGTTCAGCCTGCCGCGCCTGGACGAAAGGCGCACCATCGAACTCGGCGTCAAGGGCGAGGCGGCGGCAGTCGCCGAGGCCATGCGGCGAATCCGTGAAGCGCTCGATACGGCAAATCACCCCTGGCAGCCTTTAGAGAGGAGCTAGACGAATGGATTGCCGCCCGTCCTGCGGGGCATGCTGCATCGCCCCCTCGATCACCAGCCCGATTCCCGGCATGCCCGAAGGCAAGCAGGCCGGGCAGCGCTGCGTGCAGCTCGACGAACTCAACCGCTGCCTGATCTTCGGCAAGCCGGAGCGGCCAGCGGTCTGCAGCTCCTTGCGGCCCGATATGGAAATGTGCGGCAGCGACGAACGGCACGCCTTTGCCTGGCTGGCCCAGCTGGAGCAACTCACCTCGCCATAAGATGCCATAAGACGATAGATTGACAGTCTATTGTTAGCCGGCCTCTAATAGAACGACCATTCTATTGGAGCGACGAAATGACCCTCCCCGCCCGGGAAAGGCTACTGGAAGCGGCTTGCAGGCTGTTCTACCAGAACGGCGTACACGCCACGTCGGTGGAGGACATCCTGGATGAGGCATTGGTCGCCCGGCAAAGCCTGTACCTGCACTTCCAGTCCAAGGACGGGCTGGTCGCGGAATTCCTCAAGCTCCGGGTCCAGGCGCCATCGCCACCGAACTCGTCACGCCGGGCAGCCAGGCTGCCGCCCAGGCCCACCAGCTGGCCACCATGCTTCTGGAAACCGTTTCCCCCACCGATAGGAGAACCTAGCATGTCACTACCACGCAAAACCGAGACGAAAACCGCCGGCTTCCGGCTCGGCATCTACGTATTCAAGGATGCGGAAATCATCGATTACGCCGCCCCGCACGGCGTGTTCTCCGTGGCGCGCCGCCTGGACCCGGAGCTCGACGCCTTCCTGGTCGCCGACAGCCTGCGCCCGGTGCAGACCCAGGCCGGGTTCACCGTACTGCCCAACTACAGCTTTGCGGATAATCCCGCTATGGATGCCTTCCTGATCCCGGGCGGCTTCGGCACCCGGCAGGAAATCCACAACAAGCGCCTGCACGACTATATCCGCTCGCTGCCCGAACAGACACTGCTGACCAGCGTCTGCACCGGCTCCTGGATTTACGGCAACATGGGATTGCTGGACGGCATTCCCGCCACCAGCCGCAAGGAGCCTGACCGTATCGAGCAGTCCAACGCCGGCATGGTGCCCATAGAGCGCCTGGCTAAACTGGCCCCGCAATGCAGGATCAGCCGCGCCCGCGTGGTGGACAGCGGCCGCATCGTGACCGGCGGCGGCATTGCCGCGGGCATGGAGATCGGGCTGCATTTGCTGCGCCGGGCCGGCTATGATGAGGATTTCATCCTGGAAGTCGCCCGCATCATGGAATACCACCAGGCTTATGCGGGATACAGGGAAGATATCGAGTATGCTGGCTGAATGTTGAATAAGGACACGCGCCTCCCGACGATGCCTAAGCCATGCATGAAAAAAACATGATGCCCTTGCCTGCAGCCGGCGCGCCTGCGATCCGGGTAGGCTGTGCGGGCTGGGGAGTCCCGCCTCAGCATCCCGCATTGTTCCCGCCCGGCGGCAGCCACCTTGAGCGCTACGCGCGCCTGTTCGACACCGTCGAGATCAATTCTTCCTTCTACCGCCCGCACCAACACAAGACCTATGTGCGCTGGGCGGATGCGGTGCCGGAAGGCTTCCGCTTCTGGGTCAAGACGCCACGGGAAATCACCCATCAGCGCCGGCTGCTCGATTGCGAAGATAGCCTGCTGCGCTTTCTGGAGGAAAGCTCCGGGCTGGGCCGCAAGCTGGGCGGTATCCTGGTCCAGCTGCCGCCCAGCCTGGCGCTGGACATGCCTTCCGCACAGGCATTTTTCACATTGCTGCGCCAGCATTACCCCGGCGCGGCGGCCTGCGAACCGCGCCATGCAAGCTGGTTTTCAATGCAGGTGGAAAAGCTATTGCAGGATTTCAGGCTGGCACGCGTGGCAGCTGACCCGGCCAAGTTTCCTACCGCCGGAGCGCCAGGCGGCGACACTGGCTTCAGCTATTACCGGCTGCACGGCTCGCCGGAAATCTATTACTCGTCCTACCCCGAAGCATATTTGAGGCAGCTTGCGCATACGCTGCAATCAGCGAGCGGCCCGGCCTGGTGCATTTTCGACAACACCGCGCGCGGCGCCGCCACTGCCAATGCGCTGGACATCATGAATTTGACCGGCCTCGCAGCGCACCAAGGCTGAGCATCCCTTTCGAGATAAACGCCGCGCGGCCACGCCCTGGCGCTGTCTTGGTGCATGGCATCGGCCCATGCACCAACCCGGGCTGCGCCGCCCTCATCCCTTGCCGCAACGGCCCGCATTGATTGGTGCCGCAGCTCGGCCAGTGCAGGGAATACTATTTGCTTAAGGCTTACACCGTATTCTTTTTAAGCCTTGAACCATGTTTTCTCTCCACCATCTCAGCTTGCGCAGCAAGGTCTTGTTGATCGTCATCGCAATGATCCTGGCGGGCTTCAGCCTCACCATCGCAGTACTGACCTACAAGGCCTCGCATTTGCAACAGGAATCGGCGCTCGAGTATGCCCGCGCCCTGTCGAGGCAGCACGCCAACGAAGCCAAGGCCGAGATAGACAGCGCTTTCGATGCCGCCCGCACCCTGGCGCAATCTCTGGAAGGGCTTCGTGGCGACGGGCTGGCAAGCCGCAAGCTTGCCGACAGCATGCTGAAGCGGGTGCTGGAAGGCAATCCGGGCTTTGTCGGCGTGTGGACCATATGGGAGCCCAATGCATTTGACGGGCGCGACAACGAGTTCGTCAACCAGCCGGGCACCGATGCCACGGGCCGCTACCTGCCTTACTGGAACCGCGGCGGCGGCCAGGTGTCGGTGGAAGCACTGGCCGACTACAACGTCCCAGGCGCGGGAGACTACTACCTGCTGGCCCGGGACAGCGGCGAGGAGACATTGCTCGAGCCCTATGAATACGAGATTGGCGGCAAGAAGGTATTGATCACGAGCATGGTGGTGCCGATCCGCTACAAGGGCGCAGTGGTCGGCGTTGCAGGCGTGGACATGCTGCTGTCGGAGTTCCAGCAGCGCATCGCCGAGGTCAAGCCGTTCTCCACCGGCTATGCCAGCCTGTTTTCCAACCAGGGCAGCTACGTCGGCGACCGCGATGCGGGCAATGTGGGCAAACCCATGCCCACCGGCGGCGCCTGGGACAAGATCAGGCAGGCGGTCGCTTCCGGACAGCCCTACCAGGACAGCGCCCGGGACGGGACATTGAACACCACGGTATTGAGGATCTACCAGCCGATCGCGATCGCCCAGAGCAAGACGCCATGGTCTTTCGCCGTCACCGTGCCGGAGGATAAAATCCTAGAAGGCGTGCACAGCCTGCGCAACACGGCCATCGTCATCGGCTTGCTGAGCGTCGTCGTGGTCTCGCTGGCACTGGGCTACCTGGTGGACCGCATGGTGATCCGCCCGATCGGCGGCGAACCCGGCGATGCCGCCGACCTGGCCAGCCATATCGCCAGCGGCGACCTCACCTCCCAGGTCGCGCTCAAACCGGGCGACAACTCCAGCATGCTGCAGGCGATGAAAGTGATGCAGGACAAGCTGCGTGACATGGTGAGCGACATCCGCGCCAGCAGCGAGTACGTTTCCAACGCGTCTTCCGAAATCGCGCTCGGCAACAGCGACCTGTCGCAGAGGACGGAAAACCAGGCGGCATCGCTGGAGGAAACCGCCGCCAGCATAGAAGAGCTCACCTCCACCGTAGGCCAGAACGCGGACAACGCGAGAACGGCCAACGAGCTGGCCGCCAACGCCTCCAGCACCGCCGAGCGCGCCAGCAGCACCGTTACCGGGGCCGTGAGCACCATGCAGCAGATCACGGACGAGTCGCGCAAGATGTCGGAGATCACCAATGCGATCGAGGGCATTGCCTTCCAGACCAATATCCTCGCGCTCAACGCCGCGGTCGAGGCCGCACGCGCCGGCGAGCAGGGCCGCGGCTTTGCCGTGGTGGCGCAGGAAGTGCGCAACCTGGCGCAGCGCAGCGCCAGCGCCGCCAAGGAAATCAAGCAATTGATCGACGGCTCGGTCGCCAAGATCGGGCAAGGCTCGAAACAGGTCGCGGATGCCGGCCGCGCCATGGAGGAAGTCGTCGCCGCGGTACAGCGCGTCTCCGGCATCATGCGCGAGATCGCGCATGCCTCCGAGGAGCAGAGCAGCGGCATCCAGCAGATCAATACCGCCATCACCGCGATGGACGAAGTGACGCAGCAGAACGCCGCCCTGGTGGAGCAGGCGATGGCCGCCGCCCATTCGCTGGATGAGCAGGCCCAGCAGTTGAGCAAGACGGTTTCCTTGTTCCGTCTGAGCTGACGACGCGGATGTGCGCTTAAACTATACAAACCTGTATATAAAATTATCCATGGGGTTACGTCGGCAACTTAAAGTAAAACATCGCCTTACCCTGCCCGCGCCCTCTGTTTCCGCGCCTGTGCTCCAGCAATATGTGCTTTGTTACTCCGGCGTTTGCATATAAAATGGGCAGCTTTTCCACGTCATTGATACGGTTATAGTCAGGTGCAGATCGGTCCTTACAAGCTGAAGAACAATCTGGTAGTCGCCCCGATGGCGGGCGTGACCGACAGGCCCTTCCGCGTCCTGTGCAAGAAGATGGGCGCAGGCCTGGCCGTCAGCGAGATGGTGACGTCCAACTCCCTGCTCTACGGCAGCGCCAAGACCCTGCGTCGCGCCAACCACGAAGGCGAGGTCGACCCGATCTCGGTGCAGATCGCGGGGGCCGACCCCAAGATGATGGCGGAGGCCGCCAAGCACAACGTGGACAACGGCGCCCAGATCATCGACATCAACATGGGCTGTCCCGCCAAGAAGATCTGCAACGTCATGGCAGGCTCCGCGTTGCTCAAGGACGAGCCGCTGGTCGCGCAGATCCTCAAGGCGGTGGTCAATGCGGTGGATGTGCCGGTCACCCTCAAGATCCGCACCGGCTGGGACAAGAACAATCGCAACGCCGTCGCTGTCGCCAAGATGGCGGAAGACATCGGCGTGCAGGCGCTCGCCATGCATGGCCGCACCCGCGCCTGCCTCTACACCGGCGACGCGGAATACGACACCATCGCCGCCGTGAAGCAGGCCATCAGTATCCCATTGATCGCCAACGGCGACATCACCACGCCGGAAAAAGCCAGGTTCGTGCTCGACTACACCAAGGCCGACGCCGTGATGATCGGCCGCGCCGCCCAGGGCCGCCCGTGGATTTTCCGCGAAACGGAACATTTTCTTGCGACTGGCGAGCACCTGCCTGCGCCCGAAGTCGAGGAAATCCACCAGGTCATGCTGGAGCATATCCACGACCTCTACGACTTCTACGGCGAGCTGACCGGCATGCGCGTCGCGCGCAAGCATATTTCCTGGTACACCAAGGGCCTGGTCGGCTCGGCCAATTTCCGCCACCACATGAACCAATTGCAGAGCATTGAAGAGCAGCTGCAATCCATCAACGATTTCTTCGGCGAACTCAAGCAGCGTGATGCGCGCCTGCAATACGAAGCAGAGTCCGCTGCCACCGACGACGAGGCCATGGCGGCATAATGGCTAGCCAGCAGGATCTCGCCAGCTGCGTGCGCGCGGCCTTGGATGAATACTTCAAGGACCTCGACGGGCAGCCTCCCCATGCAGTGTACGACATGGTGCTGCAATGCATGGAAAAGCCCTTGCTGGAATATGTCTTGAACCGCGCAGGCGGCAACCAGAGCAAGGCGGCCGAGATTCTCGGCCTCAACCGCAACACCCTGCGCAAGAAACTCCAGCAACACAACCTTCAATAACCTCTTCTGTTAGAAGCTTTTCATTATGGCTGTTATCAAACGTGCGCTTATCAGTGTTTCTGATAAAACCGGCATTCTCGAATTTGCCCAGGCCCTTTCAGGCTTTGGCGTTGAAATCCTCTCCACTGGCGGCACAGCGAAGCTGTTCCGCGACAATGGCATCGCCGTGATCGAAGTCAGCGACTACACCGGTTTCCCGGAAATGCTCGACGGCCGGGTCAAGACCCTGCATCCCAAGGTGCATGGCGGCCTGCTGGGCCGCCGCGACCTGCCAGAGCATGTGGCCGCGATGCAGGTTGCCGGTATCCCGAATATCGATCTGCTGGTAGTCAACCTCTATCCGTTCGAGGCCACCGTGGCGCGTCCTGACGCCACGCTGGAAGACGCGATCGAGAACATCGACATCGGCGGCCCGGCCATGGTGCGTTCCGCCGCCAAGAACTGGCAGGACGTCGCGGTGCTGACCGACGCCTCGCAATACGAGGAAGTGCTGGCGGAAATGCGCAGCACCAACGGCGCCACCAGCAAGGCGACGCGCTTTGCCTTATCCGTCGCCGCGTTCAACCGCATCAGCAACTACGACGGCGCGATCAGCGATTACCTGTCCTCCTTCAACGCAGACGGCACGCGCAATGAATTCCCCGGCCAGGCCAATGGCCGCCTGGTCAAGGTGCAGGACCTGCGCTACGGCGAGAATCCGCACCAGAAGGCCGCGTTCTACCGCGACCTCTACCCTGCGCCCGGCTCGCTCGTGACCGCGCAGCAATTGCAGGGCAAGGAACTGTCCTATAACAACATCGCCGATGCCGATGCGGCCTGGGAATGCGTCAAGAGCTTCGACAGCACCGCCTGCGTCATCGTCAAGCATGCCAACCCTTGCGGCGTGGCTGTGGGCGCTAACCCGCTCGAAGCCTACCAGAAGGCGTTCCAGACAGACCCGACCTCCGCGTTCGGCGGCATTATCGCATTCAACCACACTCTGGACGGCGCAGCGGCAGAAGCCGTTTCCAAGCAGTTCGTCGAAGTATTGATCGCGCCGGACTATACCGAGGAAGCCCTGGAGATATTCAAAGCCAAGGCCAATGTGCGCGTGCTCAAGATTGCATTGCCAAGCGGTGGCGACAGCGCATGGAGCCGTGGCCGCAACTCGCACGACACCAAGCGCGTCGGTTCCGGGCTGTTGATCCAGACCGCGGACAACCATGAAATCAGCATTGATGACATCAAGGTGGTCACCAAGAAGCAACCGACGCCGGAACAGCTGGAAGACCTGCTGTTCGCCTGGCGCGTCGCCAAGTACGTGAAATCCAACGCCATCGTCTTCTGCGGCAACGGCATGACCTTGGGCGTGGGCGCAGGCCAAATGAGCCGCGTCGACAGCACCAAGATCGCCGCGATCAAGGCGCAAAACGCCGGCTTGACCTTGCAAGGTTCCGCCGTGGCGTCCGATGCGTTCTTCCCGTTCCGCGACGGCGTGGATGTCCTGGCGGAAGCCGGCGCCACCTGCGTGATCCAGCCGGGCGGCAGTATCCGCGACGACGAGGTGATTGCTGCGGCGGATGAGCATGGGTTGGTGATGGTGTTCACCAACATCCGCCACTTCCGCCATTGATCGTCACTGGCAAAGCGCCGCTGGCTGCGTTGCACCTCCTTGCCGTACTCGTTTGTACTGTCTGCGTCGGTGCGCCTTGCCAGCAACGCTTTGCCAATGACTCTGCTGGTTGAAGCCACATAAAACCAGGAAACGTTAAAATATCAGCGTGTTTGGCTAATTGATAATCAAAGGGTAAAGATGAAAGTTCTAGTGATAGGCGGCGGCGGACGTGAGCACGCACTGGCATGGAAGCTCGCGCAGAGCGAGCGGATCAGCCGCGTATTTGTGGCGCCGGGCAACGCAGGCACCGCGCTTGACCCCGACATGGTCAACGTGCCCATCACCAAAGTTGCCGAACTGGTCGAGTTTGCGCAGAAGGAGCAGATCGGCCTCACCGTCGTCGGCCCCGAGGCGCCGTTGTCGCAGGGTGTGGTCGATGCGTTCCACGCCGCCGGCCTGAAGATTTTCGGCCCGACCCAGGCCGCCGCGCAACTCGAGAGCTCCAAGGATTTCGCCAAGGCGTTCATGATCCGCCACAATATCCCGACCGCGGCCTACGCCACGTTCACCGATGCCACCGCCGCGCATGACTACGTCAAACAGCAAGGCGCGCCTATCGTGATCAAAGCCGACGGCTTGGCCGCAGGCAAGGGTGTGGTGGTCGCGATGAGTGAGGACGAAGCGCATGCCGCGATTGACGCAATGCTTGCCGACAACAAACTCGGCGCTGCCGGCGCGCGCGTGGTAATCGAGGAGTTCCTCACCGGCGAGGAAGCCAGCTTCATCGTCATGGTGGACGGCAAGAATATCCTGCCGCTTGCCACCAGCCAGGACCACAAGCGCCTGCTGGACGGCGACCAAGGCCCGAACACCGGCGGCATGGGCGCGTATTCCCCCGCTCCCGTCGTCACGCCGGACATCCACGCCAAGGTCATGCGCGAGATCATCGACCCTACCGTGGCAGGCATGGCGAAAGACGGCATTCCCTATACCGGCTTCCTCTATGCCGGCCTCATGATCGGCGAGGACGGCAGCGTCAAGACCCTGGAATTCAACTGCCGCATGGGCGACCCGGAAACCCAGCCCATCATGCTGCGCCTCAAGAGCGATCTGGTCGCCCTGGTGGAGCATGCGGTCAACGGCACGCTGAATGAGGCCAAAACTGACTGGGACCGCCGCAGCGCGCTCGGCGTCGTGCTGGCATCTGCCAACTATCCTGACACACCGCGCCTGGGCGATGAAATCACCGGCCTGCCGAAAGAACTCACGGACGCCCATGTATTCCATGCCGGCAGCAGCATCAAGGACGGCAAGGTCGTCACCAGCGGCGGCCGTGTGTTGTGCGTGGCGGCGCTGGGCGAAACCGTGAAGTATGCCCAGTCCCAGGCCTACAAGATTGCCGACGGCATCAAGTTCGACGGCATGCAGTTCCGCACCGACATCGGCTATCGCGCCGTCAAATCCTAAGAGATAGCACAATGCAGGCACGCGCACTACAGCATTTCCTGCGTAGCGGCGGTGTCATCGCCTACCCGACCGAGTCCTGCTTCGGACTCGGTTGCGACCCCACCAACCATCATGCACTCAAGCGCCTATTGCGCATCAAGGGCCGCCCGCAGCGCAAGGGGCTGATCGTGATTGCACACCAATTTGCGCAATTGCGCAAACTGATCGCGCCGGTCACGAAAGAACAGAAACAACACATGTTCACCCGCTGGCCCGGACCGCATACCTGGCTGGTGCCTGCGTCGCAACGCTGCCCTGCATTGCTCAGGGGCAAGCACACATCCCTGGCGGTGCGCGTCACCGCCAACCCATTCGCGGCGAATCTCTGCCGCAACGCTGGCATGGCGCTGGTTTCCACCAGCGCCAACCACAACGGCCGGGTTCCGGCCAAAACCACTCGCGAATGCCATCGCCTGTTCGGCAGCCGTGTCAGGGTGCTGCCCGGCAGGACTGGCGGCGCGAGCAAACCTTCGACCATACAGGATCTCATCACTGGCAAGATTCTACGCCCGTGAAGCATTGAGACCCGGTGACACCTGGAGAGCTTCATGAACTCAAATGCAATCTTCGACTACCTTCAAGGCCTGCAAGCCCGCATCGTGGAAGCCATCGAGCTGGTGGACGGCAAGCGCTTCCTGCACGATAGCTGGCAGCGAGCGGAAGGCGGCGGCGGGACGTCCTGCATGCTGGAAGAGGGCAATGTGTTCGAGCGCGCCGGCATCGGTTTCTCCCACGTCATCGGCAGCAAGCTGCCGCCGTCCGCGAGCGTCGCCCATCCCGAGGCGGCGGGCCGCAGCTGGCAGGCCATGGGCGTCTCGCTGGTGTTCCACCCGCGCAACCCCTATGTACCCACCGTGCACATGAACGTGCGCTTCTTCGTGGCGGAAAAACCCGGCGAGGAGCCGATCTGGTGGTTCGGCGGCGGCATGGACCTCACGCCTTACTACGGTTTCGAGGAAGACGCCGTGCATTTCCACCGCACCTGCCGCGACGCGGTGGCGCCGTTCGGCGAGCAGTACTACCCCCGCTTCAAGAAAGAATGCGACGACTATTTCTACCTCAAGCACCGCAAGGAGGCGCGCGGCATCGGCGGCATATTCTTCGACGACTTCAGCGAACTGGGCTTCGAGCAAAGCTTCGCATTCCAGCGCAACGTCGGCGATGCCTTCATCAATGCCTACCTGCCCATCGTGCAACGGCGTAAGGATATTCCATACAGCGAGCGCGAACGCGACTTCCAGGCCTACCGCCGCGGCCGCTATGTCGAGTTCAACCTGATCTACGACCGCGGCACCATTTTCGGGCTGCAATCCAACGGCCGCACCGAGTCCATCCTGCTGTCCATGCCGCCCATCGTCAAATGGCGCTACGACTGGAAGCCGGAAACGGGCTCGCCCGAAGCCAGGCTCTATAGCGATTTCATCACCGGGCGCGACTGGCTCACGGAAAACAAATAAGCCAGGCACCCCAGCATGCCCGGGCCGGGGAAATTTAAAGCCCGGGCATAATTCGTGCATACTAGAAAAACAAAAAAACGGGAGTCCCTATGCTTGCACAGCTATTCCGCACCAAACCGGTTGAAATAGGCCGACACAGCGGCCTGAAGAAATGCCTGTCGGCATTCGACCTTGCCTTGCTCGGGATAGGCTGCGCCATCGGCACCGGCATCTTCGTGCTCACGGGTATTGCCGCCGCCGTGTACTCGGGCCCTGCCGTGGTGATTTCCTTCGTCATTGCCGGGCTGGCCGCCGCCTTTGCCGGCTTTGCCTATGCCGAACTCGCCTCCTCGGTCGGCGGCTCCGGCAGCGCCTATGGTTACAGTTACGTGGCGTTCGGCGAATTCGTTGCCTGGACGATCGCCTGGATATTGCTGCTGGAATACGGCGTGGGCGCCGCCGCGGTGGCCAACGGCTGGTCAGGCTACTTCATCAACACCCTGGCCAATTTCGGCATCGTCATCCCTGAAGCCTGGACCAGGGCGCCAAGCCAGGGCGGCATCATCAACCTGCCCGCCTTCGGCATTATCTGGCTGCTGGTGTTCGTGCTCATCAGCGGCGTCAAACAAAGCTCCACCGTCAACAACGTCATGGTGGCGATCAAGCTCAGCACCATCGCTATTTTCCTCGCCATCGCCGTCGGCCATATCAATAGCGACAACTGGCAACCCTTCATGCCGTTCGGCTGGTTCTCCAGCCAGGCGGACGGCAGCAATATCGGCATTCTGGCGGGCGCCTCCCTGGTCTTTTTCGCCTATTTCGGCTTCGATGCCGTCTCCACCGCCGCCGACGAAGCGCGCAACCCGCAGCGCGACCTGCCGATCGGCCTGATTGCCTCCGTCACCTTCTGCACCCTCGTCTATATCCTGGTCTCGGGCGTGCTGACCGGCGTGGTGCACTATTCCGACCTCAACGTATCCTCCCCTGTCGCCTATGCGCTGAGCAAGCTGGGGTACGGCTGGTCGTCCACGCTGGTCGCCACCGGCGTATTGGCAGGCTTGATCACGGTATTGCTGGTACTGCTGTACGGCCTCACCCGCATTCTCTACGCCATGAGCCGCGACGGGCTGATTCCCGCCGCCTTCTCCAAGGTCAACCCGGACCGCCAGTCGCCGACCCGCGTGATCCTGTTCTGCGGCAGCATCATCTCCGTCGTCGCCGGCTTCTTCCCACTTGGCACCCTGGCCGAGACCGTCAACATCGGCACTCTTGCGAGCTTTGTCATGGTATGCGTCGGCGTCATCGTCTTGCGCACCCGCCAGCCTGACCTGCATCGGCCATTCAAGAATCCAGGCGGCCCCATCATTCCTATCCTCGGCATCATCTCCTGCAGCGCGCTCATGGCGTTCCTGCCTGGTGAAACCTGGCACCGCTTCCTGGTCTGGGTAGGCATCGGCATCGTCATGTACTTCGCCTACTCCATGCACCACAGCAAGCTCAGGCAACGCAACAGCTAGTAACTCACAAGGGCGAGCGCAGCGAAGCCAAGTATGGTTTTGACGTTGACTTCCCCGTCTGGCTGCGCCGAGTAGCGCAGTGCTGGATGGAAATAAGGCTTGCGTCTGTCTGAGCGCTAGCGAGTTCAGCAAGCCGCCATCTAGCACGAGCAACGCAGGGGACCGGGAGCTTGCTCCCGGCGCAGACTCCGGGGTCGCCTTTGCTTTGGTTACTTTTATTTGGCGAAGCAAATGAAAGTAACTCGCTGGCAAGCGAAAGGCAACGATTCGACGACTTGCGATAGTGGTCAAAACTATTTTTGCGTAATTCACTATCCAAGCACCACCCCATCGAACCCCACGGTTTTTAGTCTTCATCCATATTGTGATTGACGAGAGGATGGGTTTCGCCCCGCCGGGCGAGTATCTTTCTTTTGTTTCGCCAAAAGAAATATACGAAAGAAAAGGCGACCCGATTGTCTGCGTCCCTACACTACGTTCCGGGCAATCTGCGTTGCTCGCTTTTAATGGGGTCTTGCTGAACTCGCTTCGCTCAAACAGACGCAAGCCCTGATCCATTAAAAGCTGTGCTACTCGGCGCAGCCAGACGGGACTAAAACCTACGGCGACTTGGCTTCACTACGCTCGCCCTGGGCTTTGTAGGCAAAAAAAAGCCAGTCCACAAGGGACTGGCAAGAAGGGACTACTAAAATGGAGATGAGCCCTGCCTTTCGGCAGGGGTACTGCCTAAAGATGGTTTAGAGGCTGAATACGTTGAGTGCGCCACCGCCTGGTGCCGCATTCCACTCCTTCAACTCCTTGTAACCACCTGCTGCGCCCAGACCTTCGTTGTCGTTGGTCAGGCCCAGGTTCATTGCCACACCTGCCCAGCCACCGATGCCGGAGAGGATTGCGACGTATTGCTTGCCCTTGTGACCATAGGTGATCGGATTACCGACGACACCGGAGCCCACGCGGAATTTCCAAAGTTCCTTGCCGCTCTTGGCGTCGACAGCCTTGAACCAGCGATCGAGCGTGCCATAGAAGACAACGTCAGACGCAGTCGCCAAGGCGCCGCTCCAAACCGAGAACTTCTCTTTCTTGTACCAGGCTTGCTTGCCCTTGAGGCCGTCCCAGGCCATGAAGCCGCCCATGACGCCGTCAGGACCGGGGTACATGCTCAGGGTTGCGCCAACCCAAGGCTGGCCAGCCACGTACTTCACTTCCACAGGCTCGTAATCCATGCAGACGTGGTTGAGCGGCACGTAGAACAGCTTGGTCTTGGGAGAGTAGGCAGCAGGCTGCTGGTCCTTCACGCCCAACGCTGCGGGGCAGATGCCCGTGACGTTCACGTCTTCGTGGGTGGAGAACTTGGGGTCCTTTTGCGGGATGCCGGTCACGAGGTCAATGCCAGTCGCCCAGTTGACGAACGGGTGCATCTTTTCCGCCACCAGCAGCTTGCCGGTCTGGCGGTCCAGGGTGTAGCCGAAACCATTGCGGTCAAAGTGGGTAGCGAGCTTCTTGCCGTCCGCATCCCAGAGGATGGTTTCGTTCACTGCATCGAAGTCCCACTCATCGTGAGGCGTCAATTGATAACCCCACTTGGCGACGCCAGTGTCCAGGTCGCGTGCGAAAATGGTCATGGACCACTTGTTGTCGCCGGGACGCACGTCTGGGTTCCAGACGGATGGGTTGCCTGTGGAGTAGTAAACCAGGTTCAATGCCGAATCGTAGGAGTACCAGCCCCAGGTCGCGCCGCCGCCCTGCTCCCAGCCGTTCTTGGTCGCTTGCGGCTTGAGCCAGGTCTTCACGCCCAGGTCCTTTTCAGGGAACTTCAGCTTTTCCTTGGGCAGAGCCTTGAAAGAGCCGCCTTCCTTGTTACCGCCGTTTACGTCTTCATATACGGACAACGAGCTGTAGTGAGGATTGTCCTTGTTGAAATCCTTGCCGATCAGCACTTCGCTGTCAGGACCGGTGCTGTACGCGCGCCATGCAATCGAGCCATCCTTGATGTTGTAGGCTGTCAGGTAGCAGCGGACGCCGTATTCGCCGCCCGAGCATCCGGTGATAACCTTGTCCTTGAACACGTGGGGCGCGTTGGTGGTGGTAGCGCCTTGCTTAACGTCGACAACACCTACGTCCCAAACCTTGGCGCCGGTCTTGGCGTCCAGGGCGACCAGTTGGCCGTCGTTCTGCTGCAGGAAGATCTTGCCGTCGCCGTAGGCGAGGCCGCGGGTGACGTTATCGCAGCAGAGCAATGCCTGCACGGAAGGATCCTGCTTGGGGAAATAGGACCATTTGATCTTTTCCTCGTTGTTCAGGTCGAGCGCATAGACATTGTTGGGGAATGCGGTGGTAAAGTACATCGTGTCGCCGATCACCAGCGGAGCGCCTTCATGGCCGCGGTTAACGCCGGTAGCGAATGTCCAGGCGGCCTTCAGGTTCTTGACGTTGGATTGGCTGATCTGGGACAGCTTGCTATAGCCTGTGCTGGCATAGTCCTTGCGCTGCGTTACCCATTGGTTGTCGTCCTGGATCAGCTTTTCCAGCTCATCTGCTGCAAAAGCAGGGATGGATGTCAGGCCGATCAGGCTGGCACCCAGTGCTATTTTCAAATGCTTCGCTTTCAAGGGATATTCTCCATAGTATGTTTGTTGTTTTATTGCTGGCCGATGCTCTCCACCTCAGCCAGCACCATGACCATGCCTGGTCATCAACTTGCAGGCCCTATTCAGCAATCCCCATGCCAGCCAAAACAATCACCGGGAATAATTCCTGAAAACCATGAAAAAATAATACGTTGCCATATGAATTTATTCCTAACTATCGACTCGAACCCGCCGTAATCAGTTGTCACGAAATTGCACAAGTGCTACATTTGGGAACAGTTCCTAATATCAATCATGAAGTCCACCATGCACCACCCCATGACAAAGTCCCTGCAGGAAATCGAGCATGCAAGGCTGCAGTTTCTTGAGCAAGGCAATATGGCGGAGGGCGTGGTGAACAAGACAATCGCGCGCTCCTGGCAACGCAGCCTGGATAACGGCATCAATGCTTCCCAGCCATTGAGCACTGCAACGCTGGACCGGGTGGAGCTGGAGAAGAAACGCAGCAAGCACCATTTGCTGCTGACGCAGGCCAAGCCCGAGATCACCGCGCTATACGAGCAGATTGCCCACTCATACAGCATGGTGGCGCTCACTGAGGCAGAAGGCGTCATCCTGCATAGCGAAGGCCAGCACTTGCTGGTTGACCTTGCGCCTAGCGAAATCATGAGCCCGGGCTATTCATGGCGCGAGCAGGAGCGCGGCACCAATGCCATCGGCACGGCGATTGTGGAACAGCGGCCGGTAGCGGTACAAGGCGCGGAACACTTTGTCGAGCAACTGCACGGTTTCAGCTGCTATGCCGTCCCCATTTTTGGCCCCAACCAGCAACTGCTTGGCACGCTCAACGTCACCAATGCGTTTGCCGCCCACCAGCAGCACACACTGGCGCTGGTGAAGATGGCCGCCCAGCAGATTGAAAATCGCGTGTTCAGGGCCTGCCACCAAGGGCCGGTAACACTGCACTTCCATACCTCCGCCGATTTTATCGGCTCGGCATGGGAAGGAAATGCAGCATTGTCACGCGAGGGCGAGCTACTGGCCATCAACCGCAATGGGCTGGGCTTGCTGGGCTTGAAAAGCCCGCCCGCGCATTTCCAGTCCATGTTCCTGGAGTCGTTCTCCCACGCCTGCAATGAACACCGGCAAAGCGCTCCGCTGACGCTCACGCTCGCAAACGGCGAACCCGTCTACGCAAGGCTCAGCATTGAACCGGAAACAGCAGCCAGCAACAAGATCGCCGGCATACGCCATGCATCCAGGCCAACCGGTCCCGCGATCACCATGACCGGCGATGATCCGCGTATCGCCGAAATATTGAGCCAGGCCAGGCTGGTCATGAACCAGGATATCTCCATCCTGATCCAGGGGGAAACCGGCGTCGGCAAGGAATTGCTTGCCAGCGCCATCCACCAGGGCAGCGCCCGCGCCGACGGCCCGCTGGTCGCCATCAATTGCGCCGCATTGCCGGAAGGGCTGATCGAGGCGGAACTGTTCGGCTACGAGGAAGGCGCCTTTACCGGCGCACGCCAGAAAGGCAGCCAAGGCAAGATCGAGCAAGCGCATGGCGGCACCTTGTTCCTCGATGAAATCGGCGACATGCCATTGCTCCTGCAGGCCCGACTGTTGCGTGTGCTGCAGGAACGCAGCATCACTCCGCTGGGCGGCAGCAAGTCCAGAAAACTGGATTTTGCCGTGATCAGCGCCACCAATCAGAAATTGCAGGAAAAAGTAGCCGACGGCACATTCCGCAAGGATCTCTACTACCGCCTGAACGGCATCAGCCTGACATTGCCGCCATTGCGCGAACGTCAGGACCTGCTGTCCATCATCCGCAACATCATGGCCACGGAAAGCGGCGGCGGTGTTGAAATCCACGACGAAGTGCTCCATCTGTTCCGCCAGCATCCCTGGCCAGGCAATATCCGCCAGCTGCACAACGTGCTGAAAACCATGCTGGCCCTGGCTGCTGGCAAGCCATTGCAGCGGCAGCACCTGCCTCCCGGCTTCATGGACGAGCTGGACAGCATTGCCCCGGGGCAAAAAAGCACGCCCCTGGCCGCAGGCTCCATCGACGATATCACCAATGAAGCGGTCAAGCTGGCGCTGCAGCACCATGAAGGCAATATCTCCGCCGCGGCACGCGAGCTGGGCATGAGCCGCAACCGCTTCTACCGCAAGCTCAAGGCGCTGGGCCTAGCCTAAGGACGCCCTGATTCCATCCAACAAAAAAGCCAGCCAAAACATTTGACTGGCTTTGCTTGGAGCAACTGCAGCAACCGCTACAAGGTCAATATCCACTGCACGATGACCTTGATATCCTCATCCTTCACCTGCGGGCTGTTCGGGCCCATGGGCACCGGCCCCCAGACGCCACTGGTGCCGTTCTTGACCCGGCCTATCAGCTTGGCTTCCACCCCGGGCTGGCCACGGTACTTGGCCGCGATATCCTGCAATGCCGGGCCGATGACCTTTTGCTTGATCGTGTGGCAAGCCAGACAACCGTTTTTCTGTGCCAGCGACTCCGCCACCTTTGCATCCACCGCTGCCGCCTGCCCAGCCATGAGCAAGCAGCTCGCGGCTACCAATATGCGCATGATTGTCTTCATTCATTCTCCTTGGGAGCCTGCACTCCCGCTGAATCGCGTTACAACGGCCGGCTATTGGCAATGCACCCATTGCCAATCCAATCACCCGGCTACAAACTTTCAGTGCTGTACTGCACGCTCAAAGTATGAGAGCTGCCAGGCTCGACAGTGACGACATTGCCCCTGACGTTGGAGGTCTCGACACATACCATCTGCCGCCAGCCATGGTGGCTGCCCAGGTCGCCGATCTCGGCCGCCTTGCGTTCCCATGGCGTCCAGACCACGGTAGATTGACTGCCGGTTTTCTCGATGACGATCTTGCGGCGCAAGCCCGGGTCTTCCAGCACGCAGGTCGACTCGGTATTCAGGTAAACCCGGTCCACCTCGTCATTGAAGCTAATGTCGCCGGACTGGCGCTTGCGAGCGTAGTCCTCGACCTTGTCCTCATACTCAGTATGATCCAGCCCAAGCACCTTGACTACCTCGATATCGCTGACCTGAAAATAGGTATGCAGGGCCTCGCCGATCACGAACGGCTCATTACCCTTATTAGTGGTAGTCAGCGCCATCTTGAGCGTCGGGCCAATGTTGACGGTCAAGGTCAATTCGCAATCGTAAGGCCACTGCTTTTCCACCTGACGGCTCTCCACCAGCCTCAAGACAAGGCTGGTGGTGTTGTCCGCCTCAGGCTTGGCATCGACCACCTCCCATGGCACCACGCGGGCAAAACCATGCGGACAGAGGGTCTCGTCCGTCGCATGCGGGCCGAACCACGGCCAGCAAACCGGCACGCCGCCACGGATAGAACGTCCGGCGACGAAGCGCGCCTGGTCGGACAACCACAACACCGGCGCCTCGGCATGGCGCGGGTTCCATTGCATGACGTGCCCGCCTTGCAAGGCGACCTTGGCGGTGGCATGCGGGTTTTCGATTTCCAGCGTCACCAACCCGTTCAGGTCTGCGGAAAAATGGATTTTATGCCCGACCCCGTACCGGGCATTCAATTCGTGTACTGATTGCATACGCTCTTTTAAAACTGATTGATGAATTCTTTTTATTATTATCGATGCTGCCTACTTCTCGATCTGGCTTACGTCGCGCACCGCACCTTTGGCCGCGGACGTGCTCATTGCAGCATACGCACGTAATGCAACGGATACATGACGCTGACGGTTGACCGGCTTCCACGCATCTTTGCCGCGCGCCTCCATCGCGGCACGTCGGTGCGCAAGCACTTCGTCCTTGACTGCGAGGTGGATGGTACGGTTGGGAATGTCGATCTCGATGATGTCGTTTTCCTCCACCAGGCCGATCGCGCCGCCCTCGGCAGCTTCGGGCGAGGCATGGCCGATGCTCAGGCCGGAAGTACCGCCGGAAAAGCGCCCGTCGGTCAGCAGCGCGCAAGCCTTGCCCAGTCCCTTGGATTTCAGGTAGCTGGTCGGGTAGAGCATTTCCTGCATGCCAGGGCCGCCGCGCGGGCCTTCGTAGCGGATGATGACGATGTCGCCCGCCTCGATCTTGTCGGCCAGGATGCCTGCGACGGCATCGTCCTGGCTTTCGAAGATACGCGCACGGCCCGTAAACTTGAGGATGCTGTCGTCCACGCCCGCAGTCTTCACGATGCAGCCGTCCAGCGCAATGTTGCCGTAAAGCACCGCCAGGCCGCCGTCCTGCGAATAGGCATGCGCCTTGTCGCGGATGCATCCTTCCTTGCGATCTGTATCCAGGTCAGGCCATAGCATGGACTGGCTGAAGGCAATCGTCGTGGAAATGCCGCCTGGCGCGGCGCGGTAGAATTTCTTCACCTCCTCGTCCGTGGTGGTCATGATGTCCCACTTGTCCAACGCCTCACCCAGGGTAGGGCTATGCACGGTCGGGGTATCGCGGTGGATCAGCCCGGCCCGGCTCAACTCCGCCAGGATACCCATCACGCCGCCCGCGCGGTGCACGTCCTCCATATGGTATTTAGCCGTGGCGGGCGCCACTTTGCTGACGCAAGGCACGCCGCGGGAAATGCGGTCAATGTCGGCCATGGTGAAATCCACCTTGGCCTCGTGCGCCGCTGCCAGCAGGTGTAACACGGTGTTGGTCGAGCCGCCCATGGCGACATCCAGGCTCATGGCGTTCTCGAACGCCTTGAGATTGGCGATGCTGCGCGGCAACACGCTCTCGTCATCCTGCTCGTAATAGCGCTTGGTGATTTCCACGATCAGGCGGCCCGCCTTGAGGAACAGCTCCTTGCGCGCGGCATGCGTGGCCAATGTGGAACCGTTGCCCGGCAGGCTCAGGCCCAGCGCCTCGGTCAGGCAGTTCATCGAGTTGGCGGTGAACATGCCGGAACAAGAGCCGCAGGTCGGGCAGGCGGAACGCTCGATCGCGTCGGACTCTTCATCGGATACGTTGCTGTCCGCGGCCGCCACCATGGCATCCACCAGGTCGAGCTTGTGCACGTTGCCCTGCCAGTTGACCTTGCCGGCCTCCATCGGGCCGCCCGAGACGAACACCACCGGGATATTCAGGCGCAGGGCCGCCATCAGCATGCCCGGGGTGATCTTGTCGCAATTGGAAATGCATACCAGCGCATCGGCACAGTGAGCGCTCACCATATACTCCACGGCGTCCGCAATCAAGTCGCGGCTGGGCAGGCTATAGAGCATGCCGCTATGGCCCATGGCGATGCCGTCGTCCACGGCGATCGTATTGAACTCCTTGGCGACGCCGCCCGCACGCTCGATCTCGCGCGCCACCAGCTGCCCCAGGTCCTTGAGGTGCACGTGCCCTGGCACGAACTGGGTAAAGGAATTGGCGATCGCAATGATCGGTTTCTGGAAGTCGTCCTCCTTCATCCCGGTGGCGCGCCAAAGTGCGCGGGCGCCTGCCATATTGCGGCCATGGGTGGAGGTTCTGGAGCGGTATTGCGGCATAAAAACCCTAAACTAAACGTATAATTAGGAGATTTTACTCCAATCCAAGGGCCAATCCCAATGCTTGTTCATCCACAATTTGATCCAGTCGCCATCCACCTGGGCTCGTTCGGCATTCATTGGTATGGCCTGATGTACCTCATCGGCTTCCTGGCTTTTCTCTGGCTCGGGCGCTGGCGCATCGCCCACCAGCCGTGGTGGTCGCAGGCAGGCTGGACGCCCAAGACGCTGGATGACGCCTTGTTCTACGGCGCGCTCGGCGTCATCCTCGGCGGCAGGCTGGGCTATGCATTGTTCTACCAGCACGAGTACTACCTGGCCCACCCGCACGAGATTCTCTTCCTCTGGCAAGGCGGCATGTCCTTCCACGGCGGCTTCATCGGCGTCATGGCCGCCATGCTGCTGTTCGCCAGGAGGCGCGGCCTGACCTTCTTCGGCATCATGGATTTCGTCGCGCCGTTGGTGCCCGTCGGCCTGGGCGCAGGACGCATGGGCAACTTCATCAACGGCGAGCTATGGGGCCGCGCCAGCGATGCGCCCTGGGCCATGCTCTTTCCGCAAGTGGACAATATCGCGCGCCACCCTTCGCAGCTTTACGAATTCCTGCTTGAAGGCGTCGTGCTGCTCATCCTGCTCTGGTGGTATTCCAGCAAGCCGCGCGCCAGGGGATCGGTGTCGGCGCTGTTCCTGATCGGCTACGGCAGCTTCCGCTTTCTGGTGGAATTCACGCGCGAGCCGGACAGCTTCCTCGGCCTGCTGTCGCTAGGCTTGAGTATGGGACAGTGGTTGAGTTTGCCAATGGTGATTGCGGGGATATGGCTGTTGATTGTGAGCTTGCGTCAATCCCCAAAAGCATGATCGCCCAGGAAGGTTTCACGCCCGCCTAGCCAGTATTGCTGTCGTTGTAGCGGGAAATAAGCGCAAGCGCTTAGAGACTACCCCAAGGCTAATGTCTAAGCGCTATTCCCGCTAATCCCCCTCCAAACTGTACCCTAAAAATTTCCCCGTTTCTGTATCTGGTTTCCTTCCGTTTGCTCCCTTACGATTGTTGCAATCGTCATTGTGTATTCATAGCGTCGGCCCGCCTTCACGGATGCCGGCCCGATTTTTTGAACAAACGTAGGAAGATATGTCGCAACCTAAAGCCGCCATCAAGCCTTACCACCACCCCGCCGCAGGCTGGGGGGCACTGAAGCAAGTTGCCGCGCAGCTTGCGCTGCAGAAGATTCCCGTGAAGGGCGTCATAACCTTGCTTTCGCAGAACCAGCCTGACGGTTTCGACTGCCCGGGTTGCGCCTGGCCGGACAAGGAGCACACTTCCACCTTCGAATTCTGCGAGAACGGCGTCAAGGCGGTGGCGGCTGAAGCAACCGCCAAGCGCGTGCCGCCGGAATTCTTCGCAAAACATACCGTCACCGAGTTGATGGAATGGAGCGATTTCGATCTGGAAAACGAGGGTCGCCTCACCCACCCGATGCGCTACAACCCAGCTACCGACAAGTACGAGGAAGTGTCGTGGGACGGCGCATTCGAGCTGATGGCCGAACACCTGAACGCGCTTGCCGACCCGAATGAGGCGATTTTCTATACCTCGGGCCGCGCCAGCAACGAGGCAGCCTTCCTCTACCAATTGTTCGTACGCGAGTTCGGCACCAACAATTTCCCGGACTGCTCCAACCTCTGCCACGAATCCACCAGCATGGCCTTGCCTCCAACCGTGGGCATCGGCAAGGGATCGGTGACGCTGCACGACTTCGAGCATGCCGACACCTTGCTGATTTTCGGCCAGAACCCCGCCACCAACCACCCGCGCATGCTGGGCGAGCTGCGCGAGGCCGCCAAGCGCGGCGCGCGCATCGTGGCGATCAACCCATTGAAGGAACGCGGCCTGGAGCGCTTCGCCGACCCGCAAAGCCCGTTCGACATGTTGTCGTTCAAAGGCAGCAAGATCAGCGACATGTTCATCCAGCCCAAGCTGGGCGGCGACCTGGCGCTGATCAAGGGCATGATCAAGTTCGTCATCCAGTGGGACGACGAAGCTATCAAGAACGGCTCCGAGCGTGTGGTGGACGTGGAGTTCGTCCAGCAGCACACCAACGGTTTCGAGGCCATCGCCGAGGACGCACGCCAGGAAAGCTGGGACCTGATCGTGGAGGAGTCCGGCGTGCCATTGGAACAGATCGAGGAAGTGGCCCGCATCTATGCTACCGGCGACCGCGTGATCTCGACCTGGGGCATGGGCATCACCCAGCACAAGCATGGCGTCGCCACGATCCAGACCCTGGTCAACCTGATGCTGCTGCGCGGCAATATCGGCAAGGAAGGCGCAGGCCTGTGCCCGGTGCGCGGCCACAGCAACGTACAGGGCAACCGCACCGTGGGCATCTATGAAAAGATGCCGCTGGCCTTCCTGGAAAGCCTTGAGCGCGTATTTGACATCAAGGTGCCGAAAGAACCTGGCTACGATGCCGTATCCGCCATCCAGGCGATGATAGACGGCAAGGCCAAGTTCTTCTTTGCCCTTGGCGGCAACTTCTCAATCGCCACGCCCGATACCGACCGCACATGGGAAGGCCTGCGCAATTGCGACCTGACCGCCCACGTCACCACCAAGCTCAACCGCAGCCACCTGGTGCACGGCAAGGCAGCCTTGATATTGCCGTGCCTGGGCCGCACCGAGATCGACACCCAGGAAACCGGCCCGCAAGGCGTGACCGTGGAAGACTCCATGAGCATGGTGCATATCTCCTACGGCATGAACAAGCCGGCCTCGCCGCACCTGCTGTCCGAGCCCGCCATCGTCGCGCGCCTGGCCCATGCCACGCTCAAGCACAGCAAGACGCCGTGGCTGGAATACATCAAGGACTACAGCAAGATTCGCGACGCCATCGAACAGACCCTGCCAGCCGCGTTCAAAGACTACAACGAGCGCATCAAGCACCCGGGCGGCTTCCGCCTGCCGGTGCCGTCCAGCGACCGCGTCTGGATCACACCTTCCGGCAAGGCCGAGTTCACTTTGCAGGAAATCCCGCGCAACTCGCCTATCCACCAGGCGCGCGAGCAATATGGCGACCGGATGTTCGTGCTCATGACCACGCGCTCCCATGACCAGTACAACACCACCATCTACGGCATGGACGATCGCTACCGCGGCGTATTCGGCCAGCGCCGCGTCGTGTTCATGAACCCGGAAGACATCAAGCGCATGGGCCTCAAGGCCGGCGACTGGGTCAACCTGATCAGCGTCTGGCAGGACGGCATCACCCGCCGCGCCGACAACTTCCTGGTGGTGTCCTACGACATCCCGCAAGGCTGCCTGGGCGGCTACTACCCGGAAACCAACAACCTGGTGCCCCTGGAAAGCGTGGCCGACTTCTCGCATACGCCTACCTCCAAGTCGATCCCGGTGATTATCGAGAAGACGGCAGAACAGAAGGTATCCAATGCTGCTTGACCGGGACTGCGCAGAGCAGGAAACAGGCGACTTTGCCTCCGACCATACCCAGCTCGACCAAAGCGCGGTGCTGATGCTGGGCATCCTGGAGCTCCTGCATGCCGAGCATGAGGAAGGCCGCGCCCGCGTGCCGCTGGCCGCGATCTGCAAACGCCTGGGCATCCGCATGAGCACGTTGCAGCGCCTGATGACCGCCTTGGGCGAGCAAGAGCTTGTCGTCGTCTCCACCGAGAAAGAGCGCCTGGTCGCCGCGCTGACGGCAGGCGGAGAGGAAATCTCGCAGGCTCTGCAGGCCGCTTAATCCGGCCGATCTCCAGCCCACACCCGGCAAAAACTCCGGCCGCGCCAGCGCTTGGCTGGAGTACAATGGCAGGCATCAAGGACTCGACCCCTGCCCCGCCAACATGAAGCTTTATGTCTCGTTTGCTGCCCGCATACGCGCGATGATCGATGAAGGCGTATTGCGGCCCGGCGACAAGATTTTCTCGGTGCGGCAAGCGAGCCAGAAATACGGCCTGAGCATCAGCACCGTCCTGCGCGGCTATCTGCTGCTGGAACAGGAAGGCATCATCAGCAGCCATCCCCAGTCCGGCTACTACGTCACGCCGCGCAAGCGCCTGCAGCAACGCAACCCGTCGCCGCTGTCCAAGGACATCGACCTGTCCGAGGTCGATGCGAGCAAGCTGGTGCTTACCACGCTCAAGTCCATCCGCGAGTTCGGCACCGTGCCGCTGGGCTCGCCCTTCCCGGACCCGCAACTATTCCCGCTCAAGAAGATCCACCAGTACGAAAAAGCCCTGACCGACGATGAAGGCGAATGGGGCGTACTGAGCGACCTGCCGCCCGGCAACGAAATGCTGCGCCAGCAGATTGCACGCCGCTACCTGGCTAACGGCATGGACGTTTCGCCCGACGACATCGTCATCACCCACGGCGCTACCGAGGCCATTACGCTGTGCCTGCAGGCCGTCGCCAAGGCCGGCGACGTCATTGCGCTGGAATCCCCCGGTTATTACGCTCTGGCCCATACCGTGGAGCGCCTGGGCATGCAGGTGGCCGAGCTGCGTACCGACCCGGATTCCGGCATCGACCTGGATGCATTGCGCGCCACCACCGACAACGTGCGCATTGCCGCCGTGGTGCTCACCGCCAACTTCCAGAACCCGCTAGGCTTCGTCATGCCGGACCAAAAGAAGCAGGCATTGGTGGAATTCCTCGAAGACCGGCAGATTCCGCTGATCGAGGATGACGTCTACGGCGAGCTGTACTTCAGCGAAACGGCGCCCAGGCCTGCCAAGGCGTTTGACCGCTCCGGGCTGGTGCTGCATTGCTCGTCGTTCTCGAAATCCCTGGCGCCGGGCTACCGCGTCGGCTGGACCGTGGCCGGACGCTACCGGCAGGAAGTGGAGCGCCTGATGTTCCTCAATAGCCTGTCGCTGCCCTCCGCGCCGCAGATCGCGATTGCGAAATTCATGCAGCGCGACAGCTTCGAACAGCACCTCAAGCAATTGCGGCATACCCTGCGCTCGCAGTATGTGCTGATCCGCAACGTGATAGAGGAAAGCTTCCCCGCCGGCACGCAGCTTTCGGAGCCCAAAGGGGGATATGTGATCTGGGTCAGGCTGCCCGCGCAACTGGATGCGCTCATGCTCTACCGCGCGGCAATCGACAACGGCATCACCGTCGCGCCGGGAACGATCTTCTCGCGCAAGAAAGACCTGACCCACTATATTCGGCTCAATTTCAGCCACTTATGGACATTGGCGATAGAACAGGCGGTCAGGGAGGTGGGCGCATTGGCCTGCGGGATGCTAGCCTAGCAACCGGCAGGCATGATTAAGAGCAACTGACCAAACGCAATGCCGTACCACTTCACTACACCTTATGGCAAGTTTTGCTGCCCCTAGCGCTAGGTTGCCAGCCGTCAGCAACAGCGTTTGACGCCATCCCATTTCTGTTGCTGCCAAGCTTTGAAGAATTCCTCCCTGGTAAGGGGCGGCCCCTGGTGGCCGTGCCGTTCCTGGTTGGCGGCATACAGCGACAAATAGCGTTCATAAGCATCATCTCCCGACACTTGGCGCAGGAAGCGCCAGGCCCGGTCAACCGCTTGCTGGCATGCCTGCCACATCAATCGCGCACCCAGGCAGTATCCAGCTTGGTCTGGATATAAGCCGACTCGACGGAAGGACGTACCGGCTTGCCGCTCAGGCTGCGGTAACTCACGCGCAGCATGTCGACGATCACGATCCATAGCACCGCCACGAAAAACAAGGTCAGCACCGCATCAAGCTGCTGGTTGAATATCAGCTGCGGCGCCACGGCAGCCTTCTCGGGAGGCAGTACTCCCGCTGCGAGCTTTGCCGACATATCGTTGGCCGCCGCGATGAAGCCGACGCGAACGTCCGCGCTGGTGATCTTTTCCCAGGCGGCCGTGGTGGTGACCACCACCAGCCAGCCCAGCGGCAAGCCGGTCACCCAGGCATACTTGAGCTTGCCGGACTTGATGAGGATGCCCGTGCCTACCGACAACGCAATCGCCGCCAGCATCTGGTTGGAAATGCCGAACAACGGCCAGAGGATATTCACACCGCCGTTCGGGTCGATCACGCCGATGTAGAGGAAATAGCCCCAGCCTGCCACGACAATGGCACTGGTGAGCAATACCGATGGGTACCAAGAAGTCTGGCCGATCCTGGGCCAGAAATTACCCAGCATGTCCTGCAGCATGAACCGGCCCACGCGGGTGCCGGCATCCAGCGTGGTGAGGATGAAGATCGCCTCGAACATGATGGCGAAGTGGTACCAGAGCGCGAGCAGGTGCTCGCCGAACGCGCTGCCGAAGATGCTGGCCATGCCTACCGCGAGCGAAGGCGCGCCGCCGGTGCGGGCGAACAAGGTCGATTCCCCCATCTGGCGCGCCAGGGTTTCCATCTGCTCCACCGTGACTGGAAAACCCCAGCTGGATATGACCGCCACGGCATCTGCCGCTTCCTTGCCCACCAGGCCGGCCGGACTGTTGATCGCGAAGAAAACGCCTGGGTCGAGCACCGTTGCCGCGATCATCGCCATGATCGCGACGAACGATTCCAGCAGCATGGCGCCATAGCCTATCATGCGGATATCCGACTCGTTGGCGATCAGCTTGGGCGTGGTGCCCGAGGCGATCAGGGCATGGAAGCCGGATACAGCGCCGCAGGCGATGGTGATGAAGACAAACGGGAACAAGGCCCCGCCGAAAATCGGCCCGCTGCCGTCGATGAACTGGGTCAATGCGGGCATCTTCACCTCGGGCTGCAGTAGGATGATGGCCACCGCCAGCAGGAAAATGGTGCCCAGCTTCATGAAAGTGGAAAGGTAATCGCGCGGCGCCAGCAACAGCCAGACCGGCAGAATGGCTGCGGCAAAGCCATAGGCGATCACCCACCAGGCCAGCGTGAGCCCGTCGTGGTTGAACAGGCTGCCCAGGTAGGGATGGTGGTCGATATAGCCTCCGCCGAACACCGAGAGCAGCAGCAACGCCACGCCGAGCACCGAGGCCTCCAGCACGCGGCCCGGACGCAAGTGGCGCATATAGAGGCCGACGATCATGGCGATGGGTATCGTGGCCGCCACGGTCGAGGTCGCCCAGGGACTATGCTTCATGGCATTGACCACAACAAGCCCGAGCACGGCAATCAGGATCACCATGATGGTGAACGTCCCCACCAGCGCGGCAAAGCCGCCGATCGGCCCCAGCTCCTCACGCGCCATCTGCCCCAGGCTGCGGCCGTTGCGCCGCGTCGACAGGAACAGGGTCACCATGTCCTGCACCGCGCCGCCCAGCACAGCGCCCACCAATATCCATAAAGTACCAGGCAGGTAACCGAACTGCGCCGCCAGCGTCGGCCCGACCAGCGGCCCCGGGCCTGCAATCGCGGCGAAATGATGGCCGAACACCACCCATTTGTTGGTCGGCACATAATCGCGGCCGTTATCCAGGCGTTCCGCCGGCGTCGCCCGGCTGGCATCCACCATCAGGACACGGGCGGCAATCCAGGCCGCATAGAAGCGGTAGGCGATCGCGAACACACAGACCGCCGCCGCCACGAACCACAAGGCGTTGATGCTTTCGCCGCGATGCAGGGCGATCCCTCCCACCGCAGAGGCCCCGACGACGGCGACCAGGAGCCAGATCAAGTATTGCAAGGTTTTATTCATTTAGGTTTATGATGTCTCCCAATAATGCCCGCCAGTATAAAACCAAATCCGCAGGCTGAGCGCATAAACAGATTCTGAAAAACCGGCCGGAACAGATATTGCTAGCATATATTCTGCAGTCTGCATCCAAACCAACAATATTGAGAGGTAAGCATGAAATTCACCTGTATCAGCTTTCTGACCTTGCTGGCCTTGAGCCTGCCTGTAATAGCGGCACCGGACGACGCGGCCCCGATCGAAACCACGACTGCGAACGGCGACAAGATATTGCTGCATCCCAACGGCAAGTGGGAATATGTGGACAAGGTGAAAAAGGCCGAAGCGGACAAGGTAGCCAAGCAATACCCAGAAAACCAGGGCTGTCCTCCCGGCACCCAGGGCGGCTTGTTGGGCCTCGGCCGCTGCATCCCCCCTGGAGACAAGGATTTCAACCGCGGCTCCATGAGTGGCAAAGGCCGCTGAATCCGAACCCGGGTAGCCCATCTGTTGGCTGCCCCGCTCGCCCTAACCTTGCGCAGTATTGTATGCTAGACATTCAATGCCCCAGCCCAAGCGAGGTTCATCCTGCAAGCCCCAAGCCGTCCTTTACGATTGTTCAGCGAGCTTTGGCCGTTATTGCGGCCATACCGCTGGCAAATCCTGCTCGCATTCTGTTTGCTCAGCCTGGCTTCCGCCATCCTGCTGCTGGTGCCTTGGGCGTTCCGCGACCTGATCGACCAAGGGTTCGGCACGGATTCCGCCACCACGCAGAGCGTGCAGGACATCAACCGGCATTTCGTCTTCATCTGCGGGCTGGTGATTCTCTGGGCCTTGATCGTGGCGTGCCGCTATTTCATCGTTTCCTGGATAGGCGAGCGCGTCACCGCCGACCTGCGATCCCTAGTGTATGAGCGAGTGCTCACCCAGTCGCCGCAATTCTTCGAAACCTTGCAAACGGGCGAGGTGCTGTCCCGCCTGACCGCGGACACCACCTTGATCCAGACCGTCGTCGGCAGCTCAATCTCCCTGGGATTGCGCAGCCTGTTCCAGTTCATCGGCGGCATGGTCATGCTCGCGGTGACGAGTTGGTACCTATTCAGCCTCAATCTCGGGCTCATGCTGTTGCTGACGCTGCCGATCATGCTAATTGGCAGATCGGTGAAGAAACTGTCGCGGGAATCCCAGGACCGCATTGCCGACAGCTCAGCCATGGCCGGTGAGATACTCAATGCCATGCCGACAGTGCAATCCTTCACCCAGGAGCCCCGCGAAAACCAGCGTTTCCGGCACAGCGTGGAAACCAGCTTCAAGGCTGCCGTCCGCCGCATCCGCGTGCGTGCCTTCCTGGCCGCGTTCGTCATTGCCGGCATCAGTGCCGCCATCATCTTCGTCTTATGGCTAGGGGCGCACCAGGTCACCCAAGGCGAGCTCTCAGGCGGCGAGCTTGCCTCCTTCATTCTTTATGCGGCGCTGGTTGCGGGCAGCGTCAGCACCATCGCCGAGGTATGGGGAGACATCATGCGCGCAGCTGGGGCGACAGAGCGCCTGCTCGAACTGCTGAACAGCGAGCCCGCGATCCGCAACCCGTCAACGCCAATGGCGCTAGGCACCACCAGCACGGCGAGCGTCAAGTTCGAGAAAGTAAGTTTTTACTATCCGGCGAAACCTGGTCAGGCAGCGCTTGACCAAATCTCGCTCGAGGTCAACGCAGGCGAAACCGTCGCCCTGGTCGGACCGTCGGGCGCGGGCAAGACCACCCTATTCCAGCTCCTGCTGCGCTTTTACGACATCCACGACGGCGCCATCAGCATCAATGGCCAGGACATCCGCAGCCTATCGCTCAGCACATTGAGAAGCATGATTGCCATCGTGCCGCAGGACCCGGTAATCTTTTCCGCCAATGCGCTGGAGAACATCCGCTACGGCAGGCCTGACGCCAGCGATGAAGAGATAAAGCGCGCAGCCCAGGCGGCGCAAGCCCATGAATTCATCGAACGCCTGCCGCAGGGATACGCCACTTTCCTGGGAGAGCGCGGCACCCGGCTTTCCGGCGGCCAGCGCCAACGCGTTGCCATCGCCCGCGCCGTTCTCAAGAACGCGCCTATCCTGTTGCTCGATGAAGCGACCAGCGCCCTGGACGCGGAATCGGAAACCCTGGTGCAGCAAGGCCTGGATTCGGCCATGCACGGCAGGACCACCCTGGTGATCGCGCACCGCCTCGCCACCATCCAGAATGCCGACCGCGTCGTGGTGCTGGAACATGGCCGCATCATCGAAACCGGGACGCCGAATGAATTGCGGCAGCAATCGGGACTTTACAGCCGTCTCGCCAAGCTTCAACTGGATATCCAGCCATAGACATGCACCGCGATAAAGCGGCTTCTTGCGCAAATGCACTACAAACGTGCAATTGGCTGCCGATAATGCAGGTTCCATGGCGGCACCATGCGACTCGCGGGTAAAAAACCATCGTGCTCACAGCCTTGAAGGACAGTGAACGGCCGTCTTCCAACACCTATCCAGCCCCCACCGTATCCGCACTATCACCAGGCGCTAACACCTTGGACTGCGCAACCATCGTCGCGCAATCATTTAACCCCGGCATATTTTTTGCTGCATCACCGTTGGATGCACTACGCCATCGGCGGCGTGGTTCATTCACCGTAGCGCAATATTCCGCAGAGATTGACGATTAGGACAACGGCGTCCACTCCAGGTATTCCTTTTTTAAGAGGGGTATCAGGAGTGGGCGCTTTTTTATTTTTCAAAGAGGTGCAATGCAATGGCTTATCTCCTACCTTCAGAGTTCGTGACCAAAATGGTCGATGCCGGCGAGTCGAAGATATTCATGGCGACCCGCGATACCGTGATCCGGGCCTATATGGCCGGCGCCATCCTGGCGCTGGCCGCCGTGTTTGCCGTCACGGCCTCGGTGCAGACCGGCTATCCGCTGATCGGCGCCATCCTGTTCCCGGTGGGGTTCGTCATGCTCTACCTGCTGGGCTTCGACCTGCTCACCGGCGTGTTCGTGCTCACGCCCCTGGCCCTGATCGACAAGCGCCCGGGCGTCACCATCAAAGGCATTTTGCGCAACTGGGGGCTGGTATTCGTCGGCAATTTCCTCGGCGCGTTCACGGTGGCGGTGTTCATGGCCATCGTCTTTACCTATGGTTTCGCAGCCGAGCCGGACAAGGTGGGCACCATCATCGCCGGCATAGGCGAGAAACGCACACTGGGCTATGCCGAGTTCGGCGCGGCCGGCATGCTGACGGTATTCATCCGCGCCGTCATGTGCAACTGGATGGTATCCACCGGGGTGGTCGGCGCCATGATTTCCACCAGTGTTTCCGGCAAGGTGATTGCGATGTGGATGCCCATCATGGTGTTCTTCGCCATGGGCTTCGAGCACTCCATCGTCAACATGTTCCTCTTCCCCTCGGCCCTCATCATGGGCGGCAACTTCTCCATCATGGATTACCTGATCTGGAACGAGTTTCCCGTCGTACTCGGCAACTTGGTCGGGGGGCTGGCATTCACGGGGCTGACCCTGTATTCCACCCACGTCAGGACAGCGCCGAAACGCAGCATTGGTTGATATAGCGATGGGCTATGGCGCTCTTCATCGAAGCCGTAGTCCCAACACATGCGCATGAACAATACGCTCGCTATTTCCCTCGGCCAGCATTCCGACCGGGGGCGCAAGGACATCAACCAGGATTTCCATGGCGCCTGCATCCCGCAAGGCCACCAGCTCGCCACCAAGGGCATCGTGGTCGCGCTGGCTGACGGCATCAGCAGCAGCGCCGTCAGCCAGGTCGCCAGCGAATCCGTGATCCGCAACCTGCTCAGCGACTATTACTGCACCTCCGATGCGTGGAGCGCCAAGCATGCCGTGCAGTGCGTATTGAGCGCGGTCAACTCCTGGCTGCATGCCCAGACCCGGCGCAGCCAATACCGCTATGACAGTGACAAGGGCTATGTCTGCACCATCAGCGCCCTGGTGGTCAAATCCGGCCAGGCCCACCTCTTTCATGTCGGCGACACGCGCATCTACAGGCTCAGCGGCCAAGCGCTCGAACAACTCACCGAGGATCACAGGGTCGCCGTCAATGCAGAGCAGAGCTACCTGAGCCGGGCATTGGGCATAGGCCCGCAGGTCGAGATCGACTACCTGTGCATGCCGGTGGAGGAAGGGGACATCTTCGTGCTGGCCTCGGACGGCGTGTACGAACATACGGACGCGCAACGCATCGCCGCCGCCATCACCGGAAACGCGCATGATCTCGACATTGCCGCGCGGCAGATCGTGGCAGCAGCCCTTGAACGCGGCAGCCGGGACAACCTGACGATACAGATTGTCAGGATAGACCGCCTTGACCATCGCCAGCCCGGCCCGCTCTTGCCGTACCCAAGCCTGCCTGCGCCGCCATTGCTGGAAGCGCGGGCGGACTTCGACGGCTACCACATCGTCAGGGAACTGCATCACAGCCACCGCAGCCACCTCTACCTGGCGATCGACAGTGACACCGGCCAGCAGGTTGCGCTCAAGATCCCGTCTACCGACCTGAGCGCAAACGCGGCGCAGTTGAACCGCTTCGCGCTCGAGGAATGGGTGGCGCGGCGCATCAACAGCGCGCACGTGCTGAAACCGTGCCAGCGCGGACGCAAACCCCGTTATCTGTATGTCGCCATGGAGTTCATCGAAGGCATTACCCTCGCGCAATGGATGAGGGACAACCCCAAGCCGGACCTGGAAACGGTGCGCGGTATCATTGAGCAGGTTGCCAAGGGTTTGCAGGCCTTCCATCGCGCCGAGATGCTGCACCAGGACCTGCGTCCGGAAAACATCATGATAGACCGCAACGGCGTGGTCAAAATCATCGACTTCGGCGCAGTCTGGGTCGCAGGCCTTGAGGAATGCAATATGCCGGAAACCCTTCCCGTTCCGGGCGCCGTTCAGTACATGGCGCCCGAATACTTCCTCGGCGATGCCGCTTCGGCGCTTTCAGACCAGTTCTCACTCGGCGTCATCGCCTACCAGATGCTCACAGGCAAGCTGCCCTACGGCGCCCAGGCCGCCAAAATCAAGACCCGCGCGCAACTGCAGCGCCTGTCCTATATTTCCGCCATCGACGGGCACAGCAGCACTCCCTCATGGATAGACGACGCGCTGGCGAGAGCAGTGCACCCGGAACCGGAAAAACGCTACCCTGCCTTGTCGGAATTCATCCATGACCTGAGACATCCCAACCGGCAATTCCTCGACAGGCACAGGGGCGGGCTAGTGGAGAAGAATCCTCTCCTGTTCTGGAAGACGACCAGCCTGCTATTATTGCTGCTCGTCGTCGTCCTGCTCTACATCATCAAACTCTCCTGACCCTGCATGCATCCAGAGAAATCAAGGTTCCAGGAAGAAACTTGCTGCTCTGCAGTTGCCTTAGCCGATTGATCAACCATCGTTGAACCAGCAACCGCCATGCTGTCGCGCATGATTTTTGCTACCGGATTTAGATATGAAAGACATTTCTCCCGACCAAACCATCATCCTGGCCAAGATACGGCATGTCGAAGAGCTCGAGCGGCTGTCGATATGCACCGTGTTTGTCGAGACCATCGGCCTGATCATCCACCAGATCCAGGCCGAGCGCGGCGCAAGCTGCCTGTACCTGGCTTCGGCTGGCCAGCGTTTCGGCAAGGAGCGCAGCGAGATCATCGAGCAGAACCAGGGCCTGGAGGTGAAATTCCGCGAGGCGCTGCAGCGCCACCTGGACCATAACAGCATGGCCGACGCCAAGCAGCTCACCCTGATTTCGTGGATATTGCTGGGCTTCGACCAACTGAAATCGCTACGCCACCAGGTGACGCTGCACAAGATTTCATTTCCCGATTGCATACAATCGTTCAACCGCTTTATCGGCAGCCTGATTTCGCTGATCTTCGACATTACCGACAATGCCGTCAACAGCAAGATCTCCACTTATCTGCTCGCGCTCTACAACCTGGTGCAGGGCAAGGAGTTTGCCGGGCAGGAACGCGCCGTAGGCTCCTATATGTTCGGCTCCGGCCATGTGCAGCAGGAACACCAGCACAAGCTGCTGGAGCTGGTTGCCTTGCAGGACAGGCATTTCGAGCTGTTCTGCCAATTCGGCGGCAGCCCGTTGCAAAAGTCATGGGCGGCTTCGATGGATACCAGCATCCACCAGCGGCACCAGCAATACCGCAACAAGCTCACCCATGCGCAGGATGGCCAAGCCGTGAAAACGCACGACGGGGACGAATGGTTCGAGCTCTGCAGCCAACGCCTCACCGATATCTGGCATATCCAATGCCAGCTCATCAAGGGCATGCATGGCATGCTGGAGACATTGATCCACGAGGCGAAGAGCGACTTGGACAAGACCCGCCAGTACCTGCAGAAAGTGCGCAGCCAGCCGGCCCATGCCACCACGCTGGATAGCGCCTTCTTCAACCTCTCCATTCCGGTGGAAAACGCCTATACCTTCCTAGTGCACGACAACCAGCACTCCTATCCCATGGAGTCCATCGTCTCGCTGCTGCAGCAGCAATCGCAGCAGATTGCCGAGATTGAGAACGAACTGTCGGAAACCAAGAAAGCGCTGGCGGAGAGAAAACAGATCGAGCGCGCCAAGGGCCTGCTCATGAGCAAGCGCGGCATCAGCGAGGTAGAGGCCTACAAAATCATGCGCAGCACCGCCATGGAACAGAATCGCAAAATCATCGATGTGGCGGACAACATTCTCGCCAAGCAAAACTCCCTATCGTGATGGCAGTGAACCTCTGGTGCAACCGCACTCAGGTGGTGCAAACCGGCATCGCTGGCCGGATTCAACAAAACTCCCTCCCCAGGTAAATATCCTTACAAAACAATCGCGTTTTGAAATAAAGCTTCCCTGGCACAGCATTTGCTAATCCCTGATTAACAACGGCAGCCAATGGCGGTTGTCATTGTTTAAGCGGCATCCGCAGCAATACCTGGCGCCGCGATGCGCTACCCAGCAGCCCGCAGGGCTTTGAAGGCCAAGGACAAAGGCGTCCTGGTTGCAGACAACATACCGTCTGCAACCAGGACGCCTTTTTTATTTTGGCGCTTACAGGCGATGGCAGCTTGATACCAGGAAAAAGAAGGCCCGTCGGGCAGGACGGGCCGGTACTACCGTTACCCCATCTGAGAAAAGGAGCAACCCATGCAAAGTAATTCGAGATTCATGATCCGTCAAGCCTGTTATGGCGGCTTGCTGGGGCTGGCGCTCACTGCCGCAGCCCAGGCGGAAGAGGCCGCGCCGGAATATACCTTCATGGATGCCGTCAAGGCCGGCAAGAACCTGACCAGCTTCCGCCTGCGTTACGAACATGTGGAACAGGACGGCAACGCCCCCAGCGGCCGGCCGCTCAAGGATGCCAATGGCATATCGCTGCGCAGCCTGGTCGGCTGGCAGACCGCGCCATATCACGATTTCAGTTTTGCCGGACAGATCATCGACGTCAGCAAATTCAAGGACGATTTCAACGACAGCACCAACGGCACATTGATCAACAGCGTCTCCAACCAGCCCGGCAAGCTTGACTACGCCAAGATCGTCGATCCTGACGATACCGACATCAACCAGTTGTATGTCGACTGGACCGGCATCAAGAACAACCGCGTGCGTATCGGCCGCCAGCAGATCAACCTGGACAACGTGCGCTTCATCGGCGATATCGCCTTCCGCCAGGTCATGCAGGTGTTCGACGGCGTCACCGTGCTGAACAAGTCGTTGCCCGATACTGAAATCTATGTCGGCCATATCGAGCGCGTGAAACAGATCACCACCAAGCTGCGCTCCGACGGCGCACTGGAAATCGTCAACCTGAAATACCGGATTTCGCCGACCGCATCCGTGACGGGTTACGGCTATTTCTCCAGCTTCGACGACCTCGGTTTTGGCCGCGCGTGGTTTGGCAACGCCGCAGGGACGGGCGGCATTGCCGCCGGCAAGAACGGCAACATCAACCAGGAAGCCGACCAGGGTAACAAGACCCTGGGCATACGGCTGGACGGCGCGCATGTATTCACGCCCCACTGGAAAGGCCTCTACACGGCGGAATACGCCAAGCAGACCGATTACAGCGGCGGCGACTCCCGTATCGATGCCCACTACTACAAGCTGGGCGGCGGCGCGGCCTATGGCAATTTCTCGCTGCGCGCCGACCAGGAGCTGCTGTCCAGCAACAACGGACGTTACGCCTTCCAGACCCCGTTCGGCACCAACCACCTGTTCCAGGGCTGGGTGGACAAGTTCCTCACCACGCCGTTGGAAGGCATCAAGGATACGTTCGTCACCGCGACCTACAAGATCGGCGACTTCCTGTTCTTTGCCGATTATCACGTCATTAAGTCGGATGACCGCTTCAATACCGTGGGCGGGGGTTTCGGCGACCAATACGGAACGGAATGGAATGCCGCCGTCACCTATAACGTCAACGCGCACCTGATGACCAAGCTCGAATACGGCAAGTATTCCGAAAGGGACCAATACACCGCCTTGCCAGGCAACAATGCCGCGGGCCGGGTGCGCGATACGGAAAAACTCTGGCTCACCATGATGTACACCTTCTGATAGAGGCGAAAAAATGTCAGGAAAAGTTTATTTGATAGGCGCAGGACCCGGCGACCCGGAGCTCGTAACGTTGAAGGCGGTCAAGGCCATGCAGCAGGCCGAAGTTATCCTCGTGGACGACCTGGTCAACCGTGAAATCCTCCAACATGCGCCGCAAGCACGCGTCATCGAGGTCGGCAAGCGCGGCGGCTGCAAATCCACGCCGCAACACTTCATCAACCGCATGATGATAGCGCTGGCGGAACAAGGCCAGACCGTCGCCAGGCTGAAAGGCGGCGACCCCTTCCTGTTCGGCCGCGGCGGCGAGGAAATGCTGGAGCTGCGGGCCGCAGGCATCGAGGTGGAAGTGATTCCCGGCGTCACCAGCGGCATCGCCGTGCCAGCTGCCCTGGGCATCCCGGTCACCCATCGCGCCTACACGCACGGCGTGAGCTTCGTCACCGGCCACCTGCAGGACGGCGGGAGCGGGCAGAACTGGAAAGCCCTGGCCGAAAGCGGCACCACCCTGGTGATCTATATGGGAATGAAACAGCTCGCCAGCATCACCAGCGAGCTGCTGGCAAGCGGCATGTCCCCCGATACGCCGGCGGCGGCGATCCAGAACGGTTCGCTCCCCCAGCAGCAGCATGTCACCAGCACATTGTCATTGCTGACAGCGGCAGTACAGCAGGCAGGCCTCGCGAGCCCGGCCATTATCGTGATTGGCGACGTGGTCAGGCTGGCCCACGGCAAGGAGTCGCTGCAATCCCTTTCAATCGCGGCATGAAGAGAGACGACATCATCGCGCGGCCAGGTGCTGTTCCGGTCAGCGCGCTCCCCAATCCACTACTCAAGGAAATATCATGAAAAAAAGTTTCTGGCAGGCAGGTCACAAACCGACATTGTTCTCTGCTTTTCTCTATTTCGACCTCAGTTTCATGGTCTGGGTGCTGCTTGGCCCCTTGGCCGTGCAGATTGCCGCCGACCTGGCCCTGACCCCGGCGCAAAAAGGCATGATGGTGGCCACGCCGGTATTGACGGGCGCCCTGCTGCGCCTGGTCATGGGCGTGCTGGTCGACCAGATCCAGCCGAAAATGGCAGGCCTGATCGGCCAGCTCATCGTGATCGCCGCATTGGCCTTCGCCTGGCTGAACGGCATTCACAGTTATCAGCAGACCCTGATCCTGGGCGTATTCCTCGGGGTTGCGGGCGCATCCTTTGCCGTGGCACTGCCGCTGGCTTCACGCTGGTACCCGCCCGAGCACCAGGGCACCGCGCTTGGAATCGCGGGCGCTGGCAACTCCGGCACCGCGCTGGCTGCGCTGTTCGCCCCCGGGCTGGCGCTGGTATTCGGCTGGAACAATGTGTTCGGCCTCGCTTTGATTCCACTCGTGATCACACTCGTGCTCTATACGATGCTCGCCAAGGACGCGCCCAACCCGCCTGAATCAAAGTCGCTCACCGAATACCTCAAGGTACTGCAGGACAAGGATGCCTGGTGGTTCATGTTTTTCTATAGCGTGACCTTCGGCGGCTTTGTCGGCATGGCCTCTTCGCTCACCATCTACTTCAACGACCAGTACGGCCTCGACCCGGTGCATGCGGGCTATTTCACCGCGGCCTGCGTCTTCGCCGGCTCCTTGGTGCGCCCGATTGGCGGCAACCTGGCCGACCGGATCGGCGGTATCCGCACCCTGAGCGCCATGTACATCCTCGCTGCCGCCTTCCTGTTCATCCTCAGCTTTGGCTTGAGCCAGCAACTGGCAGGCTTGGCCGTCGTGGTGCTGGCGATGATCGCCCTGGGGATGGGCAATGGCGCGGTATTCCAACTCGTGCCGCAGCGCTTCCGCAAGGAGATCGGCGTGATGACCGGCCTGATCGGCATGGCAGGCGGCATTGGCGGCTTCTACCTGGCTTCCAGCCTGGGATACTCCAAGCAGATCACCGGCAACTACCAGCTCGGCCTGGCCATGTTCGCCAGCCTGGCGGTCGTCGCCCTGTTCGGCCTGACCATGGTCAAGGAGCGCTGGCGCACCACCTGGGGCTCCGCCGCCGTCACCAGCGCCAGGGTATAGTAGAACCGCATGGCGCTGGAATTCACCACGGGCTCGAGCTCGGTCACCGGGCAGCGCGAACGCAACGAGGACTTTGCGGGCATGGTGACGCCTGCCGGCGCCATCCTCAATGTCAAGGGCGCCGTCTTTGCCGTTGCGGACGGCGTCAGCGGCAATGCCGGCGGACGCGAAGCCGCCGAAATGACCGTGCGCAGCCTGCTGACGGACTACTACGCCACCCCCGACACCTGGGAAATCCCGGCAGCATTGGACAAGGTGATCACAGCGGCCAACCGCTGGCTGCTTGCGCAGGCCTCGCAGCACCGTGAAATGGCAGGCATGGCGACGACCCTCTCGCTCCTGGTATTGCGCGGCCAGCGCTATTATTCAGGGCATGTGGGCGACAGCCGCCTGTACCGCCTGCGCGCGGGCAAACTGGAGCTGCTTACCGCCGATCATGTCTGGGACAGGCCGGATATGCGCCACGTGCTCAAGCGCGCCGTCGGCCTGGATCAGCAGCTCAACGTGGACTATGCGGAAGGCGGCATACAGGCCGGCGATGTCTACGCATTGATGACCGATGGCGTCTGGGCCGCCTTGGAGCAGCAAGTCATCCACCATATTCTGGGCCTGTACGACCATCCGCAACGCATCTGCGACGAACTCACGCGCCTGGCCCTGGCAGCTGGAGGCAACGATAACGCCACGGCAGTGGCGGTACGCGTTATCAAGCCAGGCAAGGAAACGCTCACCGACCACCTGGCCGAAGGCCGCCAGCTTGCATTGCCTCCCAAGCTCAAGGCTGGCGATCATCTCGACGACTTCGAGATCGTGGAGCTCTTGCACCAATCCCGCGCCAGCCTGGTATACAAAGTCAGGCACCGCCAGAGCGGCCAGCTATGGGTGCTGAAAACCCTGCAGCCCTTATTGGCTGAGGACCGCCAGAGCTGCCAGGCTCTGCTCAACGAAGAGTGGCTCGCCAAGCGCATCATGTCGCAATATCTGCCCCAGGTGCTGCCGCTCGATGCCGGCCAGCGCAGCAAGCTGTATTACGTGATGAGCTGGCACGAAGGCGCTACCCTGCAATACCGCCTGCAACACGGGCACCACTTCACCACGGCCGGCATCACGCGGATCGGGATAGAAATGCTGCGCGGGATCGGCGCCCTGCACCGGCTGCATATCCTGCACCGCGACATCAAGCCCGCCAACCTGCACATTGGCAAGGACGGCCGCTTGCGCATCCTTGATCTCGGCGTCGCCTCCAGCGGCAACCACCTGCAGGATGACTCCATGTCCAACCCCGGCACCCCCAGCTTCATGGCGCCGGAATTGTTCGAGACCCAGCAAGCAGCCTCCGTGCGCGGCGACCTCTTCGCAGCGGGGGTCACGCTCTACCACCTGCTGACGCGCAAATATCCTTACGGCGAGATCGAGCCGTTCCAGCACCCGCGCTTCGGCGATCCCGTGCCGCCCACCCGCTACCGTCCCGACATCCCCGGCTGGCTGGAAAACATCATCCTCAAGGCCGTGGCACGCAACCCGGCCTCCCGCTTTGAAACCGCGGAGGAAATGCTGCTGGCGTTGGAAGTCGGTGAAATCCGCCCTATCCTGCCGGTACAGCGCACCCCGCTGTTCGCGCGGGCGCGCCTGCAGCAATGGCAGTGGCTGGCGGTATGCTCGCTGCTCGCCAATGTGATCCTGGTCTACCTGTTGTTCATTTCCTAGCAACACACTACCTTTGAGCGAATCCGTCCCGCTATCCAGATGAAAATACTTCCTATTATTGAAAGATCAATTCTGGTGCAATCGTTTTTAATCGGCGTCATTAACGTGCGCCGTCCTGATTCATCCTGCATATGCTGACGCCTCTCCAAAATGAATGGCTGCCCATATCAGATGACAAGAAAATCCATATGGAAAAATGGGTTACACGATTTTCTCGGGTTTGTGGCTACGGCATAAACCATGTTGGCATGCCCATTGCTTATCTGGTAGCAAATCTCGTTCATTGACGATGAGTATTTTTAGCAGGAGGGTTTCCGTAGTCAGGAAATCCTTTTGTGGACAACGGCGTCCATAGCTTGCTTACGCACTGCCCCTGGCAGTCGCTGTGCAAGCCATGGACGCCGTTTTTGTTTTTGGGCTTACGCAACAGCAACGCATGACCATGGAAAGACGAGTGCCATAGGCCGGCGTGCTTGCACCTGATGGGAAACACTACGATGAATGAATACACCCGCATAGTGGTCGTCGGCAACGGCATGGTCGGCCACTACTTTGTACAGGAGCTGGTCAAGCGCCATCCTGACCTCGCCGCAGCAAACCTGCAAGTGACAGTGCTGGGCGAAGAACCGCGCCCTGCTTATGACCGCGTGCATCTTTCCAGCTTCTTCTCGGGCAGCACGGCTGAAGACCTTTCATTGGTCGAGCCCGGTTTCTATGACCGCCCCGGCCTGCAATTGCGCCTGAACGCCCGCGTCAGCCACATCCACCGCCGCCAGCATAGCGTCAGCCTGACCGACGGCACGGTGCTGCCATACGACAAGCTGGTATTGGCTACCGGCTCCGTGCCTTTCGTGCCTCCCGTGCCCGGGCGCGACCGCGAGAACTGCTTCGTCTACCGCACCATCGAAGACCTGGAAGCCATGACCGCGGCAGGCGCCACCGCCAGGAGCGGCGTTGTGGTCGGCGGTGGCCTGCTGGGCCTGGAATGTGCCAAGGCCCTGCGCGACATGGGCCTGGAGACCCACGTGGTGGAATTCGCCCCGCGCCTGATGGCGGTGCAGGTGGACGAGAGCGGCGGCCGAGTGCTGCTCACCAAGATCGAGGAACTCGGCGTGCATGTGCACACCAGCCGCAACACGGTCAACATCACCGACGGCGCCACTGCCCGCCACCGCATGGTGTTCTTCGACGAAACCTGGCTCGAGACCGACATGATTGTCTTTTCTGCCGGCATCCGTCCCCGCGACGAGCTGGCCCGCGAATCCGGCCTCGCGATCGGCGCGCGCGGCGGTATCGCGATTGACGAGTTCTGCCGCTCCAGCGACCACGACATCTATGCGATTGGTGAATGCGCAAGCTGGAACGGGCAGATGTACGGCCTGGTCGCCCCTGGCTACGACATGGCGCGCATCGCCTGCGCCCATCTTGCCGGCGATGCCGCCATGACTTTCCAGGGTGCCGACATGAGCACCAAGCTCAAGCTCATGGGCGTAGATGTCGCCAGCGTCGGCGATGCGCATGGCGAAACCCACGGCGCGCGCAGCTACCAATACCTGGATGAAGTCCGCAAGATCTACAAGAAGATCGTCGTCAGCGAGGACGGCAAGAAACTGCTCGGCGCGGTGCTGATCGGCAATGCCGATGAGTACGGCACCCTGCAGCAAATGGCGGTCAATGCAATGCCCTTGCCGGAAAATCCCGAATTCCTGATCCTGCCTGCCAGCGACGGCAAGGAAAAACCCGGCCTGGGCGTGGATGCCCTGCCCGACAGTGCCGTCATGTGCTCATGCAACAACGTCACCAAGGGCCAGATCGGCGAGGCGGTGGCCAATGGCGCCTGCTCCATCGGCGAGATCAAAGCCTGCACCCAGGCAGGGACTTCCTGCGGCGGCTGCGTGCCGCTGGTCACGCAAGTGATGAAGGCGCAAATGGTCAAGCTCGGCATGACAGTGAACAACCACTTATGCGAACACTTCCCCTACTCGCGCCAGGAGCTTTACCACTTGGTGCGCGTGGGCCAGATCAGGTCTTTCGACGAACTACTGGAAAAACACGGCAAGGGCCTGGGCTGCGATATCTGCAAGCCCACCGCCGCCAGCATCCTTGCTTCCTGCTGGAACGACTTCATCCTCAAGAAAGACCTGGCATCGCTGCAGGACTCCAACGACTATTTCCTCGGCAATATCCAGAAGGACGGCAGCTACTCGGTCGTGCCGCGCATGCCCGGCGGCGAGGTCACGCCCGACGGGCTGATCGCCATCGGCAATATCGCCAAGAAATACGGCCTCTACACCAAGGTGACCGGCGGCGCGCGCGTGGACATGTTCGGCGCGCGCGTCGAGCAATTGCCCAATATCTGGGAAGAACTCATCGCCGCAGGCTTTGAATCCGGCCACGCCTACGGCAAGTCGCTGCGCACTGTGAAAAGCTGCGTCGGCTCCACTTGGTGCCGCTACGGCGTGGACGACAGCGTGGGCCTCGCCGTGCAGCTGGAAAACCGCTACAAGGGCCTGCGCGCGCCGCACAAGATCAAGTTCGGCGTCTCGGGCTGCACGCGCGAATGCGCCGAGGCGCAAGGCAAGGACGTTGGCGTGATCGCCACCGAGAACGGCTGGAATCTCTATGTCTGCGGCAACGGCGGCATGAAGCCGCGCCATGCCGAGCTGCTCGCGAGCGACCTGAGCAAGCAAGAGCTGGTGCGCATGATAGACCGCTTCCTGATGTTCTACATCCGCACCGCCGACCGCCTGCAACGCACCAGCACCTGGCGCGACAACCTCGAGGGCGGCCTGGACTACCTCAAGGACGTCATCATCAACAATTCGCTGGGCCTGGGCGCGGAACTGGAAGCGCAGATGCAGCATGTGGTGGACAATTACCAGGACGAATGGAAGACCGCCGTCACCGACCCCGAAGTGCGCAAGCGCTTCCGCAGCTTCGTCAACAGCATGGCTGGCGACGCCAATATCGTCTTCGTCAAGGAACGCGAGCAAATGCGCCCCGCCACACCACAGGAAAAACAGCAGGCGAAGGTCATTCCTATCCTCGCACTTGCCGAATAACCAACGGAGCAAACCCATGAGCCAATTACAACAAACCGCTTCATCCAGGAACACAATCGAGCAAATGTCCATGTCCGCCGGTATGGAAGGGGCATGGCAGCCGGTCTGCGCGCTGGAGGACATCTGGCCCGACACGGGCGTATGCGCCTTGGTGGAAGGGCATCAAGTCGCGATTTTCCGCATGAAGGGCGACGTGCTGTACGCCATCGACAACCATGATCCGCACAGCGGCGCCAACGTGCTCTCGCGCGGCATCGTCGGCGACCTGGATGGCGAGCCGGTCGTCGCGTCGCCCATCTACAAGCACCATTACCAGTTGCGCACCGGCATCTGCGCGGAAGACGCCGGAACTCGCTTGAACACTTACCCTGTAGAGCTGCGCGACGGCGCAGTCTGGGTGCAGGTCTAGGCTGCACAGGTCGGGACCAGGAAGCAATGGCGACGCAAGTCAAATCGGTCTGCCCTTATTGCGGCGTCGGCTGCGGCATTGTCATGGAAGTCGAGGACGAGCGCATCGTCAAGGTCGCGGGAGACAAGCAGCACCCGGCCAATTACGGCCGCCTATGCACCAAGGGCAGCACCTGCGCGCAGGCGATCACGGCTTCGGGACGGCTGGAGCATGCCTACCTGCGCCGGCAGCGCAATGCCGAGCCCGCACGCATCGGCATGGACCAGGCCATCAAGGAATCCGCGCGCCGCCTGCGCGCCATCATAGACGAACACGGCCCCGATGCCGTGGCGCTCTATGTCTCGGGGCAAATGTCGATCGAGTCGCAATACCTCGCCAACAAACTGGTCAAGGGCTATATCGGCAGCAACAACATCGAGTCCAACTCCAGGCTATGCATGGCTAGTGCTGGAAGTGGGTACAAACTTTCACTGGGAGCCGACGGCCCACCCGGCTCCTATCAGGATTTCGACCAGGCCGACCTGTTCTTCGTCACCGGCGCCAATATGGCGGACTGCCATCCCATCCTGTTCCTGCGCATGATGGACAGGGTCAAGGCCGGCGCCAGGCTGATCGTGGTCGATCCCCGTCGCAACGCCACGGCGGAAAAGGCCCACCTCTTCATGCAAATCAGGCCCGGCACCGATATGGCCTTGCTCAACGGCCTGCTGCACTTGCTGCACAAGCACGGCCATACCGACCCGGACTTCATCGCCAGCTTCACCGAAGGCTGGGAAGCCATGCCGGCACTCCTCGACGACTATCCGCCTGAAAAAGTGTCCGAGATTACCGGCATACCGGAAGCCGACATCCGCCAGGCCGCCGGATGGATAGGCCAGGCAAAAAACTGGATGAGCTGCTGGACCATGGGGCTCAACCAGAGCACGCACGGCACCTGGCACACCAACGCCATCTGCAACCTGCACCTCGCCACCGGAGCGATCTGCCGCCCCGGCAGCGGGCCCTTCTCGCTCACCGGCCAGCCCAATGCCATGGGCGGCCGCGAAATGGGCTACATGGGGCCAGGCCTGCCCGGACAACGCTCGGTGCTGGCGGAACAGGACCGCGCCTTCATCGAGAACCTCTGGGATGTTCCCGCAGGCACCCTGCATACCCGTTCGGCGGGCGGCACCGTCGCCATGTTCGAGCAGATGGCCGCGGGCAAGATCAAGGCTTGCTGGATCATCTGCACCAATCCGGTCGCGAGCGTCGCCAACCGCAAGAACGTCATTGCCGCACTGGAGCGCGCGGAACTCGTCATCACCCAGGACGCCTACCTCGATACGGAAACCAACCGCTATGCCGACATCCTGCTGCCCGGCGCACTCTGGGCCGAAGCAGAAGGCGTGATGATCAACTCGGAACGCAACATGACGCTGATGCAGCAGGCCGTGCCGCCGCCGGGAGAAGCCATGCCCGACTGGCAGATCATCGCCAGCATCGCCTGCGAAATGGGCTATGCCGAAGGCTTCAGCTACTCCTCTGCCGCCGAGGTGTTCGATGAAATCCGCCGTGCCTCCAACCCCAAGACCGGCTACGACATCCGCGGCGTGAGCCACCAGCGCCTGCGCGCAACCCCCGTGCAATGGCCTTGCGCGCCGGATGATGCGCAAGACCGCCACCCTATCCGCTATCTCAATGACGGCATCAGCCAGCAGATTAAAATGCAGGAGGACGGCGAGCGTCCGCGCATCGCCTTCGCCACCGAAAGCGGCAAGGGCATGTTCTTTGCCCGGCCCTGGCTGCCGCCTGCGGAAATGCCAGACCAGGACTTTCCTGTTGTCCTCAACACCGGCCGCCTGCAGCACCAATGGCATACCCTGACCAAGACCGGCAAGATCCCCACCCTGAACAAGCTCAACCCAGGGCCGTTCGTCGAGCTGCATCCCGAAGACGCAGCCAGTCTCGGCATCCGGGACCAGGACCGGGTCGCAATCCGCTCGCGCCGAGGATCAGCGGTATTGCCGGCAGTAGTCACCACGCGCGTCCGTCCCGGCAATTGCTTCGCGCCATTCCACTGGAACGACGTCTTCGGCGACGACCTGGCGATCAATGCCGTCACCAGCGATGCCATAGACCCATTGTCGCAACAACCCGAATTCAAGTTCAGCGCCGTCGCCCTCGCCAGAGTGGAAAGTCCCGCCCAGAACGCGCTGGACGCAGCTGCCGAGACAAGCGGCAACACGCGGACAAGCATAAGCAACACGAAGGAAATCGCCATGAAAGATATTGACGCACTGGCACAACTACTCGGCCTTGACGACATCCCTGCCGTCAAGCTGGAACCGGTGGAACAGCTCTACCTGCAAGGGTACCTGACCGGACTGCGCAGCGACGCTTCGCGCCAGGCTGGCGGCGTGCCTACGCTGCCGCCCACGGCGCCATTGCCGCCGGAGAAAAAGACCCTGGTCGACGGCATGCTGGCCGGATTATTCTCCCGTACCTGGATTGCGCCTGGCAGCCTGCCAGCCGAGCGCGATCAGGATGCCCCTTCCCAGCCTGCGGTTCATATCCTCTGGGCATCGCAAACCGGCAACGCCGAAACCTTCGCCGGCCAGTGTGCCGCCAGGCTGCAGGCGGAAGGTTGGCAAACCGTGCTCAGCAGCATGGACGAGGTCAAGCCTGCCAGCCTGGCAGAGGCCGGTCATGCCATCCTGCTGGCCAGCACCTTCGGCGATGGCGACCCGCCCGACAACGGCAGCCAGTTCTGGACCGCATTGCAGGCAGAAAACACGGCATTATCCAGCCTGCAATACGCCGTGCTGGCCTTGGGCGACTCCAACTACGGCCAGTTCTGCGGCTTCGGCCGCAAGCTCGACGCCAGGCTGGCCGCGCTGGGTGCCACCCCGCTGGCTGCGCGCGCCGATTGCGAGCCGGATTATGAAGCCGCCGCCCAGGCCTGGCTCAACCAGGTAGCAAGCGCGCTCGCGAGCCGGAAATCCACCCGGCAATCCACGGCACGGCAGCTAGCGCTCGCAGGCGGCATGCCCGCCGGAGAGGAGGACGACAGCCCGGCAACAGCGCCAGCCTATACCCGACAGCATCCCCTGCACGCCAGGCTGGCGGTAAACCAACGCCTGAGCAGCGACAGCTCGGAAAAAGAAGTGCGCCAATTCGTCTTTGACCTCAACGGTAGCGGGCTCAGCTATGAAGCGGGCGATGCGCTGGGCGTCTGGCCGAGCAACGACCCGGCGTTGGTGGGCGACATGCTCGCGGCGCTGCAACTCTCCCCGGCCACGGTGGTGCAAGTGCAGGACCGCGGCGAAATGACGCTAGTGGAAGCCTTGTCGCATCACTACGAAATCGCGCGCATCACCCCGGAAATATTGCAGTTCATCAATGCCCGCGCCGGCAATGCCGAGCTCGCCGCCTTGCTCGGGACACAGGGCGAACTCAAGCAATGGCTTTGGGGCAAGCAGCCCATAGACCTGCTGCATGCCTATCCCATCCAGGCGGAAGCCGCGGAGTGGCTGGCGGTATTGAAGCGCCTGCAGCCGCGCCTCTACTCGATCTCATCCAGCCCCCGGGCATTTACCGACCAGGTGCACCTGACGGTGTCGATCGTGCGCTACGGCCAACATGGCACCGCACGCGGCGGCGTCTGCTCCACCTTTCTCGCCGACCGGGCGGCAGGGCAGGCTGTGCCCATCTTCCTAAAGAAATCGGCGCATTTCCGCGTGCCCAGGAACCCGGATACTCCCTTGGTCATGGTCGGCCCCGGCACCGGCATCGCGCCGTTCCGCGCCTTCCTGCAGGAGCGCCAGGCTACGGGCGCCACCGGGAAAAACTGGCTGTTCTTCGGCGAGCAGCACGCCGATACGGATTTCTATTACCGCGACGAACTCGCCGCGATGCAGCAGGCGGGCGTCCTGCATCGCTTGGACACGGCGTTCTCGCGCGATCAGCAGGAGAAAATCTACGTGCAGCACCGCATATTGGAACATGGCGCGGAACTGTGGCAATGGCTGGAGCAAGGCGCGCATTTCTGCGTCTGCGGCGATGCCAGCCGCATGGCGCGCGACGTGGATGCGGCACTCAAGCAGGTCGTGCAGGCCCATGGCAACATGAGCGCAGAAGCCGCCGCGCAATACATCGCCAAGATGGCGCAGGACAAGCGCTATGTGCGGGATGTGTATTAGATTGCAACATTGAATGAGATGTTTGGCTAGCGTCTGTAACCGGATCGCCAGCTCAGGCTTATTGGCCGCCTCATCCTGTCATGCTGAACATGAATCTCGCTGCCCTAAATCTCACCAGCCCCGGAACCAACCCTCTAGGTGCATGTCAGTCCTGACAATGGCACAATTGTGCATTACAAATAATTACAAATCCGGAGATCATGACATGAAACACTTTCTGCTTGCCGCAGCGCTTGGCAGCATATTGGCGGTGCCTGCCTGGGCGGAAGAGCCAACCCCCCCGCAGCATGCGACCACTGCCGAGGGTGAGCGCATCATTCTCAACGAAGACGGCAGCTGGCGTTATGCCGACCAGGAGAAAACCCAGCCGAGGAAATCCGCCAAGGACTGCCCGCCCGGATCGCAAGGCGGCTGGTTCGGCACCCGCTGCATCCCGCCAGGCGACAAGGACTTCAACCGTGGCTCCCTCAGCGGCAAGGGGCGCTAGGATAGGCTAACCAGGACCGTTGCGCCAAGTTTTGCAGGCGCTTTTAATAGCGATACTCACGGCCTCTAAAGCAACCCGCGTTCAGAAAATGACACGATCTGGTTGCCAGCCACGACAAAATGGTCGAGCACGCGGATATCGATCAGGTTGAGTGCGGCCTTCAATGCCTGGGTCAAATCACGGTCGGCCTGACTGGGCTCGGCGACGCCGGAAGGGTGGTTATGCGCGAATATCATGGCCGCGGCGTTGTGGCGCAAGGCGCACTTGACGACTTCGCGCGGGTATACGCTGGTCTGGGCCAGCGTGCCGCTGAACAGCTCCTCGATCGCCAGTACCCTGTGCTGCGAATCAAGAAAAATCCCCATGAACACCTCGCGCGGCAGAGCGCCGATCCTCAAACTCAAATACTGCCGCACCGCCTGGGGCGAAGTCAGCACATCGCGCCCCTGCATCTGCTCCAGCAGCGCCCGGCGGCTCATCTCGAAAATCGCCTGCAACTGCACGAACTTGCTCACGCCCATGCCATGCACCTGGCAAATCTCATCGACACTAGCCGCGAAAATGCCATTGAGGCTGGAAAACCGCGTAAGCAGATCGCGCGCCAAGTCTACCGCGCTCTTGCCGGCCACGCCCGTGCGCAGGAAAATCGCCAGCAGCTCGGCATCTGAAAGCGCCATCGCCCCCGCCGCCAACACCTTCTCCCGGGGCCGCTCCCCCTCGGGCCAATCAGTAATCGCCACGCTTCAGCCTTTCATATAAAATCAAGCAACTCTATATCGCAGTTTTGCTGCACCCGCACATTTCCTGATGAGCCATTATTCCATAAAAAAACTCTTGCTCGGCGTTACGGGCGGCATTGCTGCCTATAAGGCGGCAGAGTTGGTCAGGCTGCTGGTCAAGCAGGACATAGAAGTGCAGGTGGTCATGACGTCGGCAGCGACGCAATTCGTCACCCCGATGACCTTCCAGGCGCTCTCTGGCAAACCGGTCTATACCGATCTATGGCAGCCGGACAATGGCAATGGCATGGCGCATATCGACCTGTCCCGCCAGGTGGATGCCGTCCTGGTGGCGCCCGCCAGCGCGGATTTTCTCGCCAAGCTGGTGCATGGCGCCGCGGACGACCTGCTCTCCACGCTTTGCCTGGCCCGCGACTGCAAACTGCTCGTCGCTCCCGCGATGAACCAGCAAATGTGGAACAATCCGGCCACCCAGCGCAATATCCGCCAATTGCAGCACGACGGCATCAGCATCCTGGGGCCCGCCAGCGGCTCCCAAGCCTGCGGCGAGACCGGCCCCGGCCGTATGCTTGAGCCAGAAGAACTGGTGGAGCGCTTACTCTCCAGCTCCCAGCCCAAACTCTTTGCCGGCAGGCGCATCCTCATCACCGCCGGGCCAACGCAGGAAAGCATAGACCCGGTTCGCGTCATTACCAATCACAGCTCGGGCAAGATGGGCTACAGCATTGCCCGCGCAGCTATCGAGATGGGGGCGGAAGTGACTTTGGTGAGCGGCCCGGTCGCATTACAGGCCCCCTCTGGCGCCAACACCATTCCTGTCACCAGCGCCCAGGAAATGCTCGCTGCCGTCGAGGCCAACATGAAGAACCAGGACATCTTCATCTCGGTCGCGGCCGTCGCGGATTACCGTCCCGTCAAGACAAGCCAGCATAAGATCAAGAAAAGCGCAGCGCCACTCACCATCACGCTGGAAGCCAACCCGGATATCCTCGCCACCGTGGCCTCACGCCCTGATGCGCCATTCTGCGTCGGCTTTGCCGCCGAAAGCGAGAACCTGCTGCAATATGCCGACGAAAAACGCCGCAGGAAGCGTCTACCATTGATCGCAGCCAATATCGCCAGCGAAGCATTGGGACAAGACCAGAGCAGCTTGGTATTGCTTGATGACGAGGGAGCGCATCCCCTGCCGCAGGCGCCCAAGCTCATGCTGGCGCGTAGCCTGTTGCAACATATCGCGGCTATGATGGATAAAAACCGCGTTGGATAAGCCGACCCCAGACAAACCAACCAAGAAAGCACATTCATGAGCCTCAAGATAGACGTCAAGATACTGGATAACCGCTTGCAGCATATGTTACCCAGCTATGCGACGCCAGGTTCCGCAGGCCTGGATCTGCGTGCGTGCATAGAGCATACGCAAACGCTGGCCCCGGGCGAAACCATCATGATCCCCACCGGCATGGCGATCCACCTGGCCGACCCGCACTATGCCGCCCTGATCCTGCCGCGTTCGGGCCTAGGCCACAAGCACGGCATCGTCCTCGGCAACCTGGTCGGCCTGATCGACTCCGACTACCAAGGCCAACTCCTGGTTTCCTGCTGGAACCGCGGCAAGGAAAGTTTCATCCTCAACCCGCTGGAGCGCATCGCCCAATTGGTGATTGTCCCTGTCGTGCAGGCAAGCTTCAATATTGTCGACGACTTTCAGGCCAGCGAACGCGGCGCAGGCGGCTTCGGCAGCACTGGCAGACAATAAGTCCCTGATAAAAATCTTTGAATTCACTTGAAAAGATATCGTTTTTCATGGTATAAATGCGGTCTTTTCGAATTTCGGAGTCCGCCATGGCACGCGTATGTCAGGTAACCGGCAAAAAGCCGATGGTTGGGAATAATGTTTCCCACGCAAATAACAAGACCAAGCGTCGTTTCCTTCCCAACCTGCAAAACCGCAAGTTCTGGGTTGAGAGCGAAAACCGCTGGGTTAGCCTACGTATCACCAATGCTGCTCTGCGCACTATCGACAAGAATGGTATCGATGCTGTTCTGGCTGATCTGCGCGCCTGCGGCGAAAAGATCTAAGGACTGAATCATGCGTGAAAAAATCAAACTGGAATCCAGCGCAGGTACTGGTCATTTCTACACCACGACCAAGAACAAGCGCACCATGCCAGAGAAGATGGAGATCAAGAAGTTTGATCCCGTTGCCCGTAAGCATGTCCTGTACAAGGAAACCAAGCTGAAGTAATTGAACCATTGGTGAAATTGGAAAAGCCCGCAATTGCGGGCTTTTTATTTGTTATTTGACGTAGATAACCGTTTAGCGCCTGGCGCCCCCCCCCCCTCAAAAACCGGTCAGCTTGCCGCGCCATTGGGCGTATTATCCGCATCTGCGGGATTGGCCAAGCCGTGACCAAAAACATGCACCTCGCGTTGCGGGAATGGAATCGAAATGCCGCGCGCCTTGAACTCATCCCATAAGTTCAAATAAACAGTGGACGGAATATCGCCCGCCCCATTCTCAGGGTCAGGCACCCACACTGTCAGGTTGAGATCTATACCGCTTTCGCCGAAACCGACCAGCTTAGCATCCGGCGCGGGGTCCTTCATCACACGCGGGTGCCGGCTTGCCACTTCCTTCATCAGTTCCAATGTCGCCCTTAAGTCGGTGTCGTACCCCACTTGAATAGGCAAGGCGATCTTGACGCGTCTGCGGGTGGCCGTATGGTTGACCACCGCGCTGGTAATCAGGGTTTCATTAGGAATGATCACATCTGTCCCATCCAGCTGCCGCAATACCATATACCGCGAGCGCAACTCCTGCACGCTGCCGTAATAGGAACCAATGGTGACAAAATCTCCCAGACTCATGGATTCGTCTAGCAGAATGATGAACCCGCTGACATAATTGCTCGCAATCTTCTGCAGGCCAAAACCCAGCCCTACCCCCAATGCCCCGCCGAACACCGAGAGCAGGGTGATATCGAGGCCAACCGCAGACAACGCCACCAGTACGGCAATGAACACGAAGGCGATGCGGATTACCTTGTTGATCACCACCCGCATATTGATGTTGATATTGGTGGCGAGCATCAATTTGTTTTCGATCAGGCGGCTCAACCACAAGGCGATGAACACGGTGATCAACACCGTGAACAACCCTTGGATCACCAGCCACAAGCTGACGGCGCTCTTGCCGATATTGAAACGTACGCCATCGAGCGCTTCGATAATGTCGGGCAGCAGGCCCGTCACATGCAGCACCAGGATCAGCCAGACGAGCGTAGAGAATATATTCTCTGTCGTCCTCAGCCAGCCGCTGGGTGAAAAGACGTATCGCAACACATACACGGCCAGGCGGATGACCGCCATGGCAATCAGCAGGCGCGAAGCCAGCTCCAGCAAGCTCGCGCTGTACCAATGGCCGATAACCAATTGTCCAACTAACACCATGACCAGCGAGGAAATCGGGAACAGGACGCGCGTCAGACCTTCGATCGCCGCGGGGTGGGCATTGCTGTTGGCAAGACGCGCACGTTGCAGGCTGTTGATGGACCAAGCCGTCAACAGGCTGGCGACGATGATGCCCACCTGCCATAGCACGGCTGCCGAGGAGAAATCATGGACAAGATCTTGCCAGACCGAGAAGATCGTATTGTTCATAGCAAGAAGATCGTTGCAAGTCCGAGGAAAATAAAGAACCCGCCGCTATCCGTCACTGCAGTGATCAGGACGCTGGAGCCGACTGCAGGATCACGGTTGAACTTTGTCGACATCACCAAGGGGATCATCACGCCCATCACGGCAGCCAGCAGCAGGTTCAAGGTCATCGCGGCTGTCATCACGACACCCAGGGCGATATTATTGTAAAGCAGGTAGGCGATCACCCCGAGCACGCTGCCCCAGATCAGGCCGTTGAGCAGCCCCACGCCGGTTTCCTTGATCAGCAGCGACTTGGTGTTGTGGCTGGAGATCTGGCCCAGCGCCAGGCCGCGCACAATCATGGTCGTCGTCTGGTTGCCTGAGTTGCCGCCTATTCCCGCCACGATCGGCATCAGCGCGGCCAGGGCCACCACCTTCTCGATAGACCCTTCAAACAAGCCGATGACGCGGGAGGCGACAAATGCCGTCACCAAATTGATGGCGAGCCACATCCACCGATTCTGCACCGATTTCCATACCGATGCGAAGATATCCTCCTCTTCGCGCAGACCTGCCATGGACAACATGTCGCTTTCCGCTTCCTCACGGATGTAGTCCATTACCGTATCCACGGTGAGACGGCCTACCAGGCGGTTGTTTTCATCCACCACAGGAGCAGTCACCAGATCGTACCGTTCGAACGCTTTGGCCGCTTCGTCGGCCTTGTCTTCGGGATGGAACACCACGGCGTCATCCGCCATGATCTCGGCGACGCCGGAATCCAGATCGTTCACCACCAGGCGCTTCAAGGGCAGCACGCCGCGCAACACGTCATTGCGGTCGACGACGAATAATTTGTCCGTGTGGTCCGGCAAGCTGCCAATACGACGCAGATAACGCAAGGCCACTTCCAGGGTAATGTCTTCACGGATCGTGATGATATCGAAGTCCATCAGGCCGCCAACAGCATCGTCGGAATAAGCCAATGCGGACTGCAAGCGTTCGCGGTTGCGGCTATCCAGGCTCTCTAGCAGCTCTTGCAGCACGTCCTTGGGCAAGTCGGGCGCCAGGTCGGCCAGCTCATCCGTATCGAGCTGTTCTGCGGCGGCGAGCAGCTCGTCGCTGTCCATGTCCGCGATCAGCGTCTGCCGTACCGCGTCCGAGACTTCCAGCAGGATCTCGCCATCGCGCTCGGCCTTGACTAGGTCCCAGACGTCCAAGCGCTGCTCTAGCGGCAACGCTTCCAGGATATAGGCCACGTCAGCCGGATGCAGGCTATCCAGTTTCTTTTGCAGCTCGGCAAGGTTTTGCCTGTGCACCAAGGTCTGCACGAGCTCCTGCTTGGGCATGTCCTGCTTATGCACCAATTCCTCAACCAGGCGGTGCTTGTTCAGCAGGGTGATAACCTGCTGCAGGCTTTCCTGCAAACTTTCCTTCGATTCCTGAATATCCGCCATATGCTCTTGAAACCTGTGCCAATATGTTGAGGGAAATGCCTGGCAGGCATTGGTCGCAGTAAGAAATTATATATTCAGCATTGATGCCACTTCAGCAAATACTAAACTATTTCTTTAAGTATCTTGGGATAAGCCAAAGATTTTTCTATCAATGCTACGCAATGCAAATGAAGAAAATCATCAGTTATAGACTGCAATGATGACTTCCCTTTGACAGATTGCGCGGTTCAAACCACAGATTTGCCATGACAATGTATTTGGCAAAGGCTTGATAATAAAAAAGCCGGTTCAAGAACCGGCTTTTTCCAGGCTAAGGCTGAGCGCTTATTCAGCTGCTACAACTTCACCATCTGTAGCCAGTTCTGGGCGGTCAACCAATTCGACCAATGCCATAGGCGCATTGTCGCCTACGCGGAAACCGCACTTCAAGATACGCAGGTAGCCGCCATTGCGAGTTTGGTAACGAGGACCCAACTCGTTGAAAAGCTTACCGACAATATCGCGGTCGCGAAGACGGCTGAACGCCAGGCGGCGGTTAGCCAGAGTCGCTTCCTTGCCAAGGGTGATCAAAGGTTCTGCTACACGACGCAGTTCCTTTGCCTTCGGCAAGGTCGTCTTGATGACTTCATGGCGAAGCAGAGAGTTAGCCATGTTACGCAGCATAGCTTGACGATGGCTACTGGTGCGGTTTAGTTTACGATTGCTGTTGCGATGACGCATAGTGATTCCCTCACACCTTTTCCAGGCCCGCAGGTGGCCAGTTTTCTAGTTTCATGCCCAATGTCAGGCCCTTGGAGGCCAGTACATCCTTAATCTCATTCAAAGATTTACGGCCTAGATTTGGTGCTTTCAACAGCTCATTTTCAGTACGCTGAATCAGGTCACCAATGTAATAAATATTTTCCGCCTTCAAGCAGTTGGCAGAACGCACGGTCAATTCCAGATCATCCACCGGACGCAGCAGGATAGGATCTACCTGAGGCGCTTGCTTCACTTCGATCTCAGAAGGAGCGCCTTCAAGATCAGCGAATACGGAAAGCTGACCCATCAGGATGCGTGCAGCGTCACGGATAGCCTGTTCAGGCTCAACCACGCCGTTGGTCTCGACATCCATGATCAGCTTGTCCAGGTCAGTACGCTGCTCAACGCGTGCGCTTTCGACTTGGTAGCTTACCTTGCTGATCGGGCTGAAAGAAGCATCCACCTGGATGAAACCCAATACACGGTCTTCATCTTCGCTCTTCTGGCGCTGCGGAACAGGCTGATAGCCACGGCCCATCTCGACCTTGACTTCAAGGTTGAGCTTGCCGCCCTTGGTCAGGTGAGCAATCACATGATCAGGATTAGCAATTTCAGCATCATGGCCAGTCTCGAAATCACCGGCAGTTACCACACCTTCGACACTCTTGTTCAATGTCAAAGTAGTTTCGCTCTTGCTGTTCAGCTTGAGTGCAACACCCTTGAGGTTCAGCAGGATATCTACCACGTCTTCCTGCACACCATCCAGCGTGGAGTATTCATGCACCACGCCATCAATCTTGACTTCGGTAATAGCGAAGCCAGGAATGGAAGACAGCAATACTCGACGCAGGGCGTTACCCAGCGTATAACCAAAACCACGCTCCATTGGCTCCAGTGTCACACGTGCACGCACGGGCGAAATCACGTCAACGTCAACGACGCGTGGCTTTAAATATTCAGTCGGACTGTTTTGCATAGCTATCCTTACGGTCCTCGATTTCTTTAAATAAATCAACCACGACAACCCAGTTATCGTGGCTGCAACCTGATATCCAGCTTAGATACGACGCTTCTTCGGTGGACGGCAACCGTTGTGTGGCACGGGGGTCACGTCGGAGATGCTGGTGATCTTGAAACCAACGGCATTCAATGCGCGCACAGCGGATTCGCGACCTGGGCCCGGGCCCTTGATGCGCACTTCCAGATTCTTGACACCGCACTCCTGAGCAGCCTTGCCGGCAGCTTCAGCAGCCACCTGGGCAGCAAAAGGCGTACTCTTACGGGAACCCTTGAAGCCTGCGCCGCCGGAAGTTGCCCAAGACAAGGCATTACCTTGGCGGTCAGTGATTGTGATGATGGTATTGTTGAAAGAAGCATGCACGTGAGCGATGCCCTCGGCAATATTCTTTTTGACTTTCTTGCGTACGCGTACGTTAGCTTTAGCCATTATTTGCTATTCCTTACTTGGATGCCTTGATAGGCTTGATTGGACCCTTGCGAGTGCGCGCATTGGTCTTAGTACGTTGACCACGAACCGGCAAACCACGACGGTGACGGATGCCGCGATAGCAGCCAAGATCCATCAGACGCTTGATGTTCATCGTCACTTCGCGGCGCAGGTCGCCTTCCACTTGCAGCTTGGCGACTTCATCACGCAGCTTTTCAACTTCAGCGTCGTTCAAATCCTTGATCTTCGCTGTCGCGTCTACGCCTGCAGCCAGACAAATTTGTTTTGCCGTAGTACGGCCCACACCGTAAATCGAAGTCAATGCGATTTCAGTATGTTTATGATTTGGGATGTTTACCCCTGCTATACGAGCCATGTAGCTACTCCAAAATAATGGCGCATCGTTTAATCAAATCGCCAAAAAAGCCCAAAATTTTAACAGCTTGACCGGGTTTTAACAAATAGATTAAAAACCAGCCCCATTTAAAACCACGTTACCGGATTAACCTTGGCGTTGCTTGTGACGTGGGTCAGTGCAAATAATACGCACAACACCACGGCGGCGAACCACCTTGCAATTACGGCACAATGTCTTCACTGATGCACGAACTCTCATCTCTCACCTCTTCGCAAAAATCTTACTTGGCGCGGAAAATAATCCGCGCACGCGATAAATCATAAGGAGTCATTTCCACGGTGACCTTGTCACCGGGCAGGATACGAATATAGTGCATGCGCATCTTGCCTGAAATATAGCCCAGCACGACATGGCCATTTTCCAGTTTGACCCTAAACGTTGCATTCGGGAGGTTCTCGAGAACCTCGCCTTGCATTTCAATACGATCTTCTTTTGCCATACCGCCAATTAACGCGGGAGACCCGCCCCACCCTTAAAGTTAGCTTTTTTCAGCAAGCCTTCATATTGATGCGACATCAAGTGGGATTGCACTTGTGCCATAAAATCCATGGTGACCACCACGATAATCAACAAAGAAGTACCACCGAAATAGAACGGCACATTGAACTTCAGGATCAAGAACTCAGGCAGCAAACATACCGCAGTGATATAGAGAGCACCAGCCAGGGTCAGACGACCCATGATGCGATCGATATATCGCGCAGTCTGCTCACCAGGACGGATCCCTGGAACAAATGCACCACTCTTCTTCAAGTTGTCCGCTGTTTCTTTTGGGTTGAATACCAACGCGGTATAAAAGAAACAGAAGAATATAATTGCCGTAGCAAAGAAAATAATATACAGCGGCTGGCCTGGGGAAAGGGTTGAACCAATATCCTTCAGCCAAGACATGCTTTCGTGGCTACCGAACCACCCAGCCATCGTGGCCGGGAACAAGATAATGCTTGAAGCAAAAATCGGCGGAATCACACCAGCCATGTTGAGCTTCAATGGCAAGTGGCTAGTTTGGCCACCGAACACCTTGCGACCAACCTGGCGCTTCGCGTAGTTCACTGTAATCTTGCGCTGGCCGCGTTCGACAAACACCACGAACGCGGTCACAAGTACGGCAGCGACAAACAGGAACAGTACCAACGGAATCGAGAACGCACCTGTGCGTGCCAACTCCAGAGTACCGCCAATCGCATGTGGCAAGCCTGCGACGATACCGGCGAAAATGATGATGGAAATACCATTACCAATACCGCGCTCGGTAATCTGCTCACCCAGCCACATCAAGAACATGGTACCGCCGACCAAGGTAATCACCGTGGTGAAGCGGAACATGAAACCTGGATCCAGCACCAGGCCGGCCTGTCCTTCCAATGCGATGGCAATGCCCAATGCCTGGAATGTAGCCAAGAATACCGTGCCATAGCGCGTGTACTTGGTGATAGTGCGGCGACCGCTCTCGCCTTCCTTCTTCAACTGCTCCATGCGCGGGGAAACCACGGTCAGGAGCTGCATGATGATGGAGGCCGAGATATACGGCATGATACCCAAGGCAAAAATCGTAAAACGCTCCAGGGCACCGCCCGAGAACATATTGAACATGCCGAGGATACCGCCGCTCTGCGACTCGAACAGTCGGGCCAGCACATCCGGGTCGATACCGGGAACCGGAATGTGCGCACCAAGACGGAAAACGATCAAGGCACCCAATACGAAAAGCAAGCGGTTTTTCAACTCGCTTACTTTTCCTACCGCACCGAAAATACTATCGTTAGCCACGAATTGATTACTCTACAATCTTGCCGCCAGCTGCTTCAACCGCAGCACGAGCACCCTTGCTCAGCGCCAGGCCTTGAACTGTCACAGCACGGGTCACATCGCCAGAGAGATATACCTTCACAGCGCGAGCGCTGCCAGGGATCACATTGGCTTGCTTCAATGCCAACAGGTCAATCACGTCAGCTTCGATGCGGACCAGATCTGCGGTGCGTACATTGGCAGTATCAGCCTTGGTCAAGGAATTGAAACCACGCTTAGGCAGACGACGTTGCAAAGGCATTTGACCGCCTTCGAAACCCACCTTGTGGAAACCACCGGCACGGGACTTCTGACCCTTGTGGCCGCGGCCACCAGTCTTGCCCAGGCCGGAACCAATACCACGACCAACACGACGCTTGGCGTGCTTAGCGCCTTCAGCAGGCTTGATAGTATTCAGCTTCATTATGCTTCTACCTTTAACAGATAGCTCACCGCATTGATCATGCCGCGATTGGCAGGAGTATCCTGCACTTCAACGGTCTGATTCAGGCGACGCAGGCCCAGGCCGGCGACGCTCGCGCGATGAGACTTGATTCTACCGATGGTGCTCTTGACCAAAGTAACCTTGATCAAATCATTTGCTTTCTTTGCCTTAGCCATGATGATTAACCTCTGATTTCTTCTACGCTCTTGCCGCGCTTTGCAGCAATCTCAGCAGGAGTATTCATGGACTTCAAGCCGTTCAGGGTGGCGCGTACGACGTTGTATGGATTGGTGGAACCAATACATTTCGCCAATACGTTGGTCACGCCCATCACTTCGAAGATGGCGCGCATTGCACCGCCGGCAATAATACCGGTACCTTCGGAAGCAGGCTGAATGAACACCTTGGCAGCACCATGAACACCGGTAACAGCGTGATACAGGGTGCCATTGTTCAGGCTTACCTTGATCATGCTGCGACGAGCTTCGTCCATCGCCTTTTGCACGGCAACCGGCACTTCACGCGCCTTGCCCTTGCCCATACCTACGCCACCATCACCGTCACCTACTACGGACAGTGCGGCGAAACTCATGATCCGGCCACCCTTCACCACTTTGGTGACGCGGTTGACGCCGATCATTTTCTCGCGCAAACCATCGGTTTGCTGCTGTTCAATTTCAACTTTTGCCATCATCAACCTCAGTCTTTAGAAGGACAAGCCGTTTTCACGCGCGGCATCAGCCAACGCCTTGATACGGCCATGGTACTTGTAGCCGGAACGGTCAAATGCAACAGTGGTGATCCCTGCAGCCTTGGCCTTTTCCGCGATACGCTTACCGACCACTGCGGCAGCGGCGATATTGCCACCGTTCTTGATGTCGTTGCGAACTTCGACCTCAAGGGTGGAAGCACTAGCAAGCACCTTGTCACCAGTTTCGGCAATAATCTGAGCATAGATGTGGCTGTTGCTACGATGCACACTCAGGCGGATAGCTTTCAACTCGGCGATCTTGGCACGGGTTTTACGTGCACGACGCTGACGTGAATTCACATTACTCATAGCTACACCTTACTTCTTCTTGGTTTCTTTGATAATCACCACTTCATCGGCATAGCGAACACCCTTGCCCTTATAAGGCTCTGGAGCGCGGTACGCACGAATCTGCGCGGCAACCTGACCAACCACCTGCTTGTCGGCACCGGTCAGCACAATCTCGGTAGGAGACGGTGTTTGCACGGTGACGCCTTCAGGCATCTTGTGGTTCACTGGATGGGAAAAACCCAGGTCCAGGTTCAGGTTAGTGCCCTGCGCCTGCGCCTTGTAACCCACACCAACAAGAGTGAGCTTGCGGGTAAAACCCTGAGAAACACCTGTTACCATATTGAACACCAAGGCACGCAAAGTACCGGACATGGCACGTGCATGTTGCGACTCACGGGCAACAGCAAACGTCAGATTGTCGCCATCACGCTCGATAGCAACATCGCCACTCAATGGGAGGGACAATTTGCCGAGCGGGCCGCTGACTGCAATGTTGCCGGCGCTCAATACCACTTCAACCTTGGCGGGGATAGCGACTGGATTTTTAGCTACACGAGACATTGATTTCTCCTTAAGCCACTACGCACAGCACTTCGCCACCGATACCGGCGTCACGTGCTTTACGATCAGTCATTACACCCTTGGATGTGGAAACAATCGTCACACCCAACCCATTCATTACCACTGGAATCTCCTGATTGCCGCGATAGATGCGCAGGCCTGGACGGCTTACGCGCTCAATCTTCTCAATCACTGGACGGCCAGCATAGTACTTCAAGCTGATGTTCAGCTGCGGCTTGCCATCGGCATCCTGCACAGCGAAATCATCAATATAACCTTCATCCTTCAGCACGGCTGCGATAGCACGCTTGAGCTTGGATGACGGCATGGAAACAGAGACCTTGTTAGTGCTTTGCGCATTACGGATACGCGTCAGCATATCGGCAATCGGATCACTCATACTCATACTAAATTCCTCCGTTACCAGCTAGCCTTGGTGACGCCTGGCACTTCGCCACGCATCATCAACTCGCGCAACTTGCTACGCGCAATGCCGAATTTACTAAACACACCACGTGGACGGCCAGTCAACGCGCAACGGTTACGCTGGCGGACAGGGCTGGAATTACGTGGCAGACTTTGCAACTTGTTGCGTGCGGCACGACGGTCTTCAGGAGATGCATTGGCATCATTGATGACCGCAACCAATTCAGCACGCTTGGCTGCATATTTTTTCACTGTGTCGCGACGCTTTTGCTCGCGCTCGATCATGCAGGTTTTTGCCATGATTAGTTCCTAAATGGGAAGCTGAATGCGGAGAGGAGCGCACGCGCCTCTTCATCAGTCTTTGCAGTGGTAGTGATGGTGATATTCAACCCGCGCAATGCATCGATCTTGTCGTATTCGATTTCCGGGAAAATGATCTGCTCACGCACACCCAGATTGTAATTGCCACGACCATCGAAGGATTTAGGGGAAATACCACGGAAGTCACGGATACGAGGAATAGCCACTGTGATCAGACGATCCAGGAATTCGTACATATGCTCACGACGCAGCGTCACCTTGCAACCTACAGGGTAGCCATCACGGATCTTGAAGCCAGCGATGGACTTCTTGGCCTTGGTCACTACAACCTTTTGACCTGCGATCTTTTCCAAGTCGGCCACGGCGTTTTCCATGACTTTCTTGTCAGCAACAGCCTCGCCGACACCCATGTTCAGGGTGATCTTTTCAATACGAGGCACTTCCATTACAGACTTGTAGTTAAACTGCTCAACCAGCTGCTTAACCACGGTGTCCTTATAAAAATCTTTTAAACGAGCCATGATCTACCCTTATGCGTCCACAACTTCGCCACTGGACTTGAATACGCGAACCTTGCGGCCATCATCCAATGTCTTGAAGCCAACGCGATCACCCTTCTGGGTGGCACGATTGAATAAAGCAACATTAGAGACGTCGACCGGCATCTCCTTGCTAATAATGCCGCCAGCCACACCACGCATGGGGTTGGGCTTGGCATGCTTCTTGACGACATTGATGCCTTCGACCAGAACCTGGCCTGTCGCCAACACGCGCAGCACTGTGCCGCGCTTGCCTTTGTCTTTACCTGTATTCAGGATGACTTCATCACCCTTGCGAATCTTACTCATCCAGCAACTCCTTATAGAACTTCGGGTGCCAGAGAAACGATCTTCATGAAACGCTCGCCACGCAGCTCACGTGTCACCGGCCCGAAAATACGGGTGCCAATCGGTTCCAGCTTGTTGTTCAATAATACTGCAGCGTTGCTATCGAACTTGACCAAGGAGCCGTCTGGACGACGAACACCCTTAGCGGTACGAACAACAACCGCGCTATAAACCTCGCCTTTTTTGACGCGACCACGTGGAGCAGCATCCTTCACGCTGACCTTGATGATGTCACCAATGCCTGCATAACGACGCTTAGAACCACCCAACACCTTGATGCACATAACAGAGCGTGCACCGGTGTTATCGGCAACATCCAGCCGAGACTGCATTTGAATCATGAGAATAATCTCCAACTTAATCCGTTAAACCAACACCAGCCGCTTGTCAAAAACGGCTGACAGCACCACGGTCAGTATTGGGGCGCCAGCTTGTTGGGCGCCAAAAGGTCCGACATTATATGTTGCCCTTCCAAGCAATTGCAAGTGGAAGGGCAAATTTTAATTACACAATACGTGCTTTTTCTACGATCTTGCTTACGCGCCAGGTCTTGGTCTTGGAAAGCGGACGGCTTTCCTCGATCACGACCAGGTCGCCTTCTTTGCACTCATTGTTTTCGTCGTGAGCATGGAACTTGTTGGAACGACGCACCACCTTGCCGATCAAAGGATGTTTCACCTTACGCTCGACCAGGACAGTCACTGTCTTGTCCATCTTGTCGCTTACTACACGGCCACTCAAAGTGCGAACTAGTTTTTCAGTTTGATTTTCGCTCATAATGACTCCGCTTAAGCTTGACTTGCATTAGCCGCTTTGGCTTTTTCAGCAAGCACAGAACGAACGCGAGCGATATCACGGCGCACTTTGCCTACTTGGTCAACTTTGTTCAACTGCTGAGTGGCAAGCTGCATGCGCAAGGAGAATTGCGCACGGCGCAATTCGATCAGCTCATTGTTCAACTCTTCAACAGTCTTGTTTCTCAATTCGGACGCTTTCATGACTAGCTCCCAATATGACGTGTAATGAAGGTAGTCTCGATTGGCAGCTTCGCAGCAGCCAGACGGAACGCTTCACGTGCCAGCTCTTCACTGACACCGTCCATTTCGTACAACATCTTTCCAGGCTGGATCTGGGCAATGTAGTACTCGGTACTACCCTTACCGTTACCCATACGCACTTCAGCAGGTTTCTTGGAAATCGGCTGATCTGGGAAGACGCGGATCCATACACGGCCGCCACGCTTGATATGACGGGTCATCACACGACGAGCCGCTTCAATCTGGCGTGCGGTCAGACGACCACGACCAATTGCCTTCAGACCGAACTCGCCAAAGCTTACCTTGTTACCGGTAGTTGCGATGCCCTTGTTACGGCCCTTCTGCATCTTACGGAATTTCTGTCTAGCTGGTTGCAGCATTTTTTGCCCCCGACTTTCTTACTTTCTTTTCTGGCTCAGCAGGTGCGGCTACCTGTTCAGCCTTATTGCCGAACACTTCGCCCTTGAATACCCATACCTTGATACCAATGATACCGTAGGTAGTCTTCGCTTCTGCCACACCGTAATCGATATCCGCACGCAATGTATGCAAAGGCACACGGCCTTCACGGTACCATTCGGTACGTGCAATTTCGATACCATTCAAACGCCCCGAACTCATAATCTTGATGCCTTGGGCACCCAGGCGCATCGCGTTCTGCATCGCACGCTTCATGGCGCGACGGAACATCACGCGCTTTTCAAGCTGCTGCGCAATGCTTTCAGCAATCAGGGTCGCATCAATTTCAGGCTTGCGGACTTCTTCGATGTTCAAGTGAACAGGAACACCCATCAAGCCTTGCAGGCCGGAACGCAAGGACTCGATGTCCTCGCCCTTCTTGCCGATCACGATGCCAGGACGTGCGCTGTAGATGGTGATCTTGGCGTTCTTGGCAGGACGCTCGATCACGATCTTGCTTACAGCAGCATGAGCGAGCTTCTTCTTCAGAAATTCGCGCACCTTGATGTCACTGTTCAGCATCGCAGGGAAATTATTACTATTGGAATACCAACGAGAAGACCAGTTCTTCTGGACGCTCAGACGGAAACCAAACGGATGAATTTTCTGACCCATAACGATTCCTTTAGTTACCAACGGTCACAGTAATGTGACAAGTTGGTTTGATAATCCGTCCAGCGCGACCCTTGGCACGAGCACGAATACGCTTCAATACCAGACCCTTGTCGACATAAATCGAAGTCACCCTCAACTCATCGATATCTGCGCCTTCATTGTGCTCTGCATTGGCAATGGCAGACTCAACCACCTTCTTGATGATTTCAGCACCTTTCTTAGGCGTGAAATTCAGGATATTGAGTGCATTGTCAACTTTCTTGCCGCGGACCAAGTCAGCAACCAAGCGAGCCTTTTGTGGGGACAGATGAACACCTCTTAATACTGCAGATACTTCCATCGTCTTCTCCTACCTCTTGGCCTTCTTGTCGGCAGCATGACCCTTAAACGTACGGGTCAGCGCAAATTCGCCGAGCTTGTGACCTACCATGTTTTCAGAAATCAACACCGGCACATGCTGCCTGCCGTTGTGAACCGCAATGGTCAAACCAATGAAATCAGGCAGGATGGTAGAACGACGGGACCAAGTCTTGATTGGCTTCCTGTCGCGTGTGGCTGCAGCAGCCTCTACTTTCTTAGCCAGATGGCCATCAACAAATGGCCCTTTCTTAATTGAACGTGCCATATTGATTACCTCTTATTCGCAGGACGACGGCTGACGCGCATGTTATCCGTACGCTTGTTGCTACGTGTACGATAACCCTTGGTTGGCAGACCCCATGGGCTGACAGGATTCATACCAGCAGCAGTCTTACCTTCACCACCACCGTGCGGGTGATCGACAGGGTTCATGACCACACCGCGAACGGTAGGACGAACACCACGCCAGCGCACAGCACCAGCCTTACCGATAGAACGCAGTGAATGCTCTTCATTGCCTACTTCGCCGATGGTCGCCTTGCAGTCAACGTGAACGCGACGAACTTCGCCGGAGCGCAGACGCAATTGAGCGTAGCTGCCCTCACGCGCCAGCAACTGCACGGAAGTGCCGGCAGAACGCGCAACTTGCGCACCCTTGCCAGGCTGCAACTCAATGCAATGGATCGTGCTACCAACAGGAATATTGCGCAAAGGCAATGCATTACCTGCACGAATAGGCGCATCAGAACCACTCACCAATTGCGCACCAGCGGAAACACCGCGAGGAGCAATGATGTAGCGGCGCTCGCCATCCGCATATACCAGCAGCGCCAAGTGAGCACTACGGTTTGGATCATATTCCAGACGCTCGACCTTGGCGGGAATACCATCCTTGTTACGACGGAAGTCAACAATACGGTAATGCTGCTTGTGACCGCCACCTTGATGGCGCGTCGTGATATGACCGTTGTTGTTGCGACCAGCTTTCTTGCTCTGCTTCTCCAGCAGCGGCGCATAGGGCTTACCCTTGTGCAGCTCAGGTGTCACCACCTTGACTACGGCGCGCCGGCCTGGGGAAGTAGGCTTGACTTTAATCAGTGCCATGATTTCTCCTATTCGCCCGCTGCGAAGTTAATTTCCTGACCTGGCTTCAGGCTAACATAAGCCTTTTTCCAGTCCTTGCGGCGGCCGAATGTACGACCAGCACGCTTTACCTTGCCACCCACGTTGACAACCGTCACGGCATCAACCTCCACCTTGAACACCAATTCAACCGCAGCCTTGATTTCTGGCTTGGTTGCATCAGTACGCACGCGGAAAGCGATTTGCTGATGCTTGTCAGCAACACGGGTAGCCTTTTCTGTGATTTGCGGTGCAAGAATGACTTGCAGCAAACGTTCTTGAGTACTCAATGCGCTCATGCCAGGATCTCCTCAAGCTTCTTAACAGCACCTGTAGTAGCCAGGACTTGTGGGAAGCGTACCAAGCTCACAGGATCAACATATTGCGCCTCGAGCACCAGAACGTGCGGCAGGTTGCGAGCGGACAAATACAAGTTCTCATCAAACTTGTCCACCAACACCAGCAAGCCTTCGTTGTAGCCAAGACCCTTGATCTTCTCAACCAATTGCTTGGTCTTTGGCGTATCGACCGCAAACTCCTCAACCGCACTCAGGCGATCTTGACGCACCAGCTCGGACAAGATGGAACGCACACCGGCACGATAGGCCTTGCGGTTGATCTTGTGGCTGAAATTTTCGTCAGGAGTGTTGGGGAATGCACGACCACCTCCACGCCAGATAGTGCTGGAGCTCATACCGGAACGAGCACGGCCGGTTCCCTTCTGATTCCACGGCTTCTTGGTAGTATGGCTAACTTCCGCACGAGTCAATTGGGCGCGAGTCGCAGTACGTGCATTTGCCTGATAGGCAACGACAACCTGGTGCACCAACGCCTCATTGAATTCACGACCAAAGGTCGTTTCAGAAACGGCCAAACCAGCCTTAGCCGGCTTGCCATTCTTATCGATTAACTTGATTTCCATTATGCCTTCACCTTCACACTAGGGCGCACGACAACATCGCCGCCTTTAGAGCCAGGAACCGCACCCTTGATCAACAACAGGTTACGCTCAGCATCCACACGCACAATCTCAAGATTCTGTACGGTGGTCTTTACAGCGCCCAGGTGACCAGGCATGCGCTTACCAGGGAAAACACGGCCAGGATCCTGCGCCATACCGATAGAGCCGGGCACATTATGGGACCTGGAGTTACCATGGGAAGCACGATTGGAACTAAAATTGTGACGCTTGATAGCACCCGCAAAACCCTTACCAAGGGAAGTGCCGGTAACATCAACCAACTGGCCAGCCTGGAACAGCTCGACAGTGATCTGACCGCCTACATTGTAGTTAGCCAATACGTCATCAGAAACAGGGAATTCCTTGATACCAGCACCAGCAGAAACGCCGGCCTTGGCATAATGACCGGTCAATGCCTTACCGATGCGGCTGGCACGACGCTCACCGTAAGCAACTTGGAGGCTGGTATAGCCGTCGCTCGCAGCAGTCTTGATCTGTGTCACACGGTTAGGTACGACTTCCAGCACTGTTACCGGAACGCTTTCGCCTTCATCGGTAAAAATGCGGGTCATGCCCACCTTGCGACCAATAAGCCCTAAGCTCATGATCGATTCCTTATAATAATTAAAAAGGCCGATTACAATTGACCGACCCGGGTACGCGAAAGGGTCGGATTATATCCGACCCACTTCAAAAACACAAGTTACAGCTTAATTTCCACATCAACACCCGCTGGAAGATCCAGCTTCATCAATGCATCCACTGTCTTGTCAGTAGGATCAACAATGTCCATCAAGCGCTGATGAGTACGGATTTCGAACTGATCGCGAGATGTCTTATTGACGTGAGGAGAACGCAGAATATCAAAACGCTCAATACGAGTCGGCAAAGGCACAGGACCCTTGACTACTGCGCCAGTACGCTTGGCCGTTTCAACGATCTCAAGTGCGGACTGATCAATCAGACGATAATCAAACGCCTTGAGGCGGATACGGATTTTTTGAGCTGCCATGTTATTTCCTTAAAGAGCGATATTTCTAAAGAGCGAAAAGGCCGCAGGCATCAAATGCTTGCGGCCCAACCAGAATGACTTACTCTACGATCTTAGCCACAACACCCGCACCGACGGTACGGCCGCCTTCACGAATCGCGAAGCGCAGACCTTCTTCCATCGCGATCGGCGCGATCAGGGAGACGGTGATGGAGACGTTGTCGCCCGGCATGACCATTTCGGTACCCGCTGGCAGTTCTACTGCGCCGGTCACGTCGGTGGTGCGGAAGTAGAATTGTGGACGGTAGCCGTTGAAGAATGGGGTATGGCGGCCGCCTTCGTCCTTGCCCAGTACGTAGATTTCGGCAGTGAATTTGGTGTGCGGTTTGATGGAGCCTACCTTGGAGAGCACTTGGCCGCGCTCGACTTCTTCACGCTTGGTACCACGCAGCAGTACGCCGACGTTGTCGCCCGCTTGACCTTGGTCGAGCAGTTTGCGGAACATTTCGACACCGGTACAGGTGGTCTTGAGGGTTGGCTTGAGGCCGACGATTTCGATTTCGTCGCCGACCTTGACGATGCCACGTTCTACACGGCCGGTCACGACGGTACCACGACCGGAGATGGAGAATACGTCTTCTACTGGCATGAGGAAGGTGCCGTCAACTGCACGTTCCGGTGTCGGGATGTAGCTGTCCAGGGCTTCTGCCAGACGGAAGATGGCAGGTTCGCCGATGTCGGATTGGTCGCCTTCGAGGGCGAGCTTGGCGGAGCCCTTGACGATAGGGGTGTCGTCTCCAGGGAATTCGTACTTGGAGAGGAGTTCGCGCACTTCCATTTCAACGAGTTCGAGCAGTTCTGCGTCGTCGACCATGTCGGCCTTGTTCAGGAAGACGATGATGTAGGGTACGCCAACTTGACGGGCGAGCAGGATGTGTTCGCGGGTTTGTGGCATTGGGCCGTCAGCAGCGGAGACGACGAGGATGGCGCCGTCCATTTGGGCTGCGCCGGTAATCATGTTCTTGACGTAGTCGGCGTGGCCTGGGCAGTCAACGTGAGCGTAGTGACGAGTCTCTGTTTCGTATTCTACGTGGGAGGTGTTGATGGTGATGCCGCGAGCCTTTTCTTCCGGCGCGTTGTCGATCTGGGAGTAGTCTTTGGCTTCGCCACCAAATTTCTTGGTCAATACGGTGGTGATCGCAGCTGTCAGTGTGGTCTTGCCGTGGTCAACGTGTCCAATCGTTCCTACGTTTACGTGCGGCTTCGTCCGCTCAAATTTACCTTTTGCCATTTCCGTTTCCTTTAATAATAGTGCTTATTTCTTGTTAATGATGGCTTCTGCCACATTTCTTGGCGCCTCAGCATAGTGCTTGAATTCCATGCTGTAGCTTGCACGGCCTTGCGACAGCGAGCGCACCACAGTGGAGTAGCCGAACATTTCAGCCAAAGGCACCTCGGCACGAATCACCTTGCCGCCAGCGTTATCTTCCATCCCCTGGATCATGCCGCGACGTGAGGACAAGTCACCCATCACATCCCCCATGTACTCCTCAGGCGTTTCAACTTCAACTGCCATCATCGGCTCAAGCAGAATTGGATCCGCCTTGCGCATACCATCCTTGAACGCGATGGAAGCGGCCATCTTGAAGGCGTTTTCATTGGAGTCGACATCATGGTACGAACCGTCAAACAGGGTCACCTTGACATCGACAACCGGGAAACCGGCCAGGATACCCGCAGGAATAGTTTCCTTCAGACCCTTGTCGACCGCGGGAATGAATTCGCGAGGTACGGTACCGCCCTTGATGGCATCCACGAACTCATAACCCTTGCCGGCTTCGTTGGGCTCCATCTTGATCCATACGTGCCCGTATTGACCCTTGCCGCCGGACTGCTTGACGAACTTGCCTTCCACCTCGACAGCCTTCTTGATCGCCTCACGATAAGCCACCTGAGGAGCACCGACATTGGCTTCGACGTTGAATTCACGACGCATACGGTCAACCAGGATTTCCAGGTGCAACTCACCCATACCGGAAATGATGGTCTGGTTGGTTTCTTCATCAGTACGCACGCGGAAGGAAGGATCTTCCTGCGCCAGGCGGTTCAGGGCAATCCCCATCTTCTCCTGGTCAGCCTTGGTCTTGGGCTCAACAGCCACGTGAATCACGGGCTCAGGGAACACCATGCGCTCCAGGATGATCACATTATCGGGATCGCACAGGGTGTCGCCAGTCGTCGCTTCTTTCAGGCCTACGGCAGCGGCGATATCACCTGCGCGCACTTCTTTGATTTCCTCGCGCTGGTTGGCATGCATCTGCAAGATACGGCCCAGGCGTTCTTTCTTGCCCTTGACCGAGTTGTAAACGGTATCGCCGGAATTCACCACGCCGGAGTAGACACGGAAGAAGATCAGCTGACCAACAAACGGATCGGTCATGATCTTAAACGCAAGCGCAGAGAACTTCTCGGCGTCATCCGCCTTGCGCTCAGCCTGGGTACCATTCTCCAGCTCACCCACCACAGGCGGGATGTCTACAGGTGACGGCAGGAAGTCGATCACCGCATCCAGCATGCGCTGAACACCCTTGTTCTTGAACGCAGTACCGCACAGCATAGGCTGGATTTCATTCGCAATCGTACGATCACGTAAACCCTGGATGATTTCCTCTTCGCTCAGCTCGCCGCTTTCGAGATACTTGTTCATCAGGTCTTCGCTGGCTTCGGCAGCCGCTTCGATCATGTTCTCGCGCCACTTGTTGCAAGTCTCGACCAGGTCGGCAGGAATATCCTGATACTCGAACTTGGTACCTTGGCTGGCCTCATCCCAAATAATGGCCTTCATCTTCAAGAGGTCAACCACACCCTTGAAGGTATCTTCCGCGCCGATTGGCACAACGACAGGCACAGGATTGGCCTTCAGGCGAGTTTTCAACTGATCGTAAACTTTGAAGAAGTTCGCGCCGGTACGGTCCATCTTGTTGATGAACGCCAGACGAGGCACCTTGTACTTATTGGCTTGACGCCAAACAGTTTCGGACTGGGGCTGAACACCACCCACCGCACAGTACACCATGCAAGCGCCATCCAGAACACGCATGGAACGCTCGACTTCGATCGTGAAGTCGACGTGCCCAGGGGTGTCAATAATATTGATGCGGTGCTCAGGATAGTTGCCAGCCATACCTTTCCAGAAGGCAGTGGTAGCTGCGGAAGTAATGGTAATGCCGCGCTCTTGCTCCTGCTCCATCCAGTCCATGGTGGCTGCGCCGTCATGCACCTCACCGATCTTGTGGTTCACACCGGTATAAAAAAGAATACGCTCGGTTGTCGTTGTCTTACCAGCGTCGATATGCGCGCTGATACCAATGTTACGGTAGCGATTAATAGGGGTTTTACGAGCCACAGCGATTACCTTTTACTTGCTTAATTTAGTTAAATGGCTTAGAAACGGAAATGCGAGAATGCCTTGTTGGCTTCCGCCATCCGATGCACTTCTTCACGCTTCTTGATAGCGGCACCACGACCTTCAGAGGCTTCGATCAACTCAGCAGCCAAACGCAGACCCATGGATTTCTCGCCACGCTTGCGGGCAGCATCACGCAACCAGCGCATTGCCAGCGCATTGCGACGTGCAGGACGAACTTCGACAGGCACCTGGTAGTTTGCACCGCCAACGCGGCGGCTCTTCACTTCCACTACAGGACGCAAATTACCGATCGCCAAGGTAAACACTTCCAGCGCTTCCTTGCCACTTTTTTGTGTGATCTGGTCAAATGCACCGTACAAAATACGTTCTGCAACCGACTTCTTGCCGCCGGTCATCAGCACATTAACGAATTTTGAAACTTCCTGGCTACCGAACTTAGGATCAGGCAGGATGTTACGCTTGGGAACTTCTCTACGTCTTGGCATGGCTTTCTCGATTCCTTAAACTTTTGACCGCTGTAATTAAGCAGCCTTAGGGCGCTTAGCACCGTACTTGGAGCGGGCCTGCTTACGGTCTTTAACACCAGCAGTATCCAGGCTGCCACGCACCATGTGGTAACGCACACCTGGCAAGTCCTTTACACGACCGCCGCGCAACAGAACAACAGAGTGCTCTTGCAGGTTGTGGCCTTCACCGCCGATATAGCTAATTACTTCATAGCCATTGGTCAGGCGCACCTTGGCAACCTTACGCAAAGCGGAGTTAGGTTTCTTAGGGGTTGTGGTGTAAACACGAGTACATACACCACGCTTCTGTGGGCAGCTCTCAAGCGCTGGCACCTTGCTCTTGGCAACTACTTTTTGGCGCGGCTTGCGCACTAATTGATTGATGGTTGGCATAACCTTTAGCCTTTATATTTTAACCGCTAAAAATTACGGGATGGCGAAACGCCATCCCGGAAAACTTAGCATTTTATTTAGCGTTCAATGCGTTGTCAAGCAACCTCAGGATTTCCAGAGGTTTCTTCGACCTGCACATCTCCCGCATCTTCAATGATGGCAGGTGCTGAATCTACACCTGCAACATTACGTTTACGTGTTTCATGATAGGCAAGACCGGTTCCGGCAGGAATCAATCGGCCCACGATGACGTTCTCCTTCAGGCCACGCAACTCGTCGCGCTTGCCCAGGATCGCGGCTTCAGTCAGGACGCGAGTGGTTTCCTGGAACGACGCTGCGGAGATGAAGGAATCCGTAGACAGCGACGCCTTGGTAATGCCCAGCAATACATACTCGAAGCTGGCTGGACGTCCATCTTCCGCCAATACACGCTCGTTCTCTGTCAGCACATCGGCACGCTCGACCTGCTCGCCCAAGATGAAGCTGGTATCGCCTGCATCGGTGATGCGTACGCGACGCAGCATCTGGCGCACGATCACTTCAATGTGTTTGTCGTTGATCTTCACGCCTTGCAGACGGTAAACGTCCTGCACTTCGTCAATGATGTAGCGCGCCAGGGCTTCTCGGCCTTGCAGCCTCAAGATATCCTGAGGATCAGCCGGGCCGTCGACGATGCTTTCGCCCTTGGTCACTACTTGGCCGTCGTGCGCTGTCACGTGCTTGTCCTTAGGAATCAGGAACTCGTTGGAAACGCCGTCGAGGTCGGTAATCACCAGACGCTGCTTGCCCTTGGTATCCTTACCGAAGGAAATCGTACCAGTCACCTCGGCCAGCAAACCGGCATCCTTTGGCGAACGCGCTTCGAACAACTCAGCCACGCGCGGTAGACCACCGGTAATGTCACGGGTCTTGGAAGACTCCTGCGGAATACGCGCCAGCACTTCGCCGACACCGACTTCCTGACCATCCTTCACGGTAATGATGCAACCGAGCTGGAAGGTCACGCTCACTGGCGCCTCACCACCGGCGACCTTGACTTCGGCGCCATTGGCATCAAGCAGCTTCACTTGCGGGCGCAGGCCCTTGGATTGACCGGCACGCTGCTTAGGATCAATCACCACCAAGGAAGACAAGCCAGTGACTTCATCCACTTGCTTGGCGACTGTCACGCCCTCTTCGACGTTCTCGAACTTCACGCGGCCTGCGTATTCGGTAATGATCGGGCGGGTATGCGGATCCCAGGTCGCCAATGCTTGGCCGGCCTTGACCTGCTTGCCATCAGTGATCTGCAGGGTCGCGCCGTAAGGCACCTTGTGACGCTCGCGCTCACGGCCGTTCTCATCCTGGATGATCGCTTCACCGTTACGGGAAATCACCACCTGCTCGTTACGTGCATTGGTTACATAACGCATGGTGGATGTGAAATGCACGATACCATTGGACTTGCTCTCGACCTGGCTGACGGAAGCTGCACGCGATACCGCACCACCAATGTGGAAAGTACGCATGGTCAATTGGGTGCCAGGCTCACCGATGGATTGCGCCGCGATCACGCCGACAGCCTCACCCATGTTGATGAGCTTGCCACGACCCAAGTCGCGGCCATAGCATTTAGCGCAAATACCGTAGCGAGTATCGCAAGTCAGCGCAGTACGCACCTTGACTTCATCAATACCCAAGGCATCGATATGCTCGACCTCATCTTCGGTGAGCAATGTGCCTGCCGGATAAACCACTTCCTGTGTTTCAGGATTCAGCACATCCAGCGCAGCAACACGGCCAAGGATACGATCATGCAACGGCTCGACCACTTCACCACCCTTGACTAACGCCTTGGTGTACAGGCCTTCTGTCGTACCGCAATCATGCTCGGTCACTACCAGGTCTTGGGTCACGTCGACCAGACGGCGGGTCAGGTAGCCCGAATTCGCAGTCTTCAACGCCGTATCGGCCAGACCCTTACGTGCACCGTGTGTTGAGATGAAGTATTGCAACACGTTCAGACCATCGCGGAAGTTCGCGGTAATCGGGGTTTCAATAATAGAACCGTCCGGCTTCGCCATCAGTCCGCGCATACCGGCCAACTGACGCACCTGGGCTGCAGAGCCGCGGGCGCCGGAGTCGGCCATCATGTAAATCGCGTTGAAGGACTCCTGCTTGATCGCCTTGCCGTCTGCATCCTTGGCCACTTCGCCGTCGGCGTCGTAAACAGTTTCTTCGCGCAACTGCTTCATCATGGCGTCGGCAACCTTGTCACCGGCGCGGCCCCAGATATCGACCACTTTGTTGTAACGCTCGCCCTGGGTCACCAAACCAGAAACATACTGGTCTTCGATTTCCTTGACTTCGGCTTCGGCAGAAGCAATCAGTTGCTCCTTCTCAGGCGGTACCAGCATATCGTTGATGCTGATGGAGATACCAGCGCGGGTTGCGTAGGTATAACCTGTGTACATGAGCTTATCGGCGAAGATCACGGTCTCGCGGATGCCAACACGGCGGAAGCTCGCATTGATCAGCCTGGAAATTTCCTTTTTCTTCAATGCCTTGTCAATCACGCTGAATGGCAGGCCTGCTGGCAGAATTTCTGACAGCAATGCACGGCCAACAGTGGTTTCATAGCGAGTAATCTTCTCGCGCTTCTGACCATCAAGCTCCACATCGTATTCACGCAACCGAACTGTGATACGGGCATGCAAATCGACGAGGCCGCTGTCATATGCGCGCTGCACTTCTGCAATATTGGCAAAACGCATGCCTTCACCGCGCGCGGCCTTCTTCTCGCGCGTCATGTAGTACAGACCCAAGACGATATCCTGGGAAGGCACGATGATCGGCTCGCCGTTGGCGGGAGACAATACGTTATTGGATGCCAGCATCAGGGTGCGGGCTTCCATCTGGGCTTCCAGACTCAATGGCACGTGCACCGCCATCTGGTCGCCGTCGAAGTCGGCGTTGAACGCAGCACACACCAATGGATGCAACTGGATCGCCTTGCCTTCGACCAAGGTCGGCTCGAACGCCTGGATACCGAGACGGTGCAATGTAGGCGCACGGTTCAGCAATACCGGATGCTCGCGGATCACGTCTTCGAGGATATCCCAGACTTCTGGTCCTTCCTCTTCCACCTTCTTCTTGGCAGCCTTGATGGTCGTGGCTAGGCCCAACACTTCCAGCTTGTGGAAAATGAACGGCTTGAACAGTTCCAGCGCCATCTTCTTCGGCAGGCCGCACTGGTGCAGCTTGAGCTGAGGACCGACCACGATCACGGAACGGCCGGAGTAGTCGACGCGCTTACCCAACAGGTTCTGACGGAAACGGCCGCCCTTGCCCTTGATCATGTCTGCCAAGGACTTCAACGGACGCTTGTTGGCGCCGGTCATGACCTTGCCGCGACGACCATTATCCAACAGCGAGTCTACCGCTTCCTGCAGCATGCGCTTTTCGTTGCGCACGATGATTTCAGGCGCCTTCAGTTCCAGCAGTCGCTTCAGGCGGTTGTTGCGGTTGATGACGCGGCGATAGAGGTCGTTCAGGTCGGAAGTCGCGAAGCGGCCACCGTCCAACGGCACCAATGGGCGCAGTTCAGGGGGCAGCACAGGCAGCACTTCCAGGATCATCCATTCCGGCTTGATGCCGGACTTCTGGAATGCTTCCAGCACCTTCAGGCGCTTGGCGATCTTCTTGATCTTGGCTTCGGAACCGGTTTCGCCGAGTTCGCGGCGCAGCTTCTCGATTTCGGTATGGATATCCATGGTGCGCAACAGCTCACGGACGGCCTCCGCGCCCATCACGGCGTTGAATTCGTCGCCGTGCTCCTCCACCTTGGCCAAGTAGTCGTCTTCAGTCAGCAACTGGCCACGGGTGAGCGGCGTCATGCCTGGATCGATGACGATGTATGCCTCGAAATAGAGCACGCGCTCGATATCGCGCAAGGCGATGTCCAGCACCATGCCCAGACGGCTGGGCAGGGACTTCAGGAACCAGATGTGGGCGACCGGACTGGCCAGCTCGATGTGCGCCATGCGTTCGCGACGCACCTTGGAAAGCGTCACTTCAACGCCGCACTTCTCGCAGATGACGCCGCGGTGCTTGAGGCGCTTGTACTTGCCGCACAAGCACTCGTAGTCCTTGATCGGGCCAAAGATCTTGGCGCAGAACAGGCCATCCCGCTCCGGTTTGAAGGTGCGGTAGTTGATGGTCTCGGGCTTCTTGACCTCGCCGTAGGACCAGGAGCGAATCTTTTCAGGAGAAGCCAGCGCGATCTTGATCGCGTCAAACTCTTCTTCCTGAGTGACCTGCTTGAATAAATCTAATAGAGCTTTCACGCGCGTTTCTCCTTAGTTGCGGTCAAGATCAATATCGATTGCGAGCGAGCGGATTTCCTTCACCAACACATTGAAGGACTCTGGCATGCCAGCGTCAATCTTGTGCTCACCCTTGACAATGTTTTCGTATACCTTGGTACGGCCGGACACATCGTCAGACTTCACAGTCAGCATTTCCTGCAAGGTATAGGATGCACCGTAGGCTTCCAACGCCCAGACTTCCATCTCACCGAAACGCTGGCCGCCGAACTGCGCCTTACCGCCCAATGGCTGCTGGGTAACCAGCGAGTAAGGACCGGTAGAACGAGCGTGCATCTTGTCATCGACCAAGTGGTGCAGCTTGAGCACGTGCATGTAGCCCACAGTGACCGGACGCTCGAAAGCATCGCCAGTACGGCCGTCGAACAAGGTCACCTGGGTCTTGCCGGAAGCGAACTGCAATTGCTGCGTACGCGGATCTTCATCGGGGAACGCCAGATCCAGCATAGCCTTGATGTCAGCCTCGGTCGCGCCATCGAACACAGGGGTTGCAAACGGCACACCGTTCTTGAGGTTTCTTGCCAGATCGATGATTTCGTCATCGCTCAGGGCAGCGATATCCTCAGGCTTACCGTTGCTCTTGTTGTATATCTGCTCGAAGAAGCTGCGTAGCTCGGCAGTCTTGGCTTGCGCCTGCAACATGTTGCCGATACGGATACCAAGCCCCTTGGCGGCCCAGCCCAAATGCACTTCGAGAATCTGGCCGATGTTCATCCGCGATGGAACGCCCAACGGATTCAGCACGATGTCCATCGGCGTACCGTCGGCCATGTGCGGCATATCCTCGATCGGCACGATCTTGGAAACCACACCCTTGTTACCGTGGCGGCCCGCCATCTTGTCTCCGGGCTGGATACGGCGCTTGACGGCCAGGTAGACCTTGACCATCTTCTGCACGCCTGGAGGCAGTTCATCGCCCTGGGTCAGCTTGCGCTTCTTCTCTTCGAACTTGCTGTCGAACTCGATACGCGCCTGGGACAGGCTGTCACGCAGCTGTTCAAGCTGTCGTGCGGCATCTTCATCGCTCAGGCGGATGTCGAACCAGTCATAGCGCGCCAACCCTTCCAGGTATTCTGCAGTGACGGCTTCGCCCTTCTTGAGCTTTTGCGGACCGCCGGTCGCGACCTTGCCTTCGATCAGGCGGCGGATTCGGCCGAACGCATCGTCTTCCACGATACGCATCTGGTCGGCCAGGTCCTGCTTGTAGTCGGCCAACTGGTCGTCAATGATCTGCTGTGCCCGCGCATCGCGCTCGATGCCTTCGCGCGTGAAGACTTGCACGTCGATCACGGTGCCGGACATGCCGGACGGCACGCGCAGCGAAGTATCCTTCACATCGGACGCCTTCTCGCCGAAAATTGCACGCAGCAGTTTTTCTTCCGGCGTCAGCTGGGTTTCGCCCTTGGGCGTTACCTTGCCGACCAGCACGTCACCCGCTTCGACTTCAGCGCCGATATAAATGATACCGGACTCATCCAGGCGGCCCAGCATGCGCTCGGACAGGTTGGAGATGTCGCGCGTGATTTCTTCCGCGCCCAGCTTGGTGTCGCGAGCGACAACGGACAGCTCTTCGATATGGATGGAGGTATAGCGGTCATCAGCCACTACACGCTCGGAAATCAAGATCGAGTCCTCGAAGTTGTAACCGTTCCATGGCATGAAGGCGACCAGCATGTTCTGGCCCAGCGCCAACTCGCCCATATCGGTGGAAGCGCCGTCGGCAATCACGTCGCCGCGTGCCAGCACGTCGCCGACATTGACCAAGGGACGCTGGTTAATGTTGGTGTTCTGGTTGGAACGTGTGTACTTGATCAGGTTGTAGATATCCACACCGACTTCGCCAGCGGCTGCTTCTTCGTCGTGCACGCGCACCACGATACGGCTGGAATCGACATAATCGACCACGCCACCGCGGCGGGCTGTAACGACAGTACCGGAGTCAACGGCAACAGTACGTTCGATGCCAGTACCGACCACGGCCTTCTCGGCGCGCAGACACGGCACGGCCTGACGCTGCATGTTGGCGCCCATCAAGGCGCGGTTCGCATCGTCATGCTCCAGGAACGGGATCAGCGATGCCGCAACGGATACGATCTGGCCCGGGGCTACATCCATGTATTGCACGCGGTCCGGCTGCGCCATGGTGAATTCGTTATGGTAACGCGCAGAGACCAGGTCTTCCTTGAACTTGCCGGCCTTGTCCAGTTCGGAGTTGGCCTGTGCGATCATGTACTGGCTTTCCTCGATCGCGGACAAATAATCAATCTGGTCTGACACCTTGTTGTCCGCTACGCGGCGGTATGGCGTTTCCAGGAAACCGTACTGGTTGGTGCGGGAATACAGCGCCAAGGAGTTGATCAGACCGATGTTCGGACCTTCAGGCGTTTCAATCGGACAGACGCGGCCATAGTGCGTGGAATGCACGTCACGCACTTCGAAGCCCGCGCGTTCGCGAGTCAAGCCGCCTGGGCCCAAGGCGGAGACACGACGCTTGTGCGTGATCTCGGACAACGGGTTGGTTTGGTCCATGAACTGCGACAGTTGCGAAGAACCGAAGAATTCACGAATTGCGCTCGACACTGGCTTCGCATTGATCAGGTCGTGCGGCATCAGGTTGTCGGACTCAGCTTGCGACAAACGCTCCTTCACGGCGCGCTCGACACGTACCAGGCCTGCACGGAACTGGTTCTCGGCCAGCTCGCCCACGGAACGGATACGACGGTTGCCCAAATGGTCAATATCGTCGATTTCGCCACGGCCATTACGCAATTCAATCAATACCGCAATCACAGCCAGGATATCGTCGTTAGACAGTGTGCCAGCGCCTTCGGCGCCTTGCGGGCCAACCTTCTCGTAGAAGCGACGCAACCATGCTGCGGTACGCTCTTCAATCTTCTCAGGGAAAGCACGGCGATTGAACTTCATGCGGCCTACGGAAGACAAGTCATAACGGTCTGCGTTGAAGAACAAGCCTTCAAACAACGCCTGTACTGCTTCCTCGGTCGGCGGCTCGCCAGGACGCATCATGCGGTAGATGGCAACACGCGCGCTGTACTCATCCGGGATTTCATCAATACGCAATGTTTGCGAGATATAGTCGCCATGATCGAGATCATTTGCGTACAAAGTGCTGATCTTGCTAACTTCCGCTTCGCGCAGCTTGTCCAGCAAGGATTCCGTCACTTCGTCATTGGCATTGGCAACCACTTCGCCAGTGGACTTGTCCACGATGCCGGCAGCCAGCGAGCGGCCCAGCAGGAACTCTTCAGGTACAGTGATCTTGCTGATGCCAGCCTTTTCCATGTCGCGGATGTGCTTGACGGTGATGCGCTTGTCCTTGGCAACGATGACCTTGCCATCCTTGTCCAGGATGTCGAACTTGGCTACTTCGCCGCGCAGGCGCTCCGGCACCAGCTCGAACTGCACGCCCTTCTTGGCGATATGGAAGGTGTCAAAATCGTAGAATGTTTCCAGAATTTGCTCTGGCGTGAAGCCGAGCGCTTTCAGGAGAATGGTCACCGGCATCTTGCGACGGCGGTCGACACGGAAATACAAATAATCCTTGGGGTCGAACTCGAAGTCGAGCCATGAGCCACGGTAAGGGATGATACGTGCGGAGAACAACAGCTTGCCCGAGCTGTGGGTCTTGCCGCGGTCATGTTCGAAGAACACGCCGGGGCTGCGGTGCAATTGCGAAACGATGACACGCTCGGTGCCATTGATCACAAAAGACCCGTTTTCTGTCATGAGTGGCAATTCACCCATGTAGACTTCCTGCTCCTTCACCTCCTTGACGGTAGGTTTGGAAGCCTCTTTATCCATAATGGTCAAGCGGACCTTGACGCGCAAAGGAGCAGCATAAGTCAAACCACGCTGCTGACATTCCTTGACATCGAACGGCTCCTGGCCGAGGTTATAACTGACAAAGTCCAGTCGCGCATTGCCGGAATGGCTGACAATAGGAAAAACCGAACTGAATGCTGCTTGAAGGCCTGTGTCTGTACGCTTGTCGGCATGGACTTCAGCTTGCAAAAATGCAGCGTAAGACTCCAATTGCATGGCGAGCAGGTAAGGAACCTCCTGCACGCTTTCACGCTTGGCGAAACTTTTACGCAGACGTTTCTTTTCGGTAAAGGAATAGCTCATAGCATCTCCTGAGGATAGAGGGCAGAAGACAGCAGCCCGACGGGACTGCTGTCTTCTAACTTCTTAAAATGGTGAAGGCTGACAGTCTCCTGTCAGCCCATACACCATGATTTACAGCGGTATTACTTGATTTCAGCCTTAGCGCCAGCTTCTTCCAGTTTCTTAGCAGCAGCTTCAGCATCAGCCTTGGAAACGCCTTCCTTGATTGCCTTAGGAGCAGCGTCAACCAGGTCCTTGGCTTCCTTCAGACCCAGGGAAGTCAGTTCGCGAACAGCCTTGATCACGTTCACCTTGTTGTCGCCAGCAGAAGCCAGGATAACATCGAACTCAGTCTTTTCTGCAGCGGCCGCGCCAGCATCGCCACCAGCTGCAGGAGCAGCTACTGCAACAGCAGCTGCAGCTGCGGATACGCCAAACTTTTCTTCCAGATCCTTGATCAGCTCGGACAGTTCGAGAACTGTCAGGGAAGCGATAGCGTCAAGAATTTCTGCTTTAGATAATGCCATTTTGTTAATACTCCTGATAAATATTGATATTGATTAGGCTGCTTGCTTTTGGTCGCGCACTGCAGCAAGACCGCGTGCAAATTTCGTAGGCACTTCATTGAGCGTGCGTACGAACTGTGCAACAGGCGCCTGCATCGTGCCAAGCAACTTGGCCAGCAACTCTTCGCGGCTTGGCAGGGTAGCCAGGGCTTGCACACCCTTGGCATCCAGGACCTTGCCTGGCAAAGCGCCAGCCTTGATGACGAACTTGTCGTTGGCTTTGGCAAAATTGTTCAGAACCTTTGCCGCGGCAACTGGATCGGTGGAAATACCGAATACCAGCGGGCCTACCATGTCGTTCGCCAACCCAGAAAACTGTGTGCCGTCAACAGCGCGACGTACCAGGGTGTTCTTGAGAACACGCAGGTATACACCGGATTTTCTGGCTTCAGCACGCAACTTGGTCATGTCGCCCACTTCAATGCCACGATACTCAGCAAGAACAATTGCCTGGGCCTGCGCGACTTGCTCGCTAACCTCAGCAACTACTGCCTTTTTCTGCTCAAGATTAAGACTCAAGGTCTTCTCCTTCCGTTAATTAAGCATTTGCAGTCTCCTGCAAACACCTTCCCACGGCGACCTTTCATCAGGAATAAAAATCCTGTTCCGGGTAACGCCATCTGCGTAGGACTTGGCTAGAGTTCTGCCACCATTAAGCCCGCCTGGGCTCCTACGGTCTTTGACAACCCCATGGCTTGCGCCACGGGCCCAAAGTTCTTTGCGGCGCCGACTTACTTCAAGACGGCGCCTGATTCATTAAGCCAGGTTGGACTGGTCTACGCGCACACCGGCACCCATGGTGCTGGAAACGGAAACCTTCTTCAGGTAAACACCCTTAGACGAAGCCGGCTTGGCTTTGTTCAACGCATCCACAAGCGCAGCCAGGTTTTCCTTCAGCGCATCAACGCCAAAAGAAGCACGGCCGATGGTGCAATGTACGATGCCGCCCTTGTCGGTACGGTATTGCACTTGGCCAGCCTTGGCATTCTTCACTGCAGTGGTCACGTCAGGAGTCACGGTGCCGACCTTGGGGTTAGGCATCAGGCCGCGAGGACCAAGCACTTGACCCAGGGTACCGACGATACGCATTGCATCCGGCGTTGCAATCGCAACGTCAAAGTCCAGCATGCCGCCCTTGACTTGCTCAGCCAGGTCTTCGAAACCAACGATGTCGGCACCAGCAGCCTTGGCTGCCTCGGCAGCAGCGCCCTGTGCGAATACGGCGATACGCTTGGTCTTGCCTGTACCATGCGGCAACACCAATGCGCCGCGCACCAACTGGTCTGACTTACGCGCGTCGATACCGAGATTGATCACGGCATCCACGGACTCATCAAACTTGGCAGTTGCAGTTTCCTTGACCAGAGCCAGGGCCTCAACAACGGGATATACCTTGTTACGATCAACCTTGGCGCGCAAGGCCTCGATACGCTTAGAAACGTTAGCCATTTACACACCCTCCACTTCGATACCCATACTGCGTGCGCTACCTTCGATAGTACGCACTGCCGCATCCAGATCGGCCGCCGTCAAATCAGGAGCCTTGGTCTTGGCGATCTCTTCCGCTTGTGCGCGGGTGATCTTGCCGACCTTGTCTGTGTGAGGACGCGGGGAACCCTTGTCGATCTTGGCCGCCTTCTTGATCAGGATGGTTGCAGGAGGCGTCTTCATTACGAAGGTGAAGCTCTTGTCTGCAAACGCAGTGATCACGACCGGAATCGGCAGGCCTGGTTCCAGGCTTTGAGTTGCTGCATTGAACGCCTTGCAGAACTCCATGATATTCAGGCCACGTTGACCCAATGCAGGACCAACAGGGGGACTTGGGTTGGCTTTACCTGCAGGAATCTGCAACTTGATATAGCCGATAACTTTCTTTGCCATCTTAAACTCCTAATTTGGGTCATAGCGCTTGCTTGAACAAGCTCCCCAGTCATTAGATATGTGATGCACCAGCATCACGCTAAGCACTCCAAAACGCCGGAGTGCAAAAAGCCGCGCCTTGCCACAGGGCAAGACACAGCTCAATACTATTAAACCTCTTTTTCCACCTGGCTGAAATCCAGCTCCACAGGTGTAGCACGACCGAAGATCACCACCGACACGCGCAGCTTGCTCTTTTCATAGTTGATATCTTCAACACTGCCAGAGAAGTCCTTGAACGGACCGTCAATCACGCGCACAGACTCACCCTTATCGAATGTGAGCTTCTGCGTCGGATTGCTCTTGCTTTCATCCATGCGCTGCAGGATGATTTCAACTTCCTTGTCCTTGATCGGGGTCGGCTTCTGCGCAGTACCGCCGATAAATGCCGTCACGCGGGGCGTACTCTTCACCAAATGCCAGCTTTCATCGCTCATCTGCATCTGAACCAGAACATAGCCCGGATACAATTTCCGCTCGGTAATGCTCTTGACGCCGTTCTTCATCTCGACGACTTCTTCGACGGGCACCAAGATATCGCCAAACAAATCACCGATATCAGAACGCGCAATGCGCTCTTCCAGCCCTTTCTTGACCGACTTCTCGAACCCGGAGAAGGCTTGTACGGCATACCACCGCATATTACTCATTACGCGCCCCTCCCCATCAACTGCTTCACAGCCCACATGAAGCCAATATCAACTATCCAGAGGAAAATGGCCATTACAATCACCAGCCCGAACACTGCAGCGGTGGTTTGTATCGTTTCCTTGCGGGTAGGCCAGACAACCTTGCGGGTTTCAACTACCGCTTCGCGCGCAAATGCAAACGCATTCTGCCCGGTAGGCGTCGTTTTCAGCACGAGCAGTGCAACAATAATCCCTGCCAAAAAGGCCAGAATACGCACTACCAGCGCCTGATCAGCCAGCAAATAAAAGCCGGCAACCCCAGCAGCAACCAGCAGCAGGGATATCACCAGCTTAATCTTTTCGGTCATATTTTGCACTTAATTAATGGCAGGCCAGGAGGGCCTCGAACCCCCAACCCTCGGTTTTGGAGACCGATACTCTGCCAATTGAGCTACTGGCCTGTAAAGCTTCACCAACACAATGGCCGCACATCTGTTTAAGGATGCACGGCCTAACGGGATATTACTCTACGATCTTAGCCACAACACCCGCACCGACGGTACGGCCGCCTTCACGAATCGCGAAGCGCAGACCTTCTTCCATCGCGATCGGCGCGATCAGGGAGACGGTGATGGAGACGTTGTCGCCCGGCATGACCATTTCGGTACCCGCTGGCAGTTCTACTGCGCCGGTCACGTCGGTGGTGCGGAAGTAGAATTGTGGACGGTAGCCGTTGAAGAATGGGGTATGGCGGCCGCCTTCGTCCTTGCCCAGTACGTAGATTTCGGCAGTGAATTTGGTGTGCGGTTTGATGGAGCCTACCTTGGAGAGCACTTGGCCGCGCTCGACTTCTTCACGCTTGGTACCACGCAGCAGTACGCCGACGTTGTCGCCCGCTTGACCTTGGTCGAGCAGTTTGCGGAACATTTCGACACCGGTACAGGTGGTCTTGAGGGTTGGCTTGAGGCCGACGATTTCGATTTCGTCGCCGACCTTGACGATGCCACGTTCTACACGGCCGGTCACGACGGTACCACGACCGGAGATGGAGAATACGTCTTCTACTGGCATGAGGAAGGTGCCGTCAACTGCACGTTCCGGTGTCGGGATGTAGCTGTCCAGGGCTTCTGCCAGACGGAAGATGGCAGGTTCGCCGATGTCGGATTGGTCGCCTTCGAGGGCGAGCTTGGCGGAGCCCTTGACGATAGGGGTGTCGTCTCCAGGGAATTCGTACTTGGAGAGGAGTTCGCGCACTTCCATTTCAACGAGTTCGAGCAGTTCTGCGTCGTCGACCATGTCGGCCTTGTTCAGGAAGACGATGATGTAGGGTACGCCAACTTGACGGGCGAGCAGGATGTGTTCGCGGGTTTGTGGCATTGGGCCGTCAGCAGCGGAGACGACGAGGATGGCGCCGTCCATTTGGGCTGCGCCGGTAATCATGTTCTTGACGTAGTCGGCGTGGCCTGGGCAGTCAACGTGAGCGTAGTGACGAGTCTCTGTTTCGTATTCTACGTGGGAGGTGTTGATGGTGATGCCGCGAGCCTTTTCTTCCGGCGCGTTGTCGATCTGGGAGTAGTCTTTGGCTTCGCCACCAAATTTCTTGGTCAATACGGTGGTGATCGCAGCTGTCAGTGTGGTCTTGCCGTGGTCAACGTGTCCAATCGTTCCTACGTTTACGTGCGGCTTCGTCCGCTCAAATTTACCTTTTGCCATTTCCGTTTCCTTTAACCGACTTTATCAAGTTAATGAGTGCGTTTAATATCCAAGCACCAAATGGTGCCCATGGCGGGAATCGGACCCGCGACCTCTCCCTTACCAAGGGAGTGCTCTACCACTGAGCCACATGGGCATTTTTCTTAAATTCTGAATTTTAAATGGAGCGGGCGACGAGGTTCGAACTCGCGACATCTTGCTTGGAAGGCAAGTGCTCTACCAACTGAGCTACACCCGCACATCTAACCAGAAATCTATGCCCTGGCCCCAAATTCTATGCTGGTGGAGGGGGAAGGATTCGAACCTTCGTACTCTGAGAGAACGGATTTACAGTCCGTCGCCTTTAACCACTCGGCCACCCCTCCAAACAGAACCCGGGATTATGCGTATATTTTGACTTAGTGTCAAACGCATTTTCAAAAAGAAATGGTGCCGGATGTCGGAATCGAACTGACGACCTTCGCATTACAAGTGCGCTGCTCTACCAACTGAGCTAATCCGGCACAACTGAAACTTTTATTACTACTTCACCACCCTTAATGATGGCTTTTTTACCACCGGCGCATCAGGCGAACTCCCAATACTCGCCTCACCGCCTTGAGCACCTTTTTCATCGGGATCCATATCTGGAGAATCCTCTTCGAAAAACATGCCTTGTCCATTCTCGCGAGCAAAAATTCCTCGCACCGCACTCATCGGCACATACAGCTCATTCGATGCACCGTTGAAACGGGCTGAGAATGTAACAGCATCTGTTCCAATATGCAAACTTTTTGTAGCGCTGTAATTAATATTCAGCACTATCTGCCCGTCCTTCACATAGGCCATGGGCACTATCGTTTGCGCATTGACGACAACCAGCAAATGCGGCGTCAAGCCGTTATCCGTGCACCACTCGTGAATAGCGCGCACCATATATGGCTTGGTCGAGGTAATTGCGCTCATTGGACCACCTATTTCCGCATCGCTTTTTCGGAGGGCGTCATCGCTTCGATGTAAGCCGGGCGAGAGAATATACGTTCCGCATACTTAAGTAAAGGGGCGGCTTGCTTCGGCAGCTCGATACCGTAATGGCCCAAGCGCCAGAGCAGCGGGGCGATGGCGACATCCAGCATGGAAAACTCGTCACCCAGGATGTATTCCTGGCGGCTGAACAAGGGAACGATCTGGGTCAGGTTGTCGCGTATCGTCGCGCGCGCCTTGTCCGCAGCCTTGGCATTTCCAGACTCGATATCGTCTATATGGCTGAACAGCTGCTCTTCGAAGTTATGCAGGAATAAGCGGGCGCGGGCGCGCATCACGGGGTCGGCCGGCATCAATTGCGGATGCGGGAAGCGCTCATCGATATATTCGTTGATGATATTGGCCTGCTCGAGCACCAAGTCACGCTCAACCAGCACAGGCACCGTGTTATGCGGATTGATCACGGCCAAGTCTTCCGGCTTGTTTGCCATATCCACATCTATCACCTGGAAATCCATGCCCTTTTCGAACAGCACAATACGGCAACGATGGCTATAAGGACAGGTAGTACCGGAATACAAGGTCATCATAATTCATTATCTCACTTGAAGAATGCCCAGCAGGATGGATAGAACTCTGCCAGGGAATAAAGAAAGCTTTCAGCCGGATCATGCACGCAACCGGTCAAAGTAAGGGCAAGATTGTACAGAAAGTGCGGACAAAATGAAAGATAATGTTTATTTTTAACTTAATAATCATCAAGTTATATTGGATTTTCAATATCGATAAACTCATGCTCCAATGCAAACTTTTCTGCCAGATGCGTCCCCAGCGCCTCTATCCCATAACGTTCCGTCGCATGGTGTCCCGCGGCGATGTAGGCCACTCCCGTTTCGTGTGCCAGATGAAATATCTGCTCGGACACCTCTCCGCTGATGTAAAGGTCTACGCCAAGACTGATTGCCGTCTCGAAATAGCCTTGTGCACCGCCGCTACACCAAGCGACGCGGCGCACTTTTCTTTCTAAGTCGCCGAACACCTGCGGGGTACGGCGCAACTGGTTTGCCAGCGCACAAGAAAATGCTCCCAATGTAGCTTCAGCCGGCAGGGCGCCATACGCGATCAATCCTTGGTCGCCAGCCCACCCTTCCAGCGTTATGCCCATGATTTGGCCTAGCCGCGCGTTGTTGCCAAGCTCCTTGTGGGCATCGAGCGGCAAGTGGTATGCAAGCAGGCTGATGTCATGCTGCAACAAGAACTTCAAGCGCGCATGCTTGACGCCTGTGACGACTGGAGATTCATTGCGCCAGAAATAACCATGGTGTACCAATATGGCATCGGCGCCCGCTTCCTGTGCCGCATCGAGCAAGGCCAGACTGGCTGTTACGCCCGTTACCAGCTTATTGACTTCACCACGCCCCTGCACTTGCAGGCCATTCGGACAATAATCTTTGAAGCGCTCAACCTCAAGGAATTGTCCGGTATAATCAACCAGTTCTTTCAGCTTCATTTACACTCTCCAACATTTAGACTCGCACCACGTCGAAACCAACATGCGCAAACTCTGGCTTATTTTTGCACAGACAGTCACCATCAGTCTTGCTGCTCTTTTTGTGTTGCAGTTGTTTTACCCGCACTTGCTTCAAGTGAACGACAAGCCCGTTGCCGCCGTCAAGGAAGCGCCCACTTACAGTGAATCCGGTCAGGCACAGCCGGGGTCCTACCGGCAGGCGGCTCAGGCGGCCATGCCCAGCGTCGTCAACATCTTCACCTCGAAAAAATCCAATCAGCCCATGGGTAATCCTTTTATGGATGACCCCTTATTCCGCCACTTCTTCGGCGACCAGTTGGACGAACAGCAAAGCCAGCGCGAGAACAGCCTGGGATCGGGCGTCATTGTCAACAGCCAGGGCCTGATCCTGACCAATCATCACGTCATTGAAGCTGCTGACGAGATCGAGGTCGCACTGCCCGACGGCAGGACCTTCCCTGCCCGTATCGTGGGCACCGATCCCGAAACCGATCTTGCCGTACTCAAGATCAATGTGCGCAACCTGCCTGCCATTACGTTTGCTCAGCCTGGCAATATCAGCGTGGGCGACGTCGTACTCGCAATCGGCAATCCATTCGGCGTCGGCCAAACCGTGACGCAAGGCATTATCAGCGCGCTTGGCCGCAGCCATCTTGGCATCAATACCTTTGAAAACTTCATCCAGACAGATGCGCCGATCAACCCCGGCAATTCCGGAGGCGCCCTGATCGATACCGAAGGCAACCTGGTAGGCATCAATAGCGCGATTTATTCCCGCAGCGGCGGATCCATGGGAATAGGCTTCGCTATTCCTGTGAGCTTGGTCAAGCAAGTCATGGAACAGATTATCCGCCAAGGCAGCGTGACCCGCGGCTGGATCGGCATAGAAGCACAGGACATTACGCCCGAACTGGCGGAATCATTCCGCCTGAAGCAAGTGCGCGGATCACTGGTAGCAGGCGTAGTGCGCGGAAGCCCCGCAGACAAGGCCGGGCTGCGCCCTGGCGATATCCTGCTGGAGATCGATGGCCGGGAGGTTATCGACAGCTCCACGATGCTGAACGTGATCTCCAACCTGAAGCCTGAAAAGAAAGTGCTGATTAAGGTTGCGCGCAACCAGAACGAACTGGTATTGCCCATCGTCATCGGCAAGCGGCCTACCCCTCAGCTTGCCAACAGCCGCGAATGAGGGAGCAGCTACTTTTCCCAGCAAGCCAGCATCCGCATTAATGTAGCTGCTGCTGGCCTTTTCTCTGGATCATGCTTGCCACCAGAATGCCAGCCTCATACAGCACCCATAACGGCACGGCCAGCATCACCTGGGAAATCACGTCGGGCGGCGTGAAGATCGCGCCAATGACAAACGCCCCGACAATCACATATGAGCGGGCCTCGCGCAAGGATGCGACACTGACGATACCAGCGCTCACCAGCAATACAACCGCGACCGGCACTTCAAATGCCAATCCGAAGGCAATAAAGAGGGTAATGGCAAAATCCAGGTATTTGCCGATGTCCGTCATGACCGCCACCCCTGCGGGTGCGGTGTGCGTAATGAAGCCGAATACGACGGGGAATACCAGAAAATAAGCGAACGCCATTCCAACCAGGAACAACATGGTGCTAGCAAACACAAGCGGCCCGATCAGGCGCCTTTCATGCGTATACAGCCCTGGGGCGACGAATGCCCATATCTGGTAAAGGGTATGAGGCAGGGACAGCATGAATGCCGCCAGCAACACCACTTTCATGGGCACGAAGAATGGCGTCGTGACATCGGTCGCAATCATCTGCCCGCCGACAGGCAGGCTCTGCAACAAAGGCCGGGCCAGGAAGTGGTAGATGTCGTTGGCGAACGGAAACAGGACCAGCGTAATCAGCACGATGCCGATAATGATGCGCAACAAACGGTCCCGCAGCTCGATCAGGTGCGAGACGAAGGTATCTGAAGGGGTATTCAATCTGGCCTGCCGCGATCTTGTAAGCCGTCGTCCGTATTCTGGCCAGAGATCCGAGGTTCCGAATCTGGACTTTCCTGACCAGGAGAAGCTATTTTCTGCATTTCCTGCTCTATATCGGTGCCAGCCTGCTTAAAAGCCGACTCGGCATCCCGGATGTCTGCCTGCAATCGCTGCAGCTCCTCGAAACGCAATTCGCGGCTGATGTCCGACTTGACGTTATTGACATAGCGCTGCGCCCTGCCCAACAACAGGCCCACCGTGCGGGCAACCTTGGGCAGCTTTTCCGGCCCGATGACCACAAGTGCCACGATCCCAATGACGACCAGCTCAGAAAAGGCAATATCAAACACAGGCAGGCCCGTTCAGTCTACTGCTTTTCCTTTTGCCTGACGTCGTTCTCTACAGTCTGCCCCTTGACATCGTCATCAAGCTCGGCCGTGCCAGACTTGCCTTCATTGACTGCCTCCTTGAAGCCTTTGACGGCTCCGCCGACATCGCTGCCAAGATTACGCAAACGCTTGGTACCGAAAATCAGAACCACGATTGCAAGTACGATCAACCAATGCCAAATGCTGAATGAACCCATCACCAGCTCTCCTAATTTTAAATCTTTGGTAAGGTGTCGCCACCACCAAATACATGGATGTGTAAATGAAATACTTCCTGTCCGCCTTCACGCCCGGTATTGATCATGGTGCGGAATCCTTTCAGGCCTAACTGGGCAGCGAGCTTGGGCGCCAATAACAATATCTTCCCCAGCAGCGCCTGGTGCGAAGCATCGCAGCCGGCCAAGCTTTCCACATGGCCCTTGGGCACTATCAGGAAGTGTACCGGGGCGATCGGACGAATGTCGTGAAACGCAATGACCTCTTCATCCTCATAGAACTTGCTTGAAGGAATATCATTCGCCACTATCTTACAGAAAATACAATCAGCACTCATCGATATTCCATTCAATTCAAAAACGCTTATTCGTTACTCTACCGGACGGGAGGCTTTTTCCTCAAGCCCCGACAAGCCCTCGCGCCTTGCGAGCTCCCGCAGCACGTCTTGAGGGCCCAGGCCGGCATGCGCCAGCATGACCAAACTATGGAACCAGAGGTCGGCGGTTTCATACACTATCTTTTCCGCATCCCCGTCCTTGGCGGCGATGATGGTTTCAGCCGCCTCTTCGCCAATTTTCTTCAAAATGGCGTCCGGGCCCTTGGCGTACAGCTTGGCAACGTAAGATGACTGCGGATCCGCACTCTTGCGCTGTTCCAACAGTTCAGCAAGCCTGTCCAGTACATCACTCATGGTGATAAATATCCTCGGGATTCTTGATGACAGCCTGGTCAGTGACCCAATCGTCCTGCTCCAGCTTTTGGAAGAAGCAATTGTGGCGGCCGGTATGGCATGCAATACCGCCTACCTGCTCAACCAAGATAAGGATGACATCCTCGTCGCAATCCAGCCTGATTTCGTGCACTTTCTGCACATGGCCGGACTCTTCGCCCTTGTGCCAAAGGCGGCCGCGAGAACGCGACCAGTACACCGCCTGACCCGTTTCCGCCGTGAGGCGCAACGCTTCGCGGTTCATCCAAGCGAACATCAATACCTTGTTCGTACCGGCTTCCTGTGCGATCACGGGCACCAGGCCATCTGGCGTCCAGCTTACCTTATCTAGCCACGACTCGCTCACAAGCGCACCTCTATTCCTTGCTCGCGCATGTATTCCTTGGCTTGGCGCACCGTATATTCGCCATAATGGAAGATGCTGGCGGCCAGTACCGCATCAGCGCCCCCTTCCCTGACGCCTTCGACCAGGTGCACCAGATTGCCAACACCGCCGGACGCGATGATGGGCACATCCACTGCTTCGCTGATTGCACGGTTAAGCGGGAGATTGAAGCCCATCTTGGTACCGTCGCGATCCATGCTGGTCACCAACAATTCCCCGGCGCCGAGCTCGACCATTTTACGCGCCCAGTCAACGGCATTCAGGCCAGTAGGGGTGCGCCCGCCATGGGTAAAGATTTCCCAGTGATCACCCACCTGCTTGGCATCAATTGCCACCACGATGCACTGCGACCCGAAACGAGCCGCGGCATCCGCCACCAGCTGCGGGTTGGTTACGGCCGCCGTATTGATGCTGACTTTGTCAGCGCCGGCATTGAGCAGGCGGCGTACATCTTCCACCTCGCGCACCCCGCCGCCCACCGTCAGCGGGATAAACACCTGCGAGGCCACTTGCTCGATGATGCCAAGGATGAGGCCACGGTTATCCGAACTGGCAGTAATATCAAGGAAGGTCAGCTCATCGGCGCCCTGCTCATCATACCGGCGCGCAATTTCCACCGGATCGCCCGCATCACGCAACTCCAGGAAATTGACACCCTTGACCACGCGGCCGTTAGTGACATCCAGGCAGGGAATAATGCGCTTGGCTAAGCTCATATCCGGCTCAGCTCGTCCGCAAGCGTCTGGGCTTCGGTAAAATTCAACGTACCTTCGTAAATTGCACGGCCTGTAATGGCGCCAATCACGCCTTCGCTTTCGACCTCGGCAAGACGGCGCACGTCATCCAGGTTGGTCACGCCGCCACTGGCAATCACCGGAATGGTCAGCGCCTGCGCCAAGGCCACGGTCGCTTCAATATTGACGCCTGTCAGCATGCCGTCTCGGCCGATATCGGTATACACCACAGCTTCGACGCCATAATCCTCGAATTTCTTGGCAAGGTCGATCACGTCATGACCGGTCAGCTTGGACCAACCATCCACAGCGACCTTGCCATCCTTGGCATCCAGGCCCACCATGATCTGCCCCGGGAACGCATAACAAGCCTCGTGCAGGAAACCCGGGCTCTTGACCGCGGCAGTCCCCACAATCACGTAGCTGATCCCATCATCCAGGTAGCGCTCTATCGTATCCAGGTCGCGGATACCGCCACCGAGTTGGATGGGAATGTCATTGCCCACTGCCTTCACAATCGTCTTGATAGCGCCCTCATTGACTGGCTTGCCTGCGAAAGCGCCATTCAAATCCACCAGATGCAAGCGCTTGCCGCCCTGGTCAACCCAGTGCCGGGCCATGGCGCCGGGGTCTTCGGAAAATACGGTAGCATCTTCCATCAAGCCTTGTTTCAAACGAACACAATGACCGTCTTTCAGGTCGATAGCAGGAATAATCAGCATGATATTGACAAATTAAACGATTAAAACACCCCGTCCCATCGGACGAAGTTTGAAAGAAGCTTAAGGCCCGCGTCGTGGCTTTTTTCCGGGTGAAACTGCACCGCAAACAGGTTGCCGCGAGCGATGGAACTGGTAAAACGCTTGGGGTATTCACTATAGCCCGCGTCCAGACCAGCATCATCTGGCGAGACATAATAACTATGCACGTAATAGAAACGTTCGCCATCGGCAATGTCATGCCATAGCGGGTGCTCCAGGCTCTGGTAGACCTGGTTCCAGCCCATGTGCGGCACCTTGAGCTTTGCTCCGTGCTCGTCGTGCATGTCTGCTGCTGCAAAACGCTTGACTCTGCCCTTCAGTATGCCCAGGCCGGCGGCATCGCCTTCTTCGCTATGTTCGAACAACAATTGCAGGCCGATGCAGATACCCAGGAACGGCTTTTCTGCAGCAGCGGCAATGACAGCCGCGCGCAAGCCGCGGGCATCGAGCTCGCGCATGCAGTCCGGCATGGCGCCCTGGCCGGGAAATACGACGCGTTTGGCCGCGGCAATCTGTGCCGGGTCGCTGGTCACAATCACGGTCTGGTTGGGGGCGACATGCTCCAGCGCCTTGGACACGGAGCGTAAATTGCCCATGCCATAATCAACAACGGCTATATCTGTCATGGTAGGTCGGTAGAAAACCGGAAAATATCTATAAACTGCCTTTAGTTGAAGGCATTATACCCACCATACGGGGGTCGAGTTCAACTGCGGCGCGCAAAGCACGGCCAAACGCCTTGAAAATGGTTTCTGCCTGGTGGTGGGCATTCTTGCCGCGCAGGTTATCTATATGCAGCGTAATGGCGGCATGGTTGACAAACCCCTGGAAGAATTCACGTACCAGATCGACATCGAACTCGCCGATGCGCGCACGGGTAAACTCCACGTTGAACTCCAACCCAGGACGTCCTGAAATATCCAGCACGACTCGTGACAACGCCTCGTCCAGCGGCACATAGGCATGCGCGTAACGGCGTAGGCCTTTTTTATCGCCCAACGCCTTGCTGAAAGCCTGACCCAAGGCAATGCCCACATCCTCAACGGTGTGGTGCGCGTCGATATGCAGGTCCCCCTGGCACTCAACGTTGATGTCCATCATGCCATGCCGTGCGATCTGGTCCAGCATATGATCGAAAAAACCAACCCCGCTGTTCAGCTTGGATATCCCGGTGCCATCCAGGTTGATGGCAACGGCAATCTTGGTTTCCAGGGTATTGCGGCTCACTTCAGCGTTACGCATGGCAGTCATTCAAAATCATGAGTCATAAAATCAAAACCGTTGCAAAACAGTCCACGCAGTCTTGCAACGGTTTCCAGACAAGCTCGGCCGGCACGCCGGAAGGCATGCCGCAACAAGCTTCAATTAGCTGAACAGCTTCTTCAGCCAGCCGAACAGGCCACCACTGCTTTGGGTACCCTTGGCAGCGGCGCTGATTTCAGCGGCAGCAGCGGCAGGATCAGCAGCACCGTAGATAGCCGCACCGGCAACAACGATAGTCGCGCCCGCATCAACCACTTGCTTGGCAGTAGTCGCCTTTACGCCGCCAGCCACGGAAATATCCACGCCCAGGTTCAGGCCGGAAACCAAGCCCAGGTCGGCAAACGGAGTTTGACCGGCAGCTTGTTGGTCCAGGCCAGTATGAACGCCGATGATGTGCGCGCCCAGCTTGGCTACTTCCTTGGTACGTGCAGCCTTGTCAGCCACGTTAATCAGGTCGATCTGTGCCTTCTTGCCGTACTTGTTGGCAACGTCGATCACGCCCTTGATGGTGCCGATGTCGGCAGTACCGAGTACGGTCACGATGTCGGCGCCAGCCTTGTAGAATGGCTCAGCTTCGTAGAAGCCAGCATCCATGGTCTTCAGGTCGACCAGGATCTTGTTGTTAGGGAACTTTGCGCGCAGAGTTTCCAGCAGTTTGATACCGTTGTACTTGATGCAGGGTGTGCCGATTTCAAGAATATCAACGTGTGGTGCAACAGTCGTAGCAAGCGCTACAGTCTGATCGAAATCTAGTGAATCTAATGCCATTTGAACTAATGGTTTTGCCACGATGCTTCCTCCGCTTTAATTACAGAATTATGATGTACTGACCGCGCTATGATACATTTTTTCCAATGATTAAGGGAAGTAATGGTGCAGTATTCTCTTAATTGATCGGCAAATCAATGCCATAGCACGTCAAATGCATCAGTTTTAAGGGGTTAAAATCTCTTTCAATGCATGAACCAACACTTGCGACTGTGCGTCCGTGCCGATGGTAATCCGCAAGAAATCGCTGATGCGGGCCGGCTTGCTGAAATGGCGCACGATGATGCTGCGCTCGCGCAAACCGGCGGCCAGTTCAGCGCCGCTGCGTTCGCCATGCCTGGCAAAAATGAAATTGGCAGCCGAAGGCAGGACGACAAAACCCAACGCCTGCAATTCCTTGACCAGCGCTTCCCTGGTCGCGACCACCTTGCGGCAGGTTTCCTCGAAATACGCCCGGTCCTCAATCGCAGCGGCAGCGCCGCTGATCGCAAAACGATCCAGCGGATAGGAGTTGAAGCTGTCCTTGACCCTGACCAAGGCCTCGACCAGATGCGGCTGGCCGATGGCATAGCCAACGCGTAGGCCTGCGAGCGAACGCGCCTTGGACAGGGTATGCGTCACCAGCAGGTTGGGATATTGCTTGACCAGCCCCACCGCGGACTCGGCGCCGAAGTCGACGTAGGCCTCGTCGATCACTATCACCGACTCGGTATTGGCCTTGAGCAGCCGCTCAATCTCGGCAAGCGGCAAACCGCGGCCGGTCGGCGCGTTAGGGTTGGGGAAGATGATGCCGCCGTTGGGGCGGTAATAATCATCCACATTGATCTCGAATTCCTCGCCCAAAGCGACCGTCTGGTATTCGATACCATACAGCCCGCAATACACCGGGTAGAAACTATAGGTGATGTCGGGGAACAAGATCGGCTTGTCGTGCTTGAGCAGCGCATGGAACGTATGCGCCAGCACCTCATCGGAGCCGTTGCCGACAAACACATGCGTATCTGGCACATCGTAAAATTTCGCTACCGCCTGCACTACCCTGTCCGAGGTCGGGTCAGGGTAAAGGCGCAGGCTGTCGGCGGCCTCTGCTTCAAGCGCGGCAAGCACCTTGGGGCTAGGGCCGTAGGGATTTTCATTGGTGTTGAGCTTGACCAGGTTGGTCAGCTTGGGCTGCTCCCCGGGCACATAGGGAGTCAGCTCATGCACGATGGCACTCCAGTACTTGCTCAAGGTCAGCCTTTCAAGCGGAATTCGGCGGAACGGGCATGCGCCTGCAAGCCTTCGCCGTAGGCCAGGGTGGCCGCCACACGGCCAAGCTTCTGCGCACCGGCGCTGGACACCATGATCAGGCTGGAACGCTTCTGGAAATCGTAGACACCGAGCGGCGATGAAAAGCGTGCGGTGCGGGATGTCGGCAGGACGTGGTTCGGGCCAGCACAGTAATCCCCAAGGGCCTCGCAGGTGTCGCGCCCCATGAAGATGGCGCCCGCATGGCGGATTTTCTTGCTGTATGCCAGCGGATCGTCCACCGACAGCTCCAAGTGTTCGGGCGCAATATAGTTGGCGATCTCCGCCGCCTGCTCCAGGTCATTCACCTTGATCAAGGCGCCGCGGTTCTGCAGGGAAGTACGGATGATCTCCTTGCGCGGCATTTCCTCGACCAGTTTCTCGATACTGGCTTGTACGGCATCGAGGAACGCCGCATCGGGCGACAGCAGGATGGCTTGCGCCAATTCATCATGCTCGGCCTGGGAGAACAAATCCATCGCCACCCAGTCTGGATTGGTCTTGCCGTCGCAGATCACGAGGATTTCAGACGGGCCGGCCACCATATCGATGCCGACCACGCCGAACACGCGGCGCTTGGCTGCCGCCACATAGGCATTGCCGGGGCCGACGATCTTGTCGACCTGCGGCACGGTTTCCGTACCATAGGCCAGCGCGCCAACTGCCTGGGCGCCGCCGATACAGAAGACGCGGTCGACGCCGCATACTGCCGCCGCGGCAAGAACCAGCTGGTTCTTTTCACCGCCGGGCGTAGGCACGACCATGATGAGCTCCTGCACTCCCGCCACCTTGGCAGGAATCGCATTCATGAGCACGGACGACGGATAGGCCGCCTTGCCGCCGGGCACATAGAGGCCGACGCGGTCCAGCGCCGTGACCTGCTGCCCGAGCAAAGTGCCGTCTTCCTCGGTATAGGTCCAGGAGGACATCAGTTGCTTCTCGTGGTAGTCACGCACGCGCTGCGCCGCCTGCTGCAAGGCTTCGCGCTGTTCGGCAGGCAGGCCGTCCAGGGCAGCGTGCAGTTCGGCCTTGCCGATTTCGAGCTGGGACATGGATTGCGCGGACTGCGCATCCAACCGGTCGAAGCGCTGGGTATATTCCAGCACGGCGGCATCGCCGCGCGTTTTGACATTGCGCAGGATATCCGCCACTACGTTGTCTATCGTGTCATCTTGCGCGGTCTCGAATGCCAGCAAGGCCTTCAGGTCCTGATCAAAACTTGCATCGCTTGTAGAAAAACGTCTGATATTCATGATTCCAACCCTGGGTTATTGATTGGCCGCCACGGCCTGGGCAAACGCATCCATGATGGGCTGCAATTGGTCGCGCTTGAGCTTGAGCGACGCCTGGTTCACGACGAGGCGAGAACTGATGTCGGTAATTTCCTCCACCGCCTTGAGGTGGTTGGCACGCAGGGTGCCGCCGGTGCTGACCAAGTCCACGATGGCATCAGCCAAACCGACCAGCGGCCCGAGCTCCATCGAACCATACAGCTTGATCAGGTCGACATGCATGCCCTTGGCAGCGAAGTGCTCGCGCGCGGTCTTGACGTACTTGGTCACGACCTTGAGGCGTGCGCCGCGGCGAATGGAGCCGAAATAATCGAAATCCTCTCGCACCGCGACCATCATGCGGCAACGCGCAATGTTCAGATCCAGCGGCTGGTACAAACCCTCGCCGCCGTGCTCGTCCAGCACATCCTTGCCTGCGATCCCGAGATCGGCCGCGCCATACTGCACGTAAGTCGGCACATCGGTCGCCCGCACGATGATCAGGCGCACATCGGGGCGGTTGGTCGGCAAGATCAGCTTGCGCGAAGCTTCCGGGTCTTCCAGCGCAGCAATCCCTGCTGCTGCCAGCAGCGGCACGGTTTCTTCAAAAATACGTCCCTTGGAAAGGGCGATAGTAATCATTGCTGTCTTTCTTGTTTATTGGACTGCCGGGGCTTTATTTTATCCGCTGGATGCGTGCGCCCAGCTGTCCCAGTTTTTCTTCCAGCCGCTCGTAGCCGCGGTCCAGATGGTAAATACGCTCGATGACCGTTTCGCCACGCGCGACCAACGCTGCCAGCACCAGGCTGGCCGAAGCGCGCAAATCGGTCGCCATCACGGTCGCCCCCTCGAGAAACTCGCGGCCGCGCACGATGGCCGTATTGCCCTCCACCTCGATACTAGCGCCCAGGCGCTGCATTTCCTGTACATGCATGAAACGGTTCTCGAAAATGGTTTCCGTCACAGTGGCCACTGCGTCCGCCACGGTATTCAGCGCCATGAACTGGGCCTGCATGTCGGTGGGGAACGCCGGATGCGGCGCTGTGCGGATGCTGACCGATTTCAGCGCGCCTTTGCGCTTGAGCACGCCCTCGCTCCGTATGGTAATGCTGTTGCCGGCATATCCGACTTCGGCGCCGCTTTCACGCAATTTGTCGATCACGGCATCCAAGAGGTCGGCGCGAGCATTGTTGAGCTTGACTTCTCCCCCGGTCATGGCAGTCGCCACCATGTAAGTGCCCGCTTCAATCCGGTCGCAGACCACATCATGGCTGGCCGCATGCAGGCTGGCAACACCCGTCACCGTAATCACGTCGGTGCCCGCGCCTTCAATCCTGGCGCCCATCTTGGTCAGGCATTCCGCCAGGTCCACAACCTCGGGCTCACGGGCCGCGTTTTCCAACACCGTCACGCCATCTGCCAGGACGGCCGCCATCATGAGGTTTTCCGTGCCCGTTACCGTGACAATATCCATGAAGACGCGCGCGCCCTTGAGCTTGTCGGCCTTGGCCTCGATATAGCCATGCTCGATATGGATTTCCGCCCCCATCGCCTGCAAGCCCTTGATATGCAGGTCGACCGGACGCGAACCGATGGCACAGCCGCCAGGCAACGACACCCGCGCACGGCCGAACCTTGTAAGCAACGGCCCCAGCACGAGGATGGAAGCGCGCATGGTTTTCACCATCTCGTACGGCGCCTCGCAGGTATGGATATCACTGGCATCCAGGCTCAGGCGATGATCGCCCAGTTCAGCAATCTTCACCCCCATGTGAGCGAGCAGTTTGCGCATGGTGGCGATATCGTGCAACTGCGGCACATTGCCCAGCGTCAACGGCTCGGCAGTCAGCAAACTCGCACAGAGAATGGGCAAAGCGGCATTCTTGGCGCCGGAAACCGATATTTCACCGTTTAAAGGGACGCCGCCCTGGATGACTAGCTTATCCACGTGTTATGCCTGGGCTTCCTGCAACAGTTTCTGCAATTCACCTTGCTGGTAGAGGTCGCGCATGATGTCCGCACCGCCGATGAACTCGCCCTTGATATAAAGCTGCGGGATGGTCGGCCAATTGGCGTAGACCTTGATGCCCTCGCGGATGGCAGGGTCGGCCAGCACATCGATCGCGACGAAATCCTTCAAGCCGCTGGCTTGCAGGATTTGCACGGCCAGCCCGGAAAAACCGCATTGCGGAAATTTGGGGCTGCCCTTCATGTAGAGCACCACCGGGTTGCTTGTCACCTGGTTCTTGATCAACGCTTGTGTATCCATGTTCTGTCCTTAATTTAAGTCGGTTCGCCATCAAAGCGTGGCATTGAGTTTGGCCCAGGCTTCCGGGGTGAATGTCCGCATGGACAAGGCATGAATCTCCTCGCGCATGCGATCGCCCAAAGCCTGATATACCAATTGATGCTGTTGCACCATGTTCTTGCCTGCGAACAGCGGGCTGACGATGATGGCCTCGAAATGCTGCCCGTCGTCGCCCAGCACCTGCACGTGGTCGCAGGCCAGTCCATGGGCAATATAGTTTTTCAACGCTTCTGCACTTAACACGGTTCAGCCTCGCAATTTGTAGCCGGATTTCAGCATCTGTAAAGTAATGAATGATAGGGCAAAAAAGCATCCTGCAACAACGCCCAGACTGATATAGGGCGAAATATCCCCTGCCCCGAAGAAGCCGTAGCGGAAACCGTCTATCATGTAGAAAAACGGGTTGAGATGCGATACCTGCTGCCAGAACGGGGGCAACGAGTGTATCGAATAAAATACGCCGGACAGGAACGAAAGCGGCATGATGACGAAGTTCTGGAAAGCTGCCATTTGGTCGAACTTCTCCGCCCAAATGCCGGCGATAATGCCGAAAGTGCCCAGCAACGCACTGCCCAGCAACGCAAACGTCAATATCCAGCCGGGATGCGCGACCGGTAAGTCGATGAAGAGAATGGCAACCAGGTAAATCCCCAGGCCGACCACCAGACCGCGAATAACGGAGGCTGCAAGAAACGCCAGATAGAATCCAAAATAGGAAATCGGCGTCAGCAGGATGAAGATCAGGTTGCCCATGACCTTGGATTGGATCAGGCTGGAGGAGCTGTTGGCAAAAGCGTTCTGCAACAGCGACATCATGATCAGGCCCGGGATCAGGAATGCAGTGTAGCCCACGCCGGGATACACCTGCACGCGGCCTTCCAGCACATGAGAGAAGATCAGCAGGTATAGCAACGCGGTCATCACCGGCGCGGCGACCGTCTGGAAACTCACGCGCCAGAAACGCAGCAGCTCCTTCTTGAACAAGGTCCACGGACCGCGCAGATTTTGGCTGAGCAAATTCGCCATCAACTTACGATCTCCACGAACACATCCTCGAGATCGGCTTCGATCAACTGCATATCCTCAACCGTCACGCCCGCAACCCGCAATTCGGCCAGGATGGATTCCAGTTGCGCCACATCGGCAATTGCCAGGACATAGGCATCCCCTTGCTCTTCCCGAACCAGGGGGCTCAACGGCGCGGGCAAGGCAGCGGAAAGCTTGAGGCGCAGGCGCTTTCCGGGCACGCGGTTCAACAGGTTGCGCGTACTGTCCAACGCCACGATCTCGCCCTGCTTCATCATGGCAATGCGGCTACAGAGCGTTTCCGCCTCTTCCAGATAATGCGTGGTCAAAATAATAGTATGGCCTTCGCGGTTGAGCCTGCGGATGAATTCCCACATGGTCTGGCGCAATTCGACATCGACTCCCGCAGTCGGCTCGTCCAATACGATCACGGGCGGCTTGTGCGCAAGCGCCTGGCCGATCAGCGCACGCCGCTTCATGCCGCCCGACAGGCGGCGCATATTGGTATGCGCCTTGTCCGCCAAGCCCAGGGATTCGATGATCTCATCCACCCAGGCGTCATTGTTGCGCCCGCGCCCGAAATACCCGGCCTGGAACCGCAACATCTCGCGCACATTGAAGAATGGGTCGAACACCAACTCCTGCGGCACCACGCCCAAGGCGCGACGCGCCTCGGCATATTGAACATTGACGTCGAAACCCATCACCTGCAGGCTGCCGCTGCTGGGCCGCGACAACCCTGCCAGCAGGTTGATCAGCGTAGACTTACCCGCGCCGTTCGGCCCGAGCAAGGCAAAAAACTCGCCCTGCTCAATGGACAAGTCTATACCTTTCAGCGCGTGTAAATCGCCAAAACGCTTGTGCACCTGCTGGATATTGATCGCGGGAATCATCGATGAAAACTGGGGCCTAGGCCCCAATGCTCAATGGCTGGGGCTGGATTGCGGAATCAGCTCAAGCACGCCGTACAGCGTGGCCAGGCTGGCCAGGTTAGCCGGCAAGTTCGCCAGGCTGACAGCAGACTTGCTTGCAGCGGCATGGCGCAACCACTCGAAAATCAGGCTGAGCGCCACAGTATCGACCTCCGCCACCTGGGAGAGATCGATCTCCAATGTGCCAGGCATCTGCAAGGCCTTGCTTTCAGCCAGCAGCACATCGACCTGATTGACGGTCATGTCGCCGCTGACCAGCCAGCGGTTTCCTTGTTGTTGAATCTGTGCCAAGTTCTACTCTTTGCTTACTTGTTGGATTCCTGGTTCTTGGCAGCCAGCTTCTTGATCAGGCTGTCCAAGCCGCCTTGGCGGATCTCGTTGCTGAACTGGCCGCGATAGTTGGTCACCAGGCTCACGCCTTCTATGGTGATGTCGTATACCTTCCAGTCCTCGCCATTCTTTTCCAGGCTGTAATCGACAGCGACCGGCTGGCCGCCCGGTTGCAGGATCTGCGTCTTCACCTTGACGTCGGTGTCGCCCGGCTGCGCGCGGAACGGCTTGTATTCGATGGTCTGGTTGCGGTACTTGGACAATGCGGTGGCATAGGTACGCAACAACAGGCTGCGGAACTCGTCCTGGAAAGCCTTTTTCTGTTCGGGAGAGGCCTTGGTCCAGGCCTTGCCCAGCACCAGGCGCGACACGCGGTCGAAATTGAAGTTGGGCAGGATTTTCTCTTCTGCCAAGGCAAAAATCTTGCTCTGGTTGCCGGCCTGGATATCCTTGTCCTGCTTCACGACCGCCAGCACATCCTCGGCAGTCTTCTTCACCAGCGCGTCAGGCGCGACTTCCGCCATGGCCAGGTTTGCACAGCCGACAAACGCCATCGCGGCCATCCACTTCATCATTGTTTGCATGCTTATTCCGCCTCTTTACTATCGTTAGACTTATCGTCGTCTGACTCGGACGCCTTGCTGTAAAGGAACTGGCTGATCATCTTTTCCAGCACCACGGCATCCTGCGTCTTAACAAACTTGTCGCCGTCCTGCAGCATCTTGTCGTCGCCGCCGGCTTCAAGGCCAATATATTGCTCGCCCAACAGGCCGGCAGTGTAGATATTGGCAAACGTATCCTTGGGGAAAGGATACCGTTTGTCCACCTTGACTGTCACCTGCGCCTCATAGGTTTCAGGGTCGAACTTGATGCTGTCCACCCGCCCCACGACCACGCCGGCGCTTTTCACGGGGGCACGTGGCTTGAGACTGCCGATATTCTCAAAAGCTCCCGTCACGCTATAGGTTTCGCCAAGGGTGGCGCTGTTGAAATTGCCGACCTTCAATGCCAAACCAAACAGCGCCGCAGCCCCTGCAGCGACAAAAACACCGACCCAAAGATCAATTGTTGTACGTTCCATCTTTTCTCCAGTGTGTTGCGCTTACGCAACAATCATGAACGAAGTCATTACAAAATCGAGACCCAGCACCGCCAGTGAGGAATTCACCACCGTGCGCGTCGTCGCGCGGCTCACGCCTTCGGCAGTCGGCGGCGCATCAAACCCTTCAAACAAGGCGATCATGGTGCAGGCAATGCCGAACACCACGCTCTTGATCACCCCATTCACAATATCCTCCCGGAAATCCACGCTGGCCTGCATCTGCGACCAGAACGCGCCCGCATCCACGCCGATCAAGGGCACCGCCACCAGGTAGCCGCCCAGCACCCCGACCATGGAGAACAAGGCTGCCAGCAACGGCATGGAGAACACGCCCGCCCAGAATCTTGGCGCCACCACGCGGGCGATAGGGCTTACAGCCATCATCTCCATCGCGGACAACTGCTCGGTCGCCCTCATCAGGCCGATTTCCGCCGTGATGGCGGTACCGGCGCGCCCAGCAAACAGCAGGGCGGTTACCACCGGCCCCAGCTCGCGCACCAGCGACAAGGCCACAAGCACGCCGATCGCCTCGGAAGAGCCGTAGCGCTGCAAAGTGTTGTAACCCTGCAAGGCCAGCACCATGCCGACGAAGAACGCCGACACCAGGATGATGATCAATGACAACACGCCAGTGAAATAAATCTCGCGTATGGTCAGGTGTAGCCTGCGGAAGCTCTCACCCGAGTAGATCAACACGTAAAAGAAAAAACGGACGCTGGCGCCGAACCGCCACAAGTTATCAATCACGCGATGGCCGATTCCGCGCAGCACATTCGCCATAGCACTAAACATTCGCGCTCCTCAAGATATCCTGTCTATAGTCAGGCGCTCTATAGTGGAACGGCACCGGACCATCCACCTCACCATGCACAAACTGATGGACAAATGGCAGCTCGGACTTGCGCAGATCCTCCGGCGCGCCTTCGGCAGCGACGACGCCATCCGCCACGAAATAGACGTAGTCGGCAAAGGCGAATACTTCCTGCACGTCATGCGTCACGATGATGGAAGTCGCACCCAGCGCATCATTGAGCCTGCGGATCAGGTTGCAGATCACCGCCATCGAGATCGGGTCCAGCCCGGCAAACGGCTCGTCGTACATGATGATGGCAGGATCGAGCGCCACCGCGCGCGCCAATGCCACGCGACGCGCCATGCCGCCGGAAAGCTCGGTCGCCTTGAGATCGCGCGCACCGCGCAAGCCTACGGCGTTGAGCTTCATCATCACCAAGTCGCGGATCATGGATTCCGGCAGATCTGTATGCTCGCGGATCGGGAATGCCACGTTTTCGTAAACGGAAAGATCGGTGAACAAGGCGCCTTGCTGGAACAGCATGCCCATCTTGCGGCGCAGCTTCTGCAAGCCTTTGCGGTCCTGCTTGTGCACCACCTCGCCCGCCACGCGCACCTCGCCGCCCGACGGCTTCAACTGCCCGCCGATCAGGCGCAACAACGTGGTCTTGCCGCTACCGCTGCCGCCCATGATGGCCACCACCTTGCCGCGCGGGAACTTCATGTTGATGCCCTTGTGCAGCAAGCGCGCCTTGTAGCCAAAGGATAGATTGTCAATTTCGACGATGTTGTCGCTCATGATCGCTACTTTTCTGATTAGCCGACTATTTTAATGCAAAAGCGCTTTACTTCATAACGCTGGAAAAGTAAAAGCCCGCAAATGCGGGCTTTTACTTTTCCAAACATCTGTCAGAAAGACATGCACACTATAAAAGTATTCCCATCCAAAACTTGGGCATTAGCAAGCGAGGGGCCTGGTACCGAGACAACTCGTACAGAACCACTATTAGTCACTCCATCATCCATTTGCACATCAATCTGTTTTGCCAAACGTCCTGTAATTCCTTCAGAACACACAACAAACGTCCCCACCATAGGGTTTGCATCAACTATCGTAGTGAAACCTGCTCGACTCTGAATGCCTATCTGACCACCGTCTGCATTTCTAGGAATATATTCAGGAGCACCTATAACTGTTGATCCGGTAGCCAGCCCCGCCAATCTCACATGCTGCCAAAACAAATAAGACTCATCAGTGATAGTTGTAGAATTCCAGTCCCCATTAATCTGAGCATTCCCAAGAGTACCTGCAGGGGTAGTTGCTGCTGTAGCCCCTGACACGTGCGCGGCGGCAGCGGTATCGTCACCTGGCAATGCCCTGAACTTATCTTGATACCCATAAAGCAATATCTGCGTATTTTTGAAGTCATTAGCAATATTCTTTGCCTTGGCACTATTAATCAACTCCTGCCCCTTGAGCACGCCGCCCAGGAGCAAGCCGATAATCACCAGGACTATCGCCAGCTCGATCAGCGTGAAGCCGGATGTTTTTTTCATATGCTATCCTTGCGCGAGGTTGCCGCCACGGCAGCCTCAATAATCAGTTGGTATGAGATATGCAACTCTCATGCCAATTAGCAAACGACTAAAATTAAAGAAAAACCCAATACCGACGCGGGTTTTAACCAGATTTGGCCAAATTCCATGCTTGCCAAAATATCGTCAAAGTGTTGAGATTTCGTCTATAGTGACAAGATTACGACACACGCTACCAGAGACCACCCCATTTCATGGCCACTTTAAGCAGCCGCAATAATTCCTATCGGCCAAGCGCATCGACCCTGCAACAATGGATGCTGGGGCTGATGTTGTTGAGCTTCCATGGAGTATTGCTATGGGGTTTCGAGGACCCGCTACAGAAAGGTCTGCTGCTTTGCCATTACGGTTTGTTCCTGATCTGGCAGCCGATCTGGCAAACCAAGGAAAAACTTTCCCTGCAAGCCATTCTGCTGTTCGCCGCGGGCGGCATTCTGTTTACCGTATTCGTCAGCTGGTGGCTGTTGGCTATCTGGCTCTCCGCGCTGTTCGGGTTGCTGGGCGGGCGCATCTTTTCCGCAACGGCGCGCGCCTCGCGCCAAAGCTACCTGTTTGCTGCCACCTACCTGCTTTCCGTCCTGCTGCTATGGGTAATTCCGCACCTGCTGGATGCCGATACGGCACTGCTGGTCACAGAGTTCCTCATGCTCTACCTGCTGCCCGTCCTGCCGCTGGTCATCCTGTTCCTGCGCGTGAAGCAGGAAACCCACCAGCATGCGCCTATCCTCGATTTCTTTTACACCCTGCTGCTATTCCTGCTCTCGGTCACGCTGATTCTCAGCATTTTCACGATTTCGCGCACTACCGAGGCCGATTATGCCGAGGTGGTGGTATGGGTGGTATTCGGCCTGGCAGCGGCGTTGTTGCTGGCAAGCTGGCTATGGAACCCTCGGGCCGGCTTCAGCGGCATTGGGCAGTTGCTGTCGCGCTATCTCCTGAGCGTGGGCTTGCCGTTTGAACGCTGGATAAAAAATATCGCCGAGCTTGCCGAGCGCGAAACTAGCGCCAAGGAATTCATGCATGCAGCGATGAGCGAAGTTGAAACCCTGCCGTGGGTGGCGGGCGGCAAATGGGAGACAGAAGACGACCAGGACGAGTTTGGCACCCAGGCGCCCTACTATGCCGACCTCGAGTTCCATGATTTCCGCCTGACCCTGTACAGCCGCTGGCCACTCACGCCCGCGCTCACGATTCACCTCAAGCTGCTGACGCAGATCCTGGGCGAGTTCCACGAAGCCAAGCGCCGCGAGGAAGCCTTGCTGCAGAATACCTACATGCAGGCGATCTACGAAACCGGCGCCCGCCTCACCCACGACATGAAGAACATCGTGCAATCCATGAGCGCGCTTTGCAGCGCGGCCGAACAGGCGACCGAGGCCGACAATGAACGGCTGGTCGCGCTGATCCGCAAGCAGTTGCCGCTGCTCAACCAGCGCTTGGCGTTGACGCTGGACAAGCTAGGCGCCCCGCGTAACGAGAACACGCGCATGCTGCCATTGCTGGAGTGGTGGGACAACCTGCAACAACGCTATACAGGCACCCGCATCAGCTTCAGAGAAACCATCACGACGGAAGCCGACCCCAGGATAGACAGCGAGGTATGGGACAGCGTGGTGGACAATCTCCTGCAGAATGCATTGGCCAAAGCCCGGCACGAACCTGACATCAGCATCTCGGCCGCCCTGGTAATCGGCAGTCAAATCTTTGTCGAAGTCACCGACAGCGGCAATCCGATGCCGGAAGAGGTGGCGGCAAGCCTGTTCCGCAAACGCATCCGCTCGGAAGGCGGGCTGGGCATCGGGCTTTATCAGGCAGGACGCCAGGCGCAACAGGCTGGCTACCAGCTTGCCTTGGTGGAGAACCAGCCTGGCACGGTACGCTTCAGGCTGGAGATGAAATAGCCGCAATCCAGGCTCGCCAAATAAAAAGGCCGCGACTGCATTGCAGCGCGGCCTTTTTTAGTTATTCAGCGTTCTACAGCTCGCCGTAGGAATGCAATCCGGACAGGAACATGTTCACTCCCAGGAAGGCAAAGGTGGTCACCAGCAGCCCAACCAACGCCCACCAGGCCAGGATGGGGCCGCGCAACCCCTTGACCAGCCGCAGGTGCAGCCAGGCGGCATAGTTGAGCCAGACGATCAACGCCCAGGTCTCCTTGGGATCCCACGACCAGTAGCCGCCCCACGCCTCCGCCGCCCACATGGCGCCTAGGATGGTGGCAATGGTGAAGAAGGCGAACCCGACGGAAATAGCCTTGTACATCACGTCATCCAGCACTTCCAGGCTCGGCAGGCGGGATGCAAGAATGCCCTTGTCCACCAGCAAATAGGCCAAACCGACCATGGCCGCCAGGGCGAATGTACCGTAGCCGATAAAGTTGGCCGGCACATGGATTTTCATCCAGTAGGATTGCAGGGCAGGCACCAAAGGCTGAATTTCATAGGCCTGGCGATCGAAGGTATACCAGAGGATGAAACCGACGGCGGCGTTGATGACGACCAGCACGAAACCGCCCAGCTGGCGGGTGGCATAGCGGCCTTCGTAGTAGAGATACGCCAGCGCGGTGATCAGGCAGAACAGGATGAAGACTTCATACAGGTTGCTGATCGGGATATGCCCGACATCCGGGGCGATCAGGTAGGATTCGTACCAGCGTACCATGAGGCCGACAAACCCCATGACCACGGCAGACCAGACCAGGCCCGAACCGACCTTGGCCGCAAAGGCAGAGCGGGCAATCAGGCCCAGCCAGTAAGCCAGCATCGCCAGGACAAACAGCACATTCATCCACATGATGGCGGACTGGCTGGAAAACAGGTACTTGAGCAGGAACACCTGCTCCACATTCGCCTGGCTGCCATCGTAGAGCTGGATGGATGCCAGGCTGATGCCCGCCACAACCAGCAACAAAGCACGCATGGGCTTCCACTGCCATCCCAGCCAACTGAACAAGGCTATCGAACCGAACAGGATGCCCACTTCGTACGCATCCATGAATTCGGCATATTGCCGGAATGCGAACAGCCCGCCCAGCAGCAGCAGCAGGGCATATCCCCAGTCCGCCAAGCTCAGGCGCTTGAACAACGGCTCCGGCACATCTTCCATATAGGCAGTTTTCATCATCAACCCCAATACATGTTGGTTACGTGACCGATGTCACACTTGCTGGTTTTCCAGCAGGCGCGCGAGCTTGTCGCGCATTTTGTCGAATTCGATATCGAAATCGCGGTTCTTGCGGTTGGCCGACATGGCAAACAACACGCGGTTGTTTTCCGGCTTCACCAGCAGCCAGATACGGCGCTCGCGGATATAAATCATGGAGAAAATCCCAAGCACCAGCAGCACCGAACCCGAATAGACCAGCACCTTGCCCGGCGAGCGCGTCAATTGCAGCCCGCTGGACTGGCGATGCTCGAACCCCGTCAATTGCAAGTATAGCGGGGCGCCGTAATGGAAACTGTCGCTGATCGCATGCAGGCTGTCCTCGATGAAGGCCTGCAACTCCTCGCTATTGCCGGTTGGCGGCAGCCCCGCACGCTCGCGGCTGATCGCATAGGCGCTGAAGGCGGCCGTCGTCACCACCTTGACGTATGCCTGCGCCGCGCCGGCGCGCTGCGCCTCCGGCACCGCCTCGTCTATCATCTCGGCCACCTTGCCGAACCCGCCCTGGGCAAATGCCTGCAGCAGTTGCCTGACGCTGTCTTCAAACCTGGTACGCGTCTCCGTATTGAGGTCGCCGTGATTGGACAAGGCAAGCTGGGATACGCGACGAACAATCTCCGGATATAACGATTGGTCAAACATCGCCGCCCGGAAGTTCATGTAGCCATCGATCCCGCCCTCTTCGTCTGCCGGAATCCGCAGGTAGCGATAGCTGTCCTGCTGCATGGAGCGCATGCCGGAGAGGAAATACTGCCGCCCGTCCAGCAGCAGCGGGTTCATGTAGTTCACATATTCGCGCGCCTGCCCTTCCGCATCGCGCACCTTGAAGGTGACGTTGGGGCCCACGTTGCGCGGCTTGCCCTTGCCGTCCACCGAAAGGTTCAGGATATTGAACAGGCGGAAATCGGATAGCTCCACACTCAACGGGCTATTGCCGCCGCTGACTTCATATTTGTTGAATACGTTGCCGCTGAATGGAATATTGTCCGCATGGCTCCCCAGCAGGTTCCATACCTTGAAGTCCAGCTTGGAGCCGCCATCGCCAAAATCGGACTGGTAGATGGCAATGCCCTTGTAGATCAGGGGATGGTTCACCTTGATCGTCGCCGTGACAGGCTCCTCGCGTTCGGGATCGATGATCATGACATCGCTCTCGAAAGACTTGGGCTGCCCGGTATCGTAATGCTCGATACGGAAAGCCTTCAGCACGATGCTGAACGGCAAGTCCTGCACAAGGTATCCGTCCCGCACGCGCAGGAAGGCCGCATTGGCGCCGGCACCTTCAGGCAGCGTCATATTGGCGCGGAAGGAAATGTTGGCCGGGGACATGCGGCTTTGCGGCGGCACCTTGCGCTCGGGAATGTCGCGCGTCTCCACCACCTTGTATCCGAGCAGCTCCTGCGCCTTGAACACCAGGTTGCCGTCCATGAGGCCGCCAATGCAGATGATGACGATCGCAGCATGCGTGAGGATATAGCCCAACCGTTGATAGCTGCCTGCCTTGGCGGCGAACAGGTTGCCGCCATCCTCCTGCGTCACGGTCTTATAGCGGAAGCCGTGTGCTGAAAGGAACTGCGCCAGGCGGGATGCGGTCTCCCCGGTCGAGTAAGGGGTGTGGTATTCGTGATGGTGGCTGAAGCTGCGCAAGGAAGTTTCTTTGGCGTTCTCGCGGAATGCGCGCAGCTCCCGCAGCATGAGCGGGGAATTGCGGTAAATACAGAGCGAAGTGGAAAGCACCAGGAAGACGAGGATGACCAGGAACCAGCCAGCATGGTAAACGTCGTAAAGCCCGAGGAACTCGAAGAACTCGAACCAGAACTGGCCGAACTGCACGATGTAGTTGGTATACGGCTCATTCTGCTTGAGCACGGTGCCGATAATGGAGGCGATGCCCAGCACGACCAGCACGCTGACTGCAAAACGCATGGAGCTCAGCAGCTCATATAGCCTGTGCCTGGTGGACTGTACGGAATTCAAAACAAGACCATTTAAAAAATTTGAGGTGAGACCATCATGCCTATGGTTGGTTGCAAGCAAGCCTGGCAATATAAAAAGTTAAGGGCGGCTAATGCCACCCTTAACGCTTATATGAGGCTTTCGGTTGTCAGGCGAAGCAAAAACAACTCGGTTTACTTACAATTCCCGGCCTGACTCAACGTAGCGCGCTGGCAAACTCTCAACTTTCTGGATACCAACACTGCGAATAGGGCCGCATTTTATATAAAAAACCCTACTTCGTGCTAATATTTTTCCCTTTCCGTCGACGGCCCTCTCCTTTTCATGCCCTTGTTTCAAAACGCCACTTTTTATATTTCCGCCCACAAGCTGAGCGAACTGCCTCCCCCTGCCGGCGTGGAGGTCGCATTTGCAGGACGATCCAATGCCGGGAAATCCAGCGCCTTGAATACATTGGCCAACCACAACCGCCTTGCCTTTGTGAGCAAGCAACCCGGGCGTACCCAGCTCATCAATTTTTTCAGCCTGGGCAACGACCGCTTCCTGGTGGATCTGCCCGGATACGGTTACGCCAAGGTGCCGGAAGCCATGCGCAAGCATTGGCAGCTCACGCTGGCCAGCTACCTGAGCCAACGCCCCTGCATTGGCGGGCTGGTGCTGGTCATGGACTGCCGCCATCCCCTCACCCCGCTGGACCGCCAAATGCTGGACTGGTACAGCCCGAGCGGCAAGCCCATCCATGCCCTGCTCACCAAGTCGGACAAGCTGTCGCGTCAGGCCGCCAACCAGACATTGCAGCAGGTCAGGAAAGAGCTCGAGGCCAACTGGGGCAACTGCAGCGTGCAATTGTTCTCCAGCTTGAAGAAGCAAGGTGTGGAGGAAGCCGAGACTGTGATCGGGCGCTGGCTATTTGCGCCGGAAGATGATGTCCCAGACGCCGTGGCCTAGCTTGATGCCGCGGTTCTCGAACTTGGTCAACGGACGGTAGTCCGGCTTGGGCGCATAACCTTGCGCCGTATTCTCGAGCAGCGGCTCCTGTTGCAGGATGTCCAGCACCCATTCCGCATACTCCTGCCAATCGGTAGCCACATGCAAGTAAGCGCCCGCTTTCAGCTTGCTGCATAGCAGCTTGACGAATTCGGCCTGGATCAGCCGGCGCTTGTGGTGCCGCTTCTTGTGCCAGGGGTCGGGGAAGAAGATATGCACGCCGTCCAGGCTGGCGTCTGCAATCATGTGCTTCAACACTTCCACCGCATCGTGCTGCACGATGCGCAGGTTCTTGAGCTCCAGCTCGCCGATCTGCTTGAGCAGGCTGCCGACCCCCGGGGTGTGCACCTCGACCCCGAGAAAATCCCGTTCCGGCTGGTTCTGCGCAATCTTGGCCGTGCTATCCCCCATGCCGAACCCGATTTCCAGGATTTTAAGGCTGTCACCACGACCGAATAGCGCGTCCATATCCAAGATAGCAGGCGCATAGGGCACGCCGAACACCGGCATGAGTTCGTCCAGCGCACGCTGCTGGCCATGGGTCAACCGGCCCTGGCGCAACACAAAGCTGCGGATCGGACGCTTTGCCAACTCCTCCTTGCTGATGTCTTCCTTGCCTGCCGCCTCTTGATCCATGCTTGACTCAACCACTAAAAAAACCGCGATTATAGGGTATGCGAGCGGTCGCCGCGAACAAAACCCGAGAGCGGCCCCATGCCTCGGCCCAGCGCAATCACCTTGAATAGCTCGCCCATTTCCGCAGGCGACAGCAGTTTTTGCGCCTGGCTTGCAAGCGGCGCGTATCGCCTAAGGTCATGCGCAGGCACACGCAGCATCAGGTCGGTAATCCCGCAATTGATGAGAAACTGCGCCTGCCCGCAATAACCCAGCAACTGCAGGCCCTGCCCAAGGCCTGCCTCTGCCATGGCGGAAAAATCGACATGGGCGGTCACATCCTGCAACCCCGGGTACAACAGCGGGTCTGGATGGGCATGGTGGCGGTAATGGCACATGAGCGTGCCTTGATGGCGCTGCGGGTGATAATACTCCGCACGTGAAAACCCATAATCGATGAACAGCAATACGCCTTCCCGCAGGCACTGTGCCAGGCTTGCCACCAACGCCTGGGCGGCTGGGCTGACTTCAGTCTGGTAGTGTTCTGGCAATGCAAGCGCATCAATGCCGCTTACCAGGGAAACATCAATCAAGGGCCGGGAATCCAGCATCAAAGCCTCTGCCTCATCCACGGCTACGCCTATTTCCTGCCACTGATCGCTCTCCCTGCGCACGAGATGCACAGGCACTGCATCCAGCACCTCGTTGGCGAGCACGACGCCTGTGAACTCAGCAGGCAAGGCATCCAGCCAAGACACGCGCTCGTACAACGCTGGCGCGAGTGTCAATTGCAGGTATTGCCGCTGCACCTCCCTCAAGTCCGCGCTGACCTCCATGATCAGGTATTGCGCTGGCAACGCATCCGCACGCTGCATTTCTTCCAGCATGGCAGCCGCCAGCCTGCCACGTCCCGCGCCAAGCTCGAGAACGCTGCCGCCAGTTTGCGCCAGCACCTCGATCACTTGCCGTGCCAGGGTCTGGCCGAACAGCGGCGTCATTTCCGGCGCCGTCACGAAATCCCCGACCTCGCCGAACTTCTGCGCGCCCGCGCTGTAATAGCCCAGGCCGGGCGCATACAACGCCAGCTCCATATAACGGGCAAAGCTGATCCAGCCTCCCGCATCCAGCACCTCCTTGCGGATCAGTGCAAGCAATCGGGCGCTATGGGCAATGGCGTCGGCATCGGGAATAGGCAAGGCGGAGATATTCATGGTATTGGATTATAATGTCACGTTATTCCTGAATTTTGACGCGGTCTGGAACATTTGGTGGATTCCTCTCTGGAAAACAAGGTCATTTTAATCACTGGCGGTGCGAAACGTGTGGGCGCGGCCATCTGCCGCCTGCTACATACAGAAGGCGCCAGGCTGATGATCCATTATCGCAGCTCGGATGACGAAGCGCGCACCCTGCAATCCGAACTCAACCTGAAACGCCCCAATTCCGTCGCCATCATCCAGGGGGACTTATTGAGGCTGAGCGTACTGCCCAAGCTGGTGCAGGAAACCGTGCAGCACTTCGGACGCCTGGACGCGCTCATCAACAACGCCTCCAGCTATTATCCCAGCGAGCTGGGCAGCATCAACGAGCACCAATGGGAAGACTTGATCGGGCCCAACCTCAAGGCGCCTTTGTTCCTGTCGCAAGCCGCCGCGCCCGAACTCAGGAAAACCCACGGTAGCATCATCAACATCACCGACATGCACGTGGAGCGCCCGAAAAAGGGATATATCGTTTACAGCGTCGCCAAGGCGGGCCTGGTGACGCTTACCAAATCCCTTGCGCACGAACTGGCGCCGGAAGTGAGGGTCAACGCCGTCGCGCCCGGGCCGGTATTATGGCCTGAGAACAACCCGCAGTTCGACGAGGTGTACCGCCAGCGCGTGATCTCGCAAACATTGCTCAAACGCATCGGAGAAGGCGACGACGTCGCCAAGGCCGTACGCTTCCTGCTGCAGGACGCTCCATTCATTACCGGACACGTGATCGCCGTCGATGGCGGCCGCTCGCTCAATCTTTAAAGTATTGCTTAATCATGACCAAACACTATCCCGACGACGCCTCCAACAGCTTCCTCAAGCTGCGCAACAGCCTGATCAGCGCCACCGGCAAGGCCATTGGCGACTACAACATGGTGGAGGACGGCGATACCATCCTCGTCTGCATGAGCGGCGGCAAGGACTCCTATACCATGCTCATGATGCTGCTGGCCTTGCAGGAGCGCGCGCCAGTCGACTTCAAGCTGATCGCCATGAACCTGGACCAGAAGCAGCCTGGTTTTCCCGCACATATCCTGCCCGCCTACCTGGAACAACTGGGCGTCGAGCACCGCATTGTCGAGGCCGACACCTACTCCATCGTCAAGGAAAAGATTCCAGAGGGCAAGACCACCTGCTCCCTATGCTCCCGGCTGCGCCGCGGCATCATCTACCGCACCGCCCAGGAACTGGGCGCCAATAAAATCGCATTGGGCCACCACCGCGACGATATCGTCGAAACCCTATTCCTCAATATGTTCTTCGGCGCCAAGATGAAGGCCATGCCGCCCAAGCTCGCCACCAACAAGGGCGAATTCCACGTCATCCGCCCGCTGGCCTATTGCGCGGAGAAGGACATCGCCAGCTATGCGCGCGGCATGAACTTCCCCATCATCCCTTGCGACCTCTGCGGCTCGCAGGAAAACCTGCAACGGCAGAAGGTCAAGGATATGCTGCATGCCTGGGAGCGCGAGCAGCCTGGCCGCGTCAACAATATCTTCCGCGCCATCTGCAATGTCGAACCCTCCCACCTCGGCGATACCGACCTCTACGACTTCAAGCATATGTCGCAGACCAAGGCCGACGATGAAGATCCGCTGTTCGGCGACATCGACAAGGAAAACAACCCGGCCCTGAGCCTGGTTTCCAGCGAAGGCTCCCGCATCGAGTTCAAGCGCAATATCGCCTGACATCCGGCACGACCTCCAGGAAAAATTGCCGGCAAGCGCCTAAATTTACAGTGCTTTCTTGTGCGGCAAGCGATTTACTCTTATTATCTGCCGCTCTGCATCCCACAAATCGTGCGTCCATGTCAAAACTGCTGATCGTTGAATCACCTTCCAAGGCCAAGACCCTGAAAAAATACCTGGGCAAGGATTTTGAGGTTCTGGCCTCATATGGGCACGTGCGCGACCTGGTTCCCAAGACGGGAGCCGTCGATCCCGAACATGACTTCGCCATGAAGTACGAAGTGATCGACCGCAACTCGCGCCATGTGGATGCAATTGCCAAGGCGGTCAAGACGGCAGACGCCATCTACCTCGCCACCGACCCGGACCGCGAAGGCGAAGCCATTTCCTGGCACATCGCCGAAATCCTCAAGAGCAAGAAACTGCTCAAGGACAAGCTGCTGAAACGCGTGGTGTTCCATGAAATCACCAAGAATGCCGTGCAGAACGCGATCGACGAACCACGCGATATCTCCATGCCGCTGGTCAACGCGCAGCAGGCGCGCCGGGCTTTGGATTACCTCGTCGGCTTCAACCTTTCTCCCTTGCTGTGGAAGAAAATCCGCCGCGGTTTGTCCGCCGGCCGCGTGCAAAGTCCCGCATTGCGCCTGATCGTCGAGCGCGAACTTGAGATCGAGGCGTTCACAAGCCAGGAATACTGGACCATCCACCTGGAATCCGCCAAGCACCAGCATGTGTTCGATGCCAAGCTAGTGCAGCTCGACAGCAAGAAGGTGGAGCAATTCACCGTCACCAGCCAGGAGCAGCAGCAGGAAATCGTCGGCAAGCTGCTTGCCGTCAGCGCCGGCAAGACCACAGTCACCCGCGTAGAGAAAAAGCAGCGCAGCCGCAGCCCCGCCGCCCCGTTCACGACCTCCACGCTGCAGCAGGAAGCCGTGCGCAAGCTCGGGTTCACCACCAGCCGCACCATGCGCGTCGCCCAGCAGCTGTATGAAGGCATCGACGTCGGCAGCGGCACGGTGGGTCTGATCACCTATATGCGTACCGACAGCTTCAGCCTCGCCGCCGAGGCCGTCATGCAGATCCGCGACTATATCAAGCAGAATTTCGCCAGCGACTATCTGCCCAGGTCGCCGATCATGTACAAGACCAAGGCCAAGAACGCGCAGGAAGCCCACGAGGCGATCCGACCGACCGACATCACGCGTACGCCGGCCAGCCTGCGCGCGTTCCTCACCGACGAGCAGTTCAAACTGTATGAAATGATCTGGAAGCGCGCCCTGGCGTGCCAGATGACCCAGGCCAAGTTCGACGCCGTCAGCATCGACCTTGCCGTCGGCAGCGAAGCCAACCTGTTCCGCGCCACCGGCCAGACGCTGGTGTTCCCGGGCTTTATCGCCGTCTATATGGAAGGCGTGGACGACGAGGAGGAGGAAGGCGAAAGCAAGCTGCCTCACCTCGAAACCGGCGAAGTGCTCGCCGTACAGAAAATATTCGGCGACCAGCATTTCACCGAGCCGCCGCCGCGCTATTCGGAAGCCAGCTTGGTCAAGGCCTTGGAAGAGTTCGGCATCGGCCGCCCCTCCACCTACGCCAGCATCATTTCCACCTTGCAGGACCGCGAATACGTCCTGCTGGACAAGAAGCGCTTCACCCCTACCGATGTCGGCCGCGTGGTGAACAAATTCCTTACCGAGCATTTCACTCGCTACGTCGACTACGGCTTTACCGCCAACCTGGAAAACGAGCTGGACGACATCGCCGAGGGCGAGCGCGAGTGGATTCCCGTGCTCAACGAATTCTGGCAGGGCTTCAACAACCAGATCCATGAAAAGAGCAACGTGGAGCGTCCCGGCGTCGAGGTGCTCGACGAAGCCTGCCCGAAATGCGGCAAGCCTCTGCAATCCCGCTTGGGACGCTTCGGCAAGTTCATCGGCTGTTCGGGCTACCCGGAGTGCGACTACATCCGCAATCCGAGCGCCAATACCAACAGCAACGAGCCGACCGTGATCGGCCAGGAACCGGAAAGCGGCAAGGATATCCTGCTGCTGAACGGCCCGTACGGCCCTTACCTGCAGATCGGCCTGCCCGAGGCAGACAGCAAGAAGAAGCCCAAGCGCGTCAGCATTCCCAAGGAAATCTCCGTTGCCAGCCTAGATATGGAGACGGCGCTAAAGCTGATTGCACTGCCGCGCGACCTGGGCCAGCACCCGGAAACCGGCAAGAAAGTGGTCGCCAATATCGGGCGCTTCGGACCTTACGTCAACCATGACGGCAAGTTCAAGTCCATCCCCAAAAGCGACAGCGTCTTTGATATTGACATGGCGCGCGCGGTCGAACTATTGGCGCAAGCCAACTCCGGCCCCGCCCCTATCAAGGAGCTGGGCGCCCATCCGGACGGCACAGGCAACATCGCCGTCTACTCCGGCCGCTTCGGGCCTTATGTGCAGCATGGCAAACTGCGCGCCACCCTGCCCAAGAGCCAGGAGCCGGAAAGCCTGACCATGGAACAGGCACTGGAGCTGTTGTCAGCCAAGGCGGCAAAGGACGCCCCGGCCAAGAAAGGCAAGGCGCCTGCGAAAAAAGCAGCCGGCACCAAGAAAACGGCGACCACGACGCGCAAGAAAAAGACGGCTGCCAGCGAGAGCGAATAACCCGGAACGCTTCCCAGACGATCTCCAACCGAACCCAAGGCTGGTCGAGATAATAAAAAAGCGGCTCTAAGCCGCTTTTTTATTAAATGAATGCTTCAGCTTGCATTGCGATGGCTGTTGCTGCTCTCGATCCATTTGCGGATTTTCTGCGCATCGCCCACCCGCGCATTTTTGCTGAACGAGTCCAGCAAGACAATAATCAAGGGCTGCCCTCCAACCTGCGCCTGCATCACCAGACAGCGCCCTGCTTCGTTGATGTAGCCGGTCTTGGACAGGCCAATCACCCAGTCGCTGTTGCGCACCAGCACATTGCTGTTCACATACTGCAATGGCGCACGCGTACCGTTGACCGGTACAGCATAGGAAGTGCTGGTCGATACGTGGCGAATCTCGGGATATTGGTATGCTGCGCGCACCATCTTCACCAAGTCCTCAGCAGTGGAGACATTGGCGCTGTTCAAGCCGGTAGGGTCGGCAAAACGCGAATGCAGCATGCCCAATTGCAACGCCTTGGCATTCATCGCCGCGACGAACGCATCCACGCCGCCCGGGTAGTGGCGACCCAGTGCCGAAGCCGCACGGTTTTCCGAGGCCATCAAGGCAAGCTGCAGCATTTCCGCACGCGTCAGCGAGGCGCCGATCGGCATGCGCGAACCGGTTCCCTTGAGCGTGTCGATGTCATCTCGCGTGACACGCAGCTTTTCTTCCATATCCAGCTGGGCGTCCAGCACCACCATCGCCGTCATCAGCTTGGTCAGGGAAGCGATCGGCGCGGCAATATCCGTGCCCTTGGCAAACAATATCTCGCCAGAATCCTGATTCACGATCATCGCCTTGCTGGAAGCCAATTTCAAGCCGGTGCCGTCATCCTTGAACACGCTGGGGCTGGCTGTGGCGACGGCGCTGTTGGAGCGTATCGTGCTGATAATGCGGCCGCTGGCCTCATTTTTCTTGGCTACCGTCGTCTTGGTCTTCTTCTTGGCGACTACCTTCTTGCTTGCCTTGGTCTTGCTTGAAGCAGTCTTCTGCGGTTTTTTTTCCGCTGCATAGGCCAATGCCGGCGGCATGCACAATGCCAGCATGGTCAGCAATAATGTGATTTTACGTGTCATGTCGCGCCCACCCCGTTCAATGGTCGAGAAGAATAATATCCAAAAAAGTTTGATTTGTCATTTACATAGCAACGGAAGTTTATAAACTTTCTTAATAGGGAAAGATAAAAAAATCACCTTATACGCCGGCTTGAACGCTTTGTGCGAAAATATGCCGACATTATTTCTCCTGAGCTTTTTTCATGAAAATTCCCGAGAACCTGCAATATACCGCCGAACACCTGTGGGTACGGCAGCATGAAGACGGTCATTGGTTGGCCGGCATTACCGACTATGCCCAGGACTTGCTGGGCGATATCGTCTACGTCGAAGCCCCCAAGCCCGGCAGCAGCATTTCCGCAGGCCAGCCTTGCGGACTGGTGGAATCGGTCAAGACCGGTTCGGACCTGCATGCACCCCTCAACGGCACGGTCGTCGCCATCAATGAAGCGCTGCAAAGCACGCCGGAAGACATCAACGACAAGCCCTACGACGCCTGGATTTTTTCATTCCAGCCGGCGAACGAACCTGCAGGCCTGCTGAGCGCGGCTGAATACAAGGCCTTGCTGGGTTAAGACCCGTTTACACTAATCCTTTTTAAGCGCCTCGATCACACGCTCCCGCAAGGTTACGGCCAATGCGCCCTCAACCTCGGCGCCGAGTTTGGGGACCAATGCCTGCATTTCCCTCGCCAAGACATCCTGAATGACTTGGGCGATCATGGGCTGCATGTCCGCAAGCACTGCCTCGGCAAGCTCCTGGCGCGCCAGGAGCAATTGCGGGTGATCCGGTTCTGGCTGAGTAAACAGCTCTCCTTCTTCAGCGAGATCCGCTTCCTCATCCACATCGGCTGGCAAGAACTTGATGCCCGAGGCTTGGGGTGCAACCGCCTCTGGGGGCGATGATGGTGACGGTTCAGGTATTTCCTGCGCTGCGGGCGCGGGATCATCATCGGCATAATACGGAGCCAGCAACTGCTCGATCTCGACCGCACTGAAGGCGCCTGCCCCCTCGTAAACATCGGTCAGCACAGGGACATCATCCCCGGCTGACTGGTCGGATGGCTGAACAGCCGGACTGCTCAACGAACTGATGCGACGCAGTACCAACGCCAGTTCATCTTGAGGTTGGTCGCTCATGAGCCCCTCTTTTCATCATAAAGCTGCGCCGCTGGCATCGAATGTCCTGATTTCATATCCACGATCCCGGTAGAAGCGGTAACGTTCGCGCGCCGCGGCACGGTCATCCTCCTCTAGCCCCACGATCTCGATCAAGCGCCTGAACCTGCTGAAGAACGGCGGATACTGGCTATCCAGGTTGATGAGGATATCGTCATGCGGCAATGGCTCGTGGCGCCAGTCTATGATGACCGGCGTTTCGGCCGCGCGGGGATGGGTTGCATGGCAGTGCGGAAGGAAGCCGATCGGCGGGTTGCTCCATAAAAACGTGCCCAATTGCTCCGCCGCCTGCTGGGTAGAAGTCAACACCATCAGCCGCCGCCCGCGTTGCGCGGCACGGCTGCTGAGATTGGCCACATGGAAGGCCTTGTTCGGCACGTTGAAAAAGAAATCCACCCTGGTCATGCGTCTTTACTGCCCGGCACGCTGCTTGAGGAACTCGGTCAGCAACGGCACTGGGCGTCCGGTCGCGCCTTTTTCCTTGCCGGACTTCCAGGCAGTCCCCGCGATATCGAGGTGGGCCCAGTCATATTTCTTGGCAAAACGCGAGAGGAAGCATGCCGCGGTGATACTGCCGCCTGCCCTGCCGCCGATATTTGCCATATCGGCAAAGTTGCTGTCGAGCTGCGGCTGGTAGTCATCCCAGAGCGGCAGACGCCATGCCCGGTCTTGCGCTTCATTGCCCGCTTCCAGCAGCTCTTCGGCCAGGCTGTCCTTGTTGCTGAACAAGCCGCTGGCGTGATGCCCAAGCGCGATCACGCAGGCCCCTGTCAGGGTCGCCACATCCACGACGGCCTGCGGCTCGAAACGTTCCGCATAAGTCAGCGCATCGCAGAGGATCAGGCGGCCTTCTGCATCCGTATTCAATACCTCTATGGTCTGGCCGGACATGCTAGTCAGCACGTCGCCCGGCCGGGTCGCATTGCCGTCCGGCATATTTTCGCACGTCGGGATGATGCCCACCACGTTCAGCGGCAAATCCAGCTCGGCAATGGCCTTGAATGTGCCCAGCACGCTGGCCGCGCCGCACATGTCGTACTTCATCTCGTCCATGTCGGCACCGGGCTTGAGCGAGATGCCGCCCGTATCGAAGGTGATGCCCTTGCCCACCAGCACTACCGGCTTCTGGCTCTTCTTGCCTTTCTTGTGCTGCAGCACGATCAGCTTGGGCGGCTGCACGCTGCCCTGGGTCACGCCCAGGAACGACCCCATGCCCAGTTTTTCAATATCCGCCTTCTCCAGCACTTCTACTTGCAATCCATGGCTCTTGCTCAATGCCTTGGCCTGCTCGGCCAGGTAAGTCGGGGTGCAATAGTTCGGCGCCAGATTGCCGAGATCCTTGGCGAAGCTCACGCCTGCAGCGAGCGCCTTGCCCTGCTTGAGGCCTGCTTCGCCCGCCGCCACATCGTTGCGCTGGGCAACGTGCACTTGCAGCTTGGCTATGCCTTTCTTGCCATTGGCTGTTTTGGTCTTGAAACGGTCGAAACGGTAAGTACTGTCTGCAGCCACCTCCACCACTTGGGCGACGCGCCAGGCGACATCACGTTTCTTCACGGGCACTTCGGCCAGGAATGTTGCCGCATCCGCGGCATCCAGACTGCCTAGTGCCTTGACGGAGGCGCGCAGGGCCTGGCGGTAGCTGCGCTCGTTGAGCTCGCGGTCCTTGCCCAGGCCAACCAGCAACACTCGCCCGGCAGCAACGCCAGGAACGGAATGCAAAAGCAGGGTGGATCCGGGCTTGCCATCGATGTCGCCCGTGCGCAGGATATTGCCGAGATAGCCATCGGATGCGCGGTCGAGCACCGCGGCCGCGTCGGAAAACTTACGCGCTTCAAACACGCCGACCACAACGCAATCTTTACGCTGTTTTTCCGGAGTCCCACTTTTTATGCTAAATTCCATTCCTTGATCCTTAAGATTAAAGCCTTCTGAATTATCCCGCGTTTTCGCGGTAAATCAACCTCAATTGCGGAATTTGAACTACCTGCTTTTCTAACATGCTCTTCAAACGCTCACTACTGCAAGAGCTAGTCACCACTGCCATCGGCGGCTTCCTGGTGCTGTTCGGCATTGTCATCGCCCAGCGCGTAGCATACTACATCGGCATTGCCGCCAAGGGCAGCCTTGCCAGCGACGCCATCAACACGCTGCTGGGATTCAGCATGCTGAAGTTTTTGCCCATGATGCTCTCGCTCACATTGTTCCTCGCCGTATTGCTGACGCTTTCGCGCTGGCACCGCGACAGTGAGATGGTGGTCTGGTTCAGTGCCGGCCAAGGGCTCTCCAGCTGGATACGCCCAGTGCTGACGTTCGGCTTGCCGATCATCATCGTCATCGCCTTCCTCAGCCTGTTCGTCACGCCCTGGGCCACCAACAAGGGCACTGAATTCCGCGACCAGCTGAAAAGCCGCGACGAGCTTTCATCCATCAGCCCTGGCGTTTTCAAGGAATCCCGCCAGGCTGACCGAGTGTTCTTCGTGGAAAGCTTCGATGAGCTGGGCAATATCGTCAAGAACATCTTCGTGCAATCCATGCAGCACCAGAAGCTCGGCATCATCGTGGCCGCGCGCGGCCACCGTGAAACGGCCGAGAACGATGACAACTTCCTGGTCATGCAGAATGGCCGCCGCTATGAAGGCACGCCCAATACCGCGGAATACTCGATCACCGAGTTCGAGCGCTATGCCATCCGCATCGAGCCTGCAGAAGTGCAGCAGCAACCGCCCAACACACAATCCAGGGACACCCTCGAACTCTTCAACGAACACAGCCCGGATAGCAATGCAGAGCTGCAGTGGCGCCTTGCCATCCCGATCTCGGCATTTGTGCTGATCCTGCTCGCGATCCCGCTGAGCTTCGTCGATCCCCGGTCCGGCCGCTCCGCCAACCTGATGATGGCGCTGCTGATCTATATCGTATACAACAACCTGCTCAGCATCATGCAGGCTTGGCTTGCGCAAGGCAAGATTTCCCCGTTGGTCGGCTTGTGGCCAGTGCATGCGGTCTTCCTGCTGCTGGCATTCTGGATGTTCTACCGTCGTTTGTTCCAGTTACCCTTCCTGCCGCGCTTGTGGCGTAAATAGCCTGCGATGAAATTACTCAACCGCTACCTGTCCCAGGAAATCATTTCCAGCATCATGCTCATCATGCTGGCGTTGCTGGCGATGTTTTCCTTCTTCGACCTGATCCAGGAATTGGAAAGCCTGGGCAAGGGCAGTTACGGCATCAGCAAGGTAATGCTATATGTATTGCTCAGCGCGCCTGGACATGTCTACGAGGTGGTGCCGGTTGCGGTGCTGGTCGGCACCATGTACGCGCTGGGCCAGTTCTCGCGCTACTCGGAGCTCATCATCCTGCGCGTGAGCGGCATTTCCATACGCAAGATCGCATTCTCGCTGCTGCGCGTGGGATTGGTGTTTGCCGTGATTACCTTCCTGGTGGGCGAACTGATTGCGCCATTGAGCGAAAAGGCCGCGCAACGCATCCGCATCCAAGCCACGGATTCCGTGGTAGCGCAGGATTTCCGCTCGGGCCTATGGGTCAAGGATGGCAACAGTTTCGTCAATGTGCAGAACGTCATGCCGGACGCCTCATTGATGAACATCCACATTTACGAGTTCGACAACGAATTCCGCCTGCGCACCATCAGCAATGCGCAGGACGGCAGTTTTGACGGCAAGAGCTGGAACCTGCACCAGGTGACGCAAACCCATTTTGAAGAACAGAAAATCCGCACCAACGTGTTCCAGGAAGCCACCTGGCAATCCCTGATCCGCCCGGAGCTGCTGAACGTGCTGCTGGTCGTGCCGGAAAAAATGTCGGCCTGGAATCTGTACTTCTATATCAATCACCTGGCAAGCAACAAACAGAAGACCTCGCGCCACCAGATCGCGCTCTGGTCCAAGATGATCTATCCGCTGGCCTGCCTGGTCATGGTGATTCTCGCGCTGCCTTTCGGCTTCCTGCAACAGCGCTCAAGCTCCGCCAGCACCAAGATCTTTGCCGGCATCATGCTGGGCATTGTCTACCAGGTATTGAACCGCGTGTTCGTGCACTTGGGTTTGCTCAACGACTGGTCCCCCCTGTTCAGCGCCGTGATGCCCACATTGCTGTTCATGGCGGCAGGCATCTTCATGCTGTACTGGGTGGAGCGCAGGTAGTTTAAGCCCTGCAAACGCAGGGTGGCCAGGAAAGGCCGCTGATCAGTCCAGGTCTTCCAGGCCGGTATCGATGTCGGGGTTCTCGCGCCGCAATGCCTCGCGCTTGGCCTCGGGCAAGCGCTGGTACTCTTCCCACTTCTTGCGCAATGCCGCCTTTTTCTCAGGCGACAGGTTCTGGTATGCCTGGTATTTCTTGCGCGCATTCTCCCGCTCGTAGGGCGTCATGCGGCTCCAGTGCGTCAAGCGCCTTTGCACTCGCTGCTGTTGCTCGGGCGTCATCTTGGGGTAGTCGCGCGCAATATCCAGCATTCTTTCGCGCTGCCACGGCCTGAGGATATCCCACTCCTGCGCCAGGGGCGCCAATACCTGGCGCTGGCTTTCGGTCAGTTGCGCCCAGCTGGGCTCCTGTGATTCCGTTTCAGCGACTGCTGTCATCGCAAGCAATAACAGGCCGGCTGCTATTGCTGTTTTAACCATGAATAAAAGCCTGGATCAAGATATGCCTCGGGGGGAAGTTCAGAAGCCAGCAGGAAGGCGTCGCCATGTTCGCCATGGCCGTGCCCTGTCAATTGCTGGGTGACAACGAATGTAAACAACACGGCCGCGATCAGGGCCGCCAAAGACAAGCTGCGTTGATGCTGGAGGAAGTAGCTGCCGACCAGCGCCATGAGCCCGCCGCCCTGCGGCTGCTGGCTATGGGTCGCCGCCATGCGCAAGAGCGCCTGTCGTCGCGCTTCCACGAGGCGGTCCACCACCTCTGGCGCGAGATTTTCCGTGGTTTCGTCCAGTCGACGGACGATCTCTTTTGCAAACTGTTGTTCGTGATTCATCGCTCGCCCCCAGCCCTGTCGAGCACTTCCTTAGCAAAACCGTATTTTTCAAGCGTGGCGGCCAATGCATGGACCGCCCGGGAACAATGTGTCTTGACGCTCCCTTCCGAGCATCCCATGGCTGCCGCCGTTTCAGCAACATCCATATCTTCCCAGTAACGCATGATAAATGCTTCTCGTTGACGCGTTGGCAGATTTTTTATTGCGGCTTCGATGATCGCGATCGTTTCCTGCTGCTCGTACTGCAGCTCCGGGTTGTCGTGATCATGATCGGAGGCCATGGTTTCCAGCGGGTCATGCTCTTCGTCGTCATGCTGGCTGACGCCAAGCGAAGAAAGCAATGTCGTCCAGATGCCCCGCACTTTCTGCCGGCGCCAGTAATCCTTCATGGTGTTCTGCAGGATGCGCTGGAACAGCATGGGATATTCCTCTACTGGCCGGCTTGCATACTTTTCCGCCAGCTTGAGCATGGCATCCTGCACGATGTCCATCGCGGCATGATCGTCACGCACGGCATATGCCGTCTGCTTGAAAGCCCGACGCTCAATTTGTGCTAGAAAATTTGAAAGTTCCTGTGTGCTCGCCATTGAAGTGCTTGGATGCTTTTTATTGCATTTAGTGCCGCGGCACGCGGGCCAGATAAGCCATCTGCATTGAGTATAACAGGTTTGATTTTGTTACCCGGGCTGCTTTTCGCTACAATCACTCCATCCTTCACCCACCTACCGGGCACCATGCTGAAACTGCTGCTTCTCGCCGTTATATTCTGGCTGATCTACGCCATTCTCAAGCACTACCGCAACAGCGTGGACCAGCCGCCGCCTTCGCGCAACAGCCCGGAAGACATGGTGCAATGCGCCCACTGCCAGGTGCACCTGCCGAGGAGTGAAAGCGTCAAGAGCGGAGAACTGCACTACTGCTCTGACGCGCATCGCCAACAACATCAGCCATGACCAGGCAAGCTGCCAAAGCTGGCGGCATCCATGCCACGGACTTCTGGCAGCCGCTCGCCCTGTTCGGGGTTTACCGCATCCTGCTTGGCATCGTCTTCCTTGCCTCGTATTTCCTGCTGCAGGACGCACGCATCTGGCTTAACTACAATCCGACCGCCTACCTCAGTTTCTCCCTGGCATACCTGGGCTTCGGCTGCCTGGCGCTATGCCTGAACGTCCTGCGCAAACCCAATTTCAGCGTCCAGCTTTCGCTGCTAACGCTGATGGATATCGGTTTCATCATCCTGCTCATGTATGCCAGCGGCGGCATCAAAAGCGGGCTGGGACTGCTGCTCATCATTACCATTGCCGCCGCCAGCCTGATCAGCCAAGGGCGGCTCGCGCTATTCTATGCCGCGATTGCCAGCATAGGCCTGCTGCTCGAGCAGTCCTACCAGATGCTGATCTGGAACGAGGATTTCGGCGACTATTCGCATGCCGCCATGCTGAGCGTTAGCTGCTTTGCGACTGCCTGGCTCGCGCATAGCTTCAGCAAGCGGGCCAACCTGCACGCGCAGCTGGCGTCACAGCGCGGGATCGATCTGGAAAATCTGGCCCAGGTCAACCAGCTGGTCACGCAGGAAATGGATGATGGCGTCATTGTGGTGGACCAAGCCCTCACGCTGCGTCACCGCAACCGGCAAGCCGATTTCCTGGTGGGAATCCAGGCCAATGCGCGCAACAACCAGCCACTGGCAGAGTACGCTCCCGAGCTGACAACCTTATTGCAGCGCTGGCACCAGCAGGATCACGGCAGGCAGCAAGGCCTGATCAAACTCAGCCTGAGCAAGCGCGACCTGCGCCTCAAGCTCATGCCAGTGGGGGAAAGTTATGCGCAGGGCACCGTCATCTTCATACAAGACTGGAGCCAATTGCAGACCCAGGCGCAGCAACTCAAGCTCGCCGCCCTAGGCCGCCTCACCGCCAACATCGCCCACGAGATCCGCAACCCCTTGAGCGCCATCAGCCATGCGACGCAATTATTGCAGGAAGACGAATCCCACGATCCCGCCAGCCAGCGCATGCTGCAAATCATCAGCGACAATGTGCAGCGCATGGAGCAGATGATCAAGGACGTGCTGGAACTGAACCGCCGCGACCGCACCAAGCAGCAGGAAATCCGGCTGACCGATTTCCTGCGCGAATTCCACGACCAGTTCTACCAGGTGGAGAAAATTCCTTCCCAGGGCTTCGTACTGGACACGGATGTCTGGGAGCCCACGATCACCTTCGACCATCGCCACCTGCACCAGATATTGTGGAACCTGTGCCGCAACGGCTGGCGCCATAGCCGGCAACATGATGGCAGCCTGACGCTGTCATTACGCAGCGAAGCGCAGCAATGGCTGATCGAGGTGCATGACGATGGCAAGGGGATTCCCGAAAGCGCCCAGGCACACCTGTTCGAGCCGTTTTTTACCACAGAGAGCACGGGCACCGGCCTCGGGCTTTATATCGCCCGCGAACTATGCGAAGCTAATGGCGCCACCATTGAACATGCCGCCGCTGAGCAAGGCTGTTCGTTTGTTATCCACATTGAGAAAACTGAACCTGCATGAGCGCGTTTCCCGCCTGCCTAGTCGTCGATGACGAAACCGATATCCGCGAACTCCTGGTATTGACCCTGGAGCGCATGGATATCCGGGCGGATAGCGCCAGCACACTTGCCGAGGCCCGGCACCTGCTGGAACAGGGGCAATACGGCCTCTGCCTCACCGATATGCGCCTGCCGGATGGCAGCGGGCTGGACCTGGTCAAACACATTGCACAGGATTATCCCGGCCTGCCGGTCGCAGTGATTACCGCCTACGGCAGCGCGGAGAATGCCGTTTCCGCGCTCAAGGCCGGGGCCTTCGACTACCTGACCAAGCCCATCTCTCTCAAGCAGCTGCGCCCCTTGGTGCAATCCGCGCTCAAGCTGTCATCCGCAGAGCAGGTGGAAGCCTCCCACGACACCCTGGCCTTGATAGGCAACAGCGCGGCTATCAAGCAGGTGCGCAGCATGATAGAAAAACTGTCGCGCAGTCAGGCGCCCGTCTATATCAGCGGCGAGTCCGGCAGCGGCAAGGAACTGGCAGCCCGGCTGATACACCAGAACGGCTCGCGCCGCGACGGCCCTTTCATTGCCGTGAACTGTGGCGCCATCCCGGAAAACCTCATGGAAAGCGAGTTTTTCGGCCATAAGAAAGGCGCTTTCACAGGCGCGACCCAGGACAAGGAAGGCATGTTCCATGCCGCCAAGGGCGGCACGCTGTTCCTTGACGAAGTCGCCGACTTGCCGCTTGCCATGCAGGTCAAGCTGTTGCGCGCCATCCAGGAAAAAAAGGTGCGTATGGTCGGGGGCACCCAGGAAGAAAGCGTCGATGTACGCATCATCAGCGCCACGCATAAGAACCTGTCCGTGCTCATGGAGCGCGGCGAGTTCCGCCAGGATCTCTACTACCGCCTGAACGTGATCGAACTCAAGCTGCCTGCGTTGCGCGAGATGCAGGAAGACATTCCGCTGCTCGTCGACGCCCTGCTTGCCAAGCAATGCCGTGAGGAAGGCCGAGCCATGCCGGTATTGTCGCCGGAAGCCAGCCAGATGCTCGCAAGGCACAGCTTCCCGGGCAATGTGCGCGAACTGGAGAACGTGCTGGAGCGCGCGCTGGCCTTGTGTGACGGCAGCACCATCACGGCCGAGGACCTGTTGCTCGACCAGGATGCCGGTACTCCCGCATCCCCTGCCGGAGCAACCTTGGAGGATGAAGGCCTGCCGCTGCCTGACTACCTGGAGCACATAGAAAAGACGGCCATCCTCAACGCCCTGGAAAAAACCCAGCACAACAAGACCGCTGCCGCCAAACTGCTGGGCGTCAGCTTCCGCACCTTCCGCTACCGCCTCAGCAAGCTCGGCCTGAGCAAGGATAGCGATTGATCCGCGATGGAAACAAGCCTATCCATTGACCGGCACGGCCTGGTGGCAGAAGCCGAGTTCGTTGCCTCGCCGAATTTCGATGCGCGTCCCGCCGATGCCGACATCTGCCTGGTCGTCATCCACAATATCAGCCTGCCGCCTGGGGAATATGGCGGCCCAGGCATTGCGCAATTATTTACCAACCGGCTCGACCCCGATGAGCACCCCTATTACGCCGGCATACACCAGCTGAAGGTGTCAGCCCACTTCGTCATCGGACGCGACGGCAGGCTGCAACAGTTTGTACCTTGCGAAGCAAGGGCCTGGCACGCAGGAGAATCAAGCTGGCAGGGCCGGGAACGCTGCAATGACTTTTCCATCGGCATCGAATTGGAAGGCAGTGATGACGAGGCTTTCACAGCGGCACAATATGCGACGCTGCACGCCTTGCTCAGGCTATTAACCTCTCATTATCCCATTCGAGATATCGTCGGGCACTCCGATATCGCCCCCGGCCGCAAGACCGACCCCGGCCCTCATTTCGACTGGGAATCCGTGGCAAACCTCTTCCCGAATCTGGCAACAACGGGCCAAACCGGTATAAACTGCTGAATTTTAAGCACAGAAAGCAACAGAGCTGCATCAGTTTGAACAGCGCCCTGGCTGGATAGAGCAACCAGCATATGCTTAGCATTCAATCAGGAAAACTAGAATAAATGTCAGTCTATCGTTCAGGGGTCTTTGCATTGCTGGCCCTGTTATCCGTATTGAACAGCGCTTGCAGCAAGCATGAAGAGGCGGCAAAACCGGCCTCTCTGCCGTTGGTCAGCGTCACCGCTGTGGAAACTGCCCGGCTGGAGATCCGCGAACAATCCATCGGCACGCTGGAAGGCATCATGGACCCTACCGTCGCGGCGGAAGTGCCTGCACGCGTCTTGAAAATACTGGCCCGCCCCGGCCAGGTGGTCAAGAAGGGCGAAGTCATCGCCCTGCTGGACCCGCAGGACTACAACCTGCAGCAGCGCGAGGCGGAAAGCGAGGTCGCGCGGCTGGAAGCATTGCTGCTCAACCAGCAGCGCAATGTGGAGCGCAACCAGAAACTGGTAGAGAAGAACTTCATTTCGCAAAACGCCCTGGACGAGCTGGAAACGCAGAAAATCGCCTTGAAGCGCCAGCTCGAGGGCGCGCGATCCCGCCTGGACACGATCACGCACAACAGCAGCAAGACCCGGCTGCTTTCCCCCATCGATGGCAAGGTGGAGAAACAAATCGTATCGCCCGGCGATTACGTCAAGGTTGGCGACCCCCTCCTGCAGATCATCAGCAACCAGCGCCTGCGCGCCCACCTGCCGTTCCCGGAAAGCCTGGGCACCAAGCTCAAGCCCGGGCTGAAAGTCAGGCTGAAGACACCGACTGCCGATGAGGAGGCGGAAGGCGTATTGCGCGAGTTCAAACCCGTCATCGGCAGCAATAACCGCGCAATCGATGTGCTCGTGGACATTGTCGACCAACCCGGGTGGCAATCGGGCGCAAGCGTCACGGGCGACATCATTCTCGGCGAATATCCTGCCGCGCTCGTGGTGCCGGAACAGAGCATCGTGCTGCGCCCGGCCGGCGAAGTGGTCTATGTGATCAAGGACGATGTGGCACACCAGCGCATCGTCAAGACCGGCATCTACCAGGACGGCCGCATCCAGATCGTCGAGGGTCTCGAAGCCGGTGAAACCATCGCCGTCGATGGCGCGGCCTTCCTCACGGACCAGACCCGCGTACAAATCCAGGCCCATTCGCAACAGGACCAGCCATGACCTTGCCGGAAATATCGATCAAGCGCCATGTGCTGGCGTGGATGGTGTCCGGCTTGCTGGTGCTGCTGGGCATCATCAGCTACCAGCGCATCGGGGTAGACCGCCTGCCCTACATCGAATTCCCGGTCATCTCGATCACCACCACCTTGACCGGGGCCAACCCGGACATCGTCGATGCCAGCATCACCAGCATCATCGAATCCTCGGTCAACACAACCCCGGGCATCGAACATATCCAGTCCTCCTCCTCGCCAGGCGTTTCCGTCATTACCATTACCTTCGGCCTCGAGAAAAACATCGACGTGGCCTACAACGAGGTGCAGGCCAAGGTCAACCAGGTATTGCGCCGCCTGCCGGACGATGCCGACCCGCCGCAAGTGCAGAAAGTGGAAACCAACGCCCAGCCCATCATGTGGCTGGCATTGCGCGGCGACCGTACGACGCAGCAAATCAACCTATACGGGTTCAACGTCCTCAAGAAAAAGCTCGAGACGATCAACGGCGTCGGCGAAGTGCGCCTGGGCGGGCGACGCGACCGCACCATCCGCGTCAACGTGCTGCCCGAGCGCATGGCGGCCTACAGCATCACCGCCACCGACTTGATCGATGCGTTCAAGCGCGAGCATGTGCAACTGCCCGGCGGCTTCCTGGTGGGCAGCAATGCGGAATACCTCATGAAGCTGGACATGGAATACCATAACCTGCGCGACATGGCGGAGATGATCGTGGCCTACCGCGACGGCGCCGTCATCAAGCTCAAGCAGGTTGCGGAACTGGAAGACGGCATCGCCGACTACCGCCAACTGGCGCGCTATATGGGCAAACCCGCGGTGGGCCTGGGCATCGTCAAGGTCTCCAACGCCAACACCGTGGCGATCATCGATGAAGTGCTGCGCAAGCTGGACGAGGAAATCCGTCCCAGCCTGCCGCCCGGCATGACGCTGGACATTTCGACCAATGACGCGCTGTTCATCGAGGAAATCGTCGGCGCTTTGCAGGAGCACCTGGTCGAGGGCACCCTGCTTGCGGCATTGATCGTCTGGCTGTTCCTGCGCTCCGTCCGCTCCACCCTGATCATCGCCACGGCGATCCCGGTGTCGCTGTTGGGCTCGGTCGCGGTCATGTATTTCTCCGGCTTCACCTTCAACACCATGACGCTGCTGGCCTTGCTGTTGCTCATCGGCGTGGTCGTGGATGACGCCATTGTGGTGCTCGAGAACATATACCGCCACCTGAGCCTGCGTGCGCAGCAGGAGCCAGCTGCCGATTCCGGTGTCATTGCCCGCGCGGCGGCCATCACGGGCAGCCGCGAGGTGGCTTTTGCCGTGATTGCCGCCACCTTCTCGCTGGTCTGTATTTTCGCCCCGGTGATTTTCATGGAAGGCATCATCGGCAAGTTTTTCAAATCGTTTGCCGTGGTGGTCACCTTCGGCGTGCTGGTCTCCCTGCTGGTCTCGCTCACGCTCACCCCCATGCTGTGCTCGCGCTACCTCAAGGCGCACGAGCCCGAAGGGCGGTTCTATGGCTGGCTGGACCGCCTCTTCCAGCGCATGGACCATATCTACGCCGGCATGCTGGCATGGACACTGCGGCACCGCTGGAAAGTCATGCTATTGACCCTGCTGGTCGTCGTCGGCAGCGGGTTCTTCTTTGGCAAGGTGCAGAAGGAATTCATCCCGGATTCGGACGAAGGCCGCTTCCTGATCTCCTTCCGCACGCCCCTGGGCTCGAGCATTGAATACACCAACAGCCGCCTGGAGAAAATGGAAGCGGTATTGCAGCGCTACGACGCCCAGATCGCCAGCTATTTCGGCACCATAGGCGTAGGTGCGCAGGGCCAGGTGAATAAAGGCACTGTCAGCATCCGCCTAAAGGACCGGCGGGAACGCGACATGAGCCAGCAGGCATTGATACGCGCCATCCGTGCCGATTTGGACCTGATTCCGGGCGTACGCGCGTTCCCCGTGCCCGTTGCCATCGTCGGCGGGCAGCGCTCGGAGAAGCTGCAGTTCAACATCACCGGCGCAAACCTCGAGCAGGTCAGCCAGCTTGGCAAGACTATGCAGCGCAAATTGGGGGATATTTCAGGCATCGGCAAGGTAGACTTGGACCTGGACCTCGACCTGCCCCAGCTCACTCTGCAAGTGGATCGGATACGCGCTGCCAGCCTCGGGCTTTCCGCTGTCGACGTGGCCACGGCGCTCAATCTGTACACTGGCGGCATCGACATCGCCGACTTCAATGACGAGCCCGGCGACGGCCAGCGTTACGAAATCCGCTTGAAGGCCAAGGAAGGCAGCCTGCAAACCCCTGACGACCTGAAGAAGATCTACCTGCGCAGCGGCACGGGCGAGCTCGTGCGCCTGGACAGCGTGGCGAGCTTCAAGCAGACATTGGGCGCGGCCGTGATCGGGCGCTTCGATCTGCAATATGCGGCCAGCCTCTACTCCAACCCCATCATGCCGTTGGGCGACGCTGTCGAGCATGTGCGCAGGCTGGCGGCGGAAACGCTGCCGCCCGGATACCAATTCAACCTGGTGGGCCAGGCGGAAGAACTGCAGAAAACCGTGAGCAGCATGATATTCGCGTTTGGCCTGGCGCTGGTGCTGCTCTACATGGTGCTCGCGAGCCAGTTCAACTCGTTCCTGCAGCCGTTGATCATCATGCTGGCGCAGCCACTGGCGATTATCGGGGGCGTGTTTGCATTATGGGTCACTAACAACTCGCTCAATATCTTCTCGATGATCGGGCTGGTATTGCTGATCGGACTGGTGGCGAAGAACTCCATCCTGCTCATCGACCTCACCAACCAGCTGCATGAAGAAGGAAAATCGGTGGACAACGCATTGCGCGAGGCTTGCCCCATCCGGCTGCGCCCGGTGCTCATGACCTCGCTGACCATCATCCTGGCCCTGCTGCCTGCCGCCTTTGGGCTCGGTGCGGGAGCGGAGACCAACGGCCCGCTTTCCATCGCCGTGATCGGCGGCATGATCTCCTCCACACTGCTGACGTTGGTGGTGGTACCGGCAGCTTACTCACTGATCATGAACAAGATGTCCCATCGCCGCTAACACCCCATCATCACCAGCCAAAGCGACAGCATATGCTGTCGCTTTTTTATTGTCCGTAGACAGACAGTTAGCAACGGAAAATTCTCTATGATGAATTTTTCGTTATTGTAAGTCATTGTAAAAATAGCTCTTTTCTAGTCTTTTCCCTGCCTTGTGACACTGAATTGTCATATTCGGTACCAATAATGCCGCCTCATTGCTCCGCCATATCAACCCCAAGCAAAGAGGAAAGCATGAAACTATTTCGTATGTTGCCCATCGCGGCAATAATGACCACCAGCCTGACTGCCATGGCAGACTCCACGATCGACCTCGTCAACGCGCTGGTCGCCAAAGGCGTGTTGACCGAAGAAGAAGGCAAGCTACTCAGCAAAGGTCGCGAAGGTGAAAAAGCCAGCGAGGACAAGGCAATGGAAAAAGCCGGCAAGCCGGGAGGAAAGATCACGATTTCCGATGCCGTCGATAATGCCGCTTTCTACGGCGATATCCGTGCCCGCTATGAATTCCGCGATGGTGAGGACACTGCCCACAATACTGAAGATCGTGAACGGGGCCGCTATAAACTGGTGCTGGGCCTTAAAACCAGCGCGGGCGATTTTTATTCCGATATCGCATTGTCCATGGGCGCCAATGGCCGCTCCGACAACTCCACTTTCGGTAACGGCTCCAACGGGTCAAATACCAAAGAAGCGGCTTACATCAAGCGTGCCCTGTTGGGGTGGAAAGTTACGGACTGGCTGAAAGTTGAAGCCGGCCGCGTTGCCAATCCGCTGTATACCACTTCCATGGTATGGGATGGCGACCTGACCTTCGAAGGATTGGTTGAAAAAATCGAATACCAATGGGGCAATGTAAGCCTGTTTGGTAATTTTGCCCAATCCCAGTATCTGGGTGACCGCCAGGACTTCAATACCAGCACGAGCGACAGGGACACGAACGACATCCTGGCCTTTCAAGGCGGCGCCAAGTTTGATATCACCGACACGGTTTCAGCCAAGGCAGCCGTCACTTTCAGCAAGTTCACGAACGATCATGCCGCGGGCGCCTCGACATTCCTGCCTGGTTTGGGGTCGAATGCCGGCAAGGGTGCCAGCTTAGGCAGCGGCCTGAACGCAACCAATGATATCCGCACCATCGAAATCCCGGCAGAATTCGTCTTCAAAATGGCTGACGGCATGAGGTTGGCCGCCTTCGGCGATTATGCGTGCAACTTGGACGGCGAGGACCGGTTCCAGGCGGCAATCGCAGCGGCTTCGGCAGTTTCCGCAAGCTACGGCTCAGCCATTCGCACGGCCGGCAACGACGACAAGGCCTGGCTGCTTGGCCTCGGACTGTCCAGACAAATCGGCAAGCAATCGAAAGAAGGCGACTGGTCCGCCAGGCTCTGGTATCAGGACGTCGGTATCTATGCGTTGGATCCGAATACCGTGGATTCCGATTTCATGGACTCTCGCGTCAACATGAAAGGCATCGTCCTCAAGGGCGAATACCTGTTGCGCGACAATGTCGTCCTGAACCTGTCTGCCGGCCATGCCACCCGCAAGAACGACAAGCTGGCGTCTGTCACCTCGGCAGGCGACATAGCGCTCAACGTGGATCATTTCAATTTGTACCAGATGGACATTACCTATAAATTCTAATTCCAGATTGCGATCACAGACCGAAGCAGTCCACCGGTTGCTTTTCACGTCCGCTGATGTCCGCCCGCTTTCGGCAACAAAAAAGGCAGCTTTTCAGCTGCCTTTTTTATTAGCCGATAATCTGCCGATTATTGCCGGATAGAGAGTTACTTAACAGTAACAGTACCGCGCATCATGGTGGCATGGCCAGGGAAGGAGCAGAAGAATGTGTACTTTTCGCCTGCAGTCAGCTTACTGACGTCAACCTTGACGCTGTCCTTCTCGCCGCCGCCAACCAGCTTGGTATGGGCAATCACGCGAGCATCGCCAGCCTTGACGAAGTTACCAGCTTCGCCAGCACCAACGCCATCGTTCATCACGCCCTTGAAGTCGGCAGTCTTGGTGATCACCAGGTTGTGGCCCATGACGTTCTTAGGCAGGGAGCCAGTGTGCTTCAGGTTGATGGTGAAGTCTTTACAGCTCTTTTCGATATCGATGTTCTTGGTGTTGAATTGCATAGCGTCGTTAGCTTCGACATCCACCGAGCAGCCAGCTGCCAGTACGGAACCAGAGAACAGTGAAGCGAACAACAGAGCGACGATTTTGCTGGATTTCATAGTTACTTTCCTCATCTAAAATAAGCCATACGGCTTGTGTTATAGAACTTCTCTTTTGTTACTACTCAACAACCTACAGCTTTTGGCTTTTTATTATGCTCATTATGATGTTGCTGCATCAGAGCATGTTGCCTGTTTCCCCATTATTTTCAATTGAGAAACATTATCAATTAAATCGGCCACTTTTTCCAGTATCAGTGACATGTTTTATATAACGTCTCAGTTCCGATTTGGATGACAGCGCGGGCAATTCTATACAAAATCATCCACCTGCAACAGGCTTATGGTCAGAAGTTGAGACAATTTCCTGCACAATCAAGCTGCCCACCATGTCGCCCTCGACATTGACGGTGGTGCGTATGGTGTCCAGCAAGCGGTCTATCGGTAGCAGGATCGCGATCGCTTCCGCCGGCAGGCCGACCGATTGCAGCACCATGACCATGGTCACCATCCCCGCGCTTGGAATGCCCGGAGCGCCAAGCGACGCCAGCATCGCCATGAAAAACACTATGAGCTGCTGGACCAGATTAAGTTCAACCCCGGCCAGGTTGGCGATGAACAAGGCAGCCGATGCCTCGTACAATGCCGTGCCGTCCATATTGATGGTGGCCCCCAACGGCACCACAAAGCCGGCGATGTCGCGCTTCACCCCCAGCTGCTGCTCGGTGCAGCGTATCGTCACCGGCATGGTGGCGGAGCTCGAGCTGGTGGCAAACGCCGTCACCAGGGCATCCCGCGCGCCTTTCCAGAAGGTCCATGGCGTCACCCGCGTCACCAGATACAGGATGCCGGGCAGGATGATCACGCCGTGCACCAGGGTAATGCCGACGACCAGCAGCATGAACTCGCCCATGCTCGCGAACAGGCTGGCATCCTGCGTTGCCACCAACTTGGTGAGCAACGCCATGATGCCGATGGGCGCCAGGCGCATCACCCAGCCGACCACCATCATCACGAGGTCGAAGGCTTCCTGCATGATATTGAGGAAATTACGGTAGCACTCGCCGCCGATTACGATGGCAATGCCGACGATCAGGGCAAAAATCACCACCGCGAGCACATTGCTCTGGGCCAGCGCCGCAAACGGGTTCTGGAACAGGCCGAGCAGGAATTTGCTGAAAAATTCGCCCACCGTCAGCTTTTCGCTGTGGAAATTCTGCATGGTATCGGCAAACATGCCGAGGTGCATGCCAGCGCCAGGCTTGAAGATATTGGTCGCCACCAACCCCAGCAGCACGGCAATCGCCATGGATATGCTGAAGAACACGAGGGTGGAAATCCACACGCGGTGCATCTGCTGATGCGCCTGCAGGCTGGCGACGCCCACGACAATCGAGGTGAACAGCAAGGGCACCAGCACCATCTTGAGCAGCCCGATGAAAACGCCGCCGGCCATGGTGCTGGCATACAACCCGGCTTCCTGTGCCGTCGAGCCCGGGTCCAGGCTGCCCAGCAATAATCCCAACCCTACGCCCAATACTGCGCCTAGCAATATCTGCGTGTTGAGGCTGGGTAACTTCATGCTGGCTCCTTAAGCAGTGAGTTCGAACACCGCAGCAAAGAAACCGTCGGTCTCATGTTGGTGCGGCAGCAATTTCAGATAGGCCCCAGTATCCAGTTCAACCTGTTGCTGCGCAAGGATTTCTGCCGCATTGACCAATGTAAACTGCGGATGCGCGGCCAGGAACGCTTCCGCTACCTGCTCGTTTTCTTCCGCCAGCAGGCTGCAGGTGGCATAAATCAGCCTGCCTCCCGCCTTCACGAGCTTGGCCGCTCTGGCCAGGATCGCCGTTTGCTTCGCGGTCAGTTCCGTGACGTCGTTGGGGGTCTGCTTCCATTTGAGGTCGGGGTTGCGGCGCAAGGTGCCCAGCCCGCTGCACGGCGCATCCACCAGCACGCGGTTAAACTTGCCGTTGAGGCGCTTGAGCTTGGGGTCGCTCTCGCTGCTGATGAGCTGGCTGTGCAGGTTGGACAGGCCGGAGCGCTTGAGGCGCTGGCCAAGGTTGTGCAAGCGCTTTTCCGATACGTCGAAAGCGTACAGCCTGCCGGTATTGCGCATCAATGCGCCCAGCGCCAGGGACTTGCCGCCGGCGCCGGCACAGAAGTCCGCGATCATCTCGCCGCGGCGCGGCGCCACCAGCAAAGCCAGGAGCTGGCTGCCTTCGTCCTGCACCTCGATCTTGCCGTCGGTGAAGAACGGATGGCGGTTGATGGACATACGCTGCGGCAGGCGGATGCCGGTCGGGGAAAATGGCGTAGGTTCCGCACCGGCCTTTTCGCTGTTGAATCGTGCCAGTACTTCATCACGATTGCTCTTGACCAGGTTGACGCGCAAATCGAGGCTGGCGGACTTGTGCATGCTGCGCGCGATCGCCAATGCCTCTTCCGCGCCATATTGCGACTCCAGCCGCTGCCACAGCCATTCGGGCAAATCGGCCTGGATCGCAGGGCTCAGGCCCTCCGTCGACTTGGCCTTGATCTCGTGCGCCCATTCCTTCTGCTGCTGGTTCAGCAGCTCGTCCAGTTCGCGCAGGCTGTTGCCCTGCACGCGCACCAGCCACGCCACCAGCAGGCGGCGCGGGTCTTCATTGCCGGCCAGATAGGCCAGAAACGACCTGCGGCGCAGGACGCCGTAGACCGCCTCGGCAATCCAGGCGCGCTCCTTGTTGCCAAGCTCGCGGTGATCGCGGAAAAACTTGCCCAGCTTGGCGTCCGCCGGGCCGGGGTTGCCCAATACATCCGCCAGGGCGATGGCGGCAAGCCTCAATATGTTCTGGTTCATACACTCACTTCAATAAATCTGTCGATATCCGGGTGGCAAGCTGTTCGATCACGCTGCCATCCTCTTCCGTCTTGCGCATTTTAACCGGCAAGTAGTGATAATCCACCGCCAACCACAATTCGGTCTTTTCGCTGCCATCCTCTCCGGTCCTGGCAATATGCCAGGCACGCACCGCGCCAAACTCGGTTTCCAGGGTTTCCTCGCCCTCGAAACCGTAACTGTACTCGCTGAGCTTCTTGCCGTTGCTGATATGCAGCGTCATCTGCTCCAGCGGCGGCAGGAAAATGAACTGGTACATAAAGCTGAGCAGGTCCTGCGACCCTTCCGGCAGATCAACGGTTTTTACGCCTTTGACCGTTTCCAGGGTGACTTTGCGTTGCTCCCAATCAAACCGCGACTGCTGTTTCTTGTTGTCCCCCTTGCCATACTGGTAAGAGAAATAGTCCGGTTGCAGGCCGTCCGCAGTGACCCGGCCCTCGCTCCGCTGCAGCAGTTTGCCCGACACCACCAAGGCTGCCAGGCCCTTGGCTTCGGTCGTGCTGGTCAGCTCATAGCGCCCGTCCTCGTGCATGCGGTAGCTGACCTTGGTCGCGCCGATCTTGTTGCCATTCTCGCCGCGCAACACGACGAACTCGGTATCCACATAGGTGAACGCTGGCAATTCGTGCGCCTCCGCCTCCACTGCATCGGCCATGCCGGCCTCTTCAACCGGCGGCTCCAATGCCTCAGGCCCGGCCGCATCTATCGCAGCGCCATCCTCCCGAGCGCCTTCCTCTGCCATGCCGACCGCTGGCAGCTCAGCCGGCGGCTCCTGCGACGATACCGGCTCTTCAGCGCTCGCTGCCGGTGCCGCCGGTTCAGGTTGAGCCTTTTTTCTCTCACGCCTTGCCTGGGGCTTGGGCGTTGGCGGCAACTCGGCAACCGGGGCGGCTTGCAGGTGCACCTGCTGTACCTGGTTGGTTGATTCGGCGTTATCCGGCTTGGCAAAATCCAGGCTGGGAAGCTGCCAGTATTCGCTTCTCAGGATCATTAAGTGGAAAAGCAGTGAAAGCAGCAATGCCAGCGCCAACCCGGCAGGCAGGCGCTTGATGAAAGTGTTGCTGAAAACGCTACTCCACATCAATGCCCGTAAGCACCTGCTCTATTTTGCTGCCTTTATCGTCCACCATCATGAGCTTCACGGGCAAGTAATGCTGCTCAACCGCGAGCCACAACTCCTTGCCGTCTTCGTCAGATACCGCTTCGCTCAAGTGCATGACCTTGAATTTGCCCGCGCCGACCTCCAGCGATTCATCCTTGGCGTCGATATGGTAATGGTAGGTGCGCAGCTTCTTGCCTGTCGTCACGGGCAGCTTAACCTCGCTGCCGGAGGGAGGCGCGAACATGAACTGGTAGATAAAGCTGCTGATATCCTGCGCCCCTGCTTCGAGGGGCACGGTATTGAGCTTGCCCTTGACCTTCATCTTGAGCTGGTTGCCCGCCCAATCGAAATCGGTATACAAGGAGCGCTTTTCGTTATCGCCCTGATGCAGCTCGAAATGCTCGGGCTTCAATCCTTGCGCCGTCACTTCGCCCTCGCTGGTCAACCTGCGCTCGCCGAACAGTGCATAGACGCCTATGCCCTTGGTCACGCTTTCGATACGGTAGCGGCTGCCTTCCTGGCGGTAGGTTTCGCTCACCGTCGCAAACGGCTGGCCGTTGCGCGTGGCTTCATAGGTGAGCTTCACCTGTTTGGGCGCGGCCACCGCCAGGTTGCTCACGCAAAGCAGCAACAGGCTCAGGGTAAGGATGCGGGATATGGACATAAGGCCTCCTGGAACATGAAGGGCGATGCATTGCATCGCCCTGGATCAGCACTTCGACCTGAAGGATCGTTCAAGTGCAGGCAAACATTCTGTTGGCAACAGAATATTGCTTTAGTTCTTTACACGACCACAGTCGGCGCTTCGCCCGGTGCCTGCGCACGGATGCGCCCGATCTCCCACACCTGCTCGCCCTCGGCCGACAACAGCGCCTTGGCGGCTGCGGCATCCTGCGCCGATACGATCACCACCATGCCGATGCCGCAGTTGAACGTCCGGTACATTTCCTGGTCCGTGACATTGCCTTGCTCCTGCAACCAGGAAAACAGCGGGGGAATCTCCCAGCTGCCCTGGCGCACCTCGGCGGTCAGCCCTTCGGGCAATACGCGCGGTACGTTCTCGGTAATGCCGCCGCCGGTGATATGCGCCATGCCCTTGACCTTGATTGCCTGCAGCAGCTTAAGGATAGGCTTCACATAGATGCGCGTGGGCGCCATGACCACGTCGCGGAACGGACGGCCGTAGAAATCGCTATCCAGATCGACGCCGGAAAGATCGAGCAGCTTGCGCACCAGCGAGTAGCCGTTGGAGTGCGCACCGTTGGACGCCAGTCCTAGCACCACGTCCCCCTCGGCGATAGTGGAGCCGTCGATCAGAGCATCCTTGTCTGCCGCCCCGACGACGAACCCCGCAAGGTCATACTCGCCAGCCGGGTACATGCCGGGCATTTCCGCTGTCTCGCCGCCGACCAACGCACAGCCGGATTGCTCGCAACCCGCGGCAATGCCTTGCACCACTTGCGCCGCCGTATCGACATCCAGCTTGCCGCAGGCGAAATAGTCGAGGAAGAACAAGGGCTCGGCACCCTGCACCAGGATGTCGTTGACGCTCATGGCGACCAGGTCTATCCCTACCGTATCGTGCTTGTTGAGCTGGAAAGCCAGCTTGAGCTTGGTGCCGACGCCGTCGGTGCCTGACACCAATACCGGATTCTTGAATTTCTTAGGCACTTCGAACAGGGAGCCGAAACCGCCGATGCCACCGAGCACTTCGGGACGCATGGTACGTTTTGCGAATGGCTTGATTCTCTCAACCAGGGCGTCCCCGGCCTCAATGTCCACACCGGCATCGCGATAGCTAATCGAGGTTTTTTCAGAATTCAAGTTGAGTTCTCGCTTTCCACAGGATAAATTTAGATAATCAACGCGTAATTTTACCTGATAATAGTGCGCAAACGATAATAAAGACCTCGGCAGAAACATGATGCGGCAATGCCGCCCTGCCAACATTAGTTCGTAAGTGAATCCATATTGAAACAACTACTGCTCGATATCCAGCCGCCCGCAGCGCCCAGCCTGGACAACTTCGTGACTGGCCGCAATGCCGAGGCGCTGTTCCAGTTAAGGCGCACGGTGCTTGAAAACGATGATGCGCGCTTCATCTACCTCTGGGGGGAAACCGGCTGCGGCAAAACCCACTTGATCCAGGCCTGCAACGCGCTCGCCAGCGCCTCCGGCCTCGACATGATCTGCGTCGACGACGTGCATGTGCTCTCCGATGACGACCAGGTGGCCTTGTTCGACCTCTACAACCAGTTGCGCGAGTCCGGCGGCAGGCTGGTGGTGAGCGGGATTGCGGCACCGGGGCAGATGGGGTTGCGCGACGACCTTGCCACCCGGCTGGCCTGGGGGCTGAGCTACCAGTTGCACCCCCTCAGCGACGAGGAAAAAACCCAGGCATTGAAGAACCACGCCGAAGCGCGCGGCATGAAGCTGCCCGACGAAGTGCTGGACTACTGCCTGCGCCACCTGCGCCGCGACATGCCCAGCCTGATCGCGACCATCGACGCCCTGGACGAGTGGTCGCTCACCGACAAGCGGGCCGTGACCCTGCCCCTGCTGAAGCAATTGCTGCAAGTCTCCACCACCCAATAGGAAATCTCCTCATGGCCATCTTCCGCTGCAGTCGTTGCAACTTTATCGAAGAGCTCGACGCCAGCCTGGTCGGACATGATGCGGCCTGCCCCAAGTGCCAGCACCGCAACAAGGTATGGGATACAGCCTTTTTCGTCGGCAAGCTCCTGGACAAATATTTCGCCCTGCACCAAACCGTAAAACGGTTGCAGGACGGGCAAACCGCAGAGACTGATGCGACAGAGGCTGGCGCACAAACGCCCCATGACTTCTCCAACACGGAAATGTTGTCCAGCCCCAGCCAGTCGCAACCCATCCTGGCATGGTTCGAGCGCAAGAAAATCTCGGTCGACATCAACCCCAAGGCCGTGGACACCACCGGCTTCTTTGATGAGGTCGCCAACGCCATTGCCGAGGACTACGCCACCTTGCGTCCCCTGATTGCGCAGATATGCCGTGCCTACAAGGAAAACTACAACGGCACCACCATCAAGCTGGAAAACCGCAAGCCCGACGAGATCAGCCGCATCACGCGTTTTTGCAAGCAGCTGCATGACTATTCCTTCCTCAGCCGCCTGGTACAGCAGAAAAGCGAGAAAAGCCTGCGCCTGATCCTGCAACCGTCCCCCGTCATCCGCCAATTCTTCAACGGCATCTGGCTGGAATGGTATGCCCTGATGCAGGCGCTGGAGTTTGCCGACAAGCGCGACGTGCCGTTCTCCTGCGCGCGCAACGCCAAGATCGCCCTGCCCAATGCCGATGTGCACGAACTGGACGTATTTTTGCTGCTGGAACAGAAAACGCCGATCTGCATCGAATGCAAGACCGGGGACTACAAGCCCTATATCGAGAAATACCGCCTGCTCAAGAAGAGCCTGGGACTGCAGAAATCGCAGTTCCTGCTCTGTATCGCCGACCTGCCGGACGAGCATGCGCAAGGCCTCACCAGCATGTACGACATCACATTCACCAACCAGAAGAACCTGCTGACCCACTTGATGCGGCTATAAGACGGGCTGGAAGTTTGCTACCATAGCAATAACCCTTATTGGAAAAGGAGTATTACCATGGCGACCATGAAAGCTGCTGTTTTCGTCTCCCCCGGCAAAATAGAATTACGCGACAAGCCCGTCCCTGAAATCGGCCCGCTGGACGCCTTGATCCGCATCACCACCACGACCATCTGCGGCACGGACGTGCACATCCTCAAGGGCGAATACCCGGTTGCGGCAGGCCTGACCGTCGGCCACGAGCCTGTCGGCATCATTGAAAAGCTGGGCTCGGAAGTACACGGCTTCAAGGCGGGCCAGCGCGTCATCGCAGGCGCGATCACGCCCAGCGGCTACTCCAATGCCTGCCTGTGCGGCATCGGCGCACAGGATGGTCCGGACAGCCCGCACGGCTTCAAAGTGGCGGGCGGATGGAAATTCGGCAACACCATAGACGGCAGCCAGGCGGAATATCTGCGCGTGCCGGACGCCATGGCCAACCTGAGCCCGATTCCCGACCATCTCAGCGACGAGCAAGTCCTGATGTGCCCCGACATCATGTCGACCGGCTTTTCTGGCGCGGAGCGCGGCAATATCAAGATTGGCGATACGGTGGTCGTGTTCGCGCTGGGCCCGATAGGCCTCTCCGCCGTCGCAGGCGCCAAACTGCTGGGCGCCACCAAGATCATCGGCGTGGATTCAATTCCCGAACGCCTCAACATCGCCCGCGCGCTGGGCGCGGACCATGTCGTCAACTTCAAGACCCACGACCCGGTGCAGGAAATCCTCAAGCTGACTGAGGGACGCGGCGTGGACGTCGCGATCGAGGCGCTGGGCGTGCAACAGACGTTCGAATCCTGCCTGCGCGTGTTGCGTCCGGGCGGCACCTTGTCCAGCCTGGGGGTCTATTCCTCCGACCTCAAGCTGCCGCTGGACGCGTTCGGCGCCGGCCTTGGTGACTTCACGATCGTGTCCACCCTCTGCCCTGGCGGCAAGGAGCGCATGCGTAGGCTGATGGATGCGGTCGGATCCGGCCGCGCGGACTTGAGCAAGCTGGTGACCCATCGCTTCAAGCTCAGCGAAATCGAGGACGCTTATGACCTGTTTGCCAACCAGCGTGACGGCGTGATGAAGGTGGCGATCACGCCCTAGTGCGCCGTCCCGCTAATAACTTGCGGCGTTGCAAATATTGACGGATAGCACACTAATCTCTCAGTTCTCAGGCTCGCGCTAGGCAAGCGTAATGGCATGATGGCCGCTATGTCCCTTGTTGTCATGCCACTCCACGCTCACGGTATCGCCCGCCTTCGCATCCGCCACGTAAAAAATCAATTGCGGATCGCTGGCAATACCTGTGCCCCATTGCGCTTCCAGCACCTGCTGCCCATTATGGCTGACCTGCACCAGTTGGATGAAATGCGCGGAAACCGCCTGGCCCGACCCATCCAGCCTATGCCCGTTCTCCATGGGATGGAACAGCGAAAGCGTGACTTCGGCCACACCATGCCTGAGCCGTGCCTGCATGCCGGTACTGTTAGCCGCGGACGTCACTCATCGCTCCCGCATTCGCCACAGCAATATAGCGGCTGGCCTTGTAATACATGCCATTGGCCTTGACCACCACTTCAATGGACTGGCTCTGCGCAAGCCGGATGCGCGTGACGACATAGGGCTGCGCCCCATGGCTGAAAGTGAAGTTGGCAAGCAAGGGCACAGCGTTCTTCTCGGCAAACAGTGCGATGGCTTCCGTGCCTGGCAACCGGCTCATGATTTCCACTTGTATGCTGGTGCCGTCTTCGGCCGAAGCCGGCGCCACGATCTCGATCTCATCCTGCCGGGTGCTGACCAACTGATCCGACGGTTGCGAACCAGGTCCAATGTGCCCAGCTTCCATGGCTGGACGGCCCCAGCTGGCGGCCACTGCCTGCCACGGCATCAGCATACATGCCGCCAGCCACTGCAACAGCGGACGCCGCCCGGCTTTAGTTAATGATTTCATCAATTCGGCCTCTTGTCGTCGAGCTGCAGCCGTAGCTGGTTGAGGCGCGCCTCGACAATGGATTTTTCGTAAAAGTCGCCGTCCGTCGCTTTCGCCGCCAAGTCCATCTGTTCCACGGCGCCGCGCAGGTTATAGCGCCGCGCGTAAGCCTCGCCCTGCGCCTGGTGCATGAGCAGCGATTTGCCCTGCATGCTGTAGACGCGCGCCTTCAATTCATAGAAATAAGGGTCGTCGGGAAACCGGCCCTGCTTGTCGGAAATCAACTGCAGCAGTTTTTCCGATTGCCTGGAGCCCAGCAAGTGCTCGGCATAGCCATAAATCAACGCACGGTGATCGGGGTAGCTGCCCAATGCCTCAAGATATCGCTGCTCCGTCACCACAGGTGTTTGCCCTGCCACGGCGACCTTGGTTGCCACGGTCTCTATCATGGCGTTCGGGACGGCATTCTTGCGCAGCCAGGCAACTTCCTCGCGCGCGCCGGCAAGGTCGTTCTTGCGCAGCATCGCCAGCGCGATGCCGTAATGTTCCGCAGCGTCGCTGGCATAGCGCTTTTCCTGCAGATTGATGCGGAAAATGTTGATGGCGCTGTCCGCAGTGCCGATGTTCGCAAGCAGCTTAGCCTTGACGAAATAGAACTCCGGGGTTTCCTGCACCGCACGGAAACTGCCTTGCTCCACGCGGTTGCGCACATCGGCAATCCGCTCCACCGTCAGCGGGTGGGTGCGCAAAAATGCCGGTGCGCTGCCTTCCGAGAACCGCGTGCCTTTTTGCAGCGTTTCAAAGAAAGACGGCATCGCGCGGGTATCGAAGCCCGCATCCGCCATGATCTGCAAGCCGACGCGGTCCGCCTCGCGCTCGTGTTCGCGCGTATAGTCGATCTGCTTCTGGATCGAACCTGCAGTCGCGGCGGTTAGCGCGCCCCCCGTCAATTGCGGGTTGCTGCGCGCGGCGAGCAGCGCCAACGCCATGGTCGCCATGCTGATGACGGAATCGTTCTTCTGCTTGGCCAGCATGCGCGCGAGGTGGCGCTGCACCACGTGCCCGATCTCGTGGCCGAGCACCCCGGCGACTTCCGATTCGTTCCTGGCGGCCAGCAATAAGCCGGTATGCACGCCGATCACGCCGCCGGGCATGGCGAACGCGTTGATGCTGTTGTCCTTGACCACGAAGAAATTGAAGCGCTGGTATTTGTCCGGGCCGCTGGCCGCGAGGCGGTGGCCGAGGGCATCAATGTAGTCGTTGACTTCCGGATCTTCCAGCACCTGGCTGCTGGCATAGACGTCGCGCATGATCTCATCGGCAATGCGCTGCTCGTCGAGCGGCGACATGACAGTGGCGGAATAGTCGCCAAGCTCGGGCAAGCCGTCTGCAAGCGCGATTGGCGCGAAGCCGGCAAGGAATACGATTGGATAAAGCGCTTTCATCATTGCTATGATAGCAACCTCAAGCACCAAGTTCACTAGCGCCGGACCATGAATCCGCCGGCCACAACGCAGGAAACCGCATGAGCAAGCTCACCCATTTTGATGCCAGCGGCCAGGCCCATATGGTCGACGTTGGAGAGAAAGCCGAAACCAGGCGTGTTGCCATTGCGCATGGCAGCATCCGCATGCAGGCCGATACCCTTTCCGCCATTACAGCAGGCGATACCAAGAAGGGAGACGTGCTGGGCATTGCCCGCATCGCCGCGATACAGGGTTCAAAGCGCACGGCTGAATTGATCCCGCTCTGCCACCCGATCCCGCTCACCCGGGTAGGCGTGGAGTTCAGCGTTGACAGCATCGAAAATGCCGTGCATTGCCAGGTGACGGCGGAAACCGTCGGTCGCACCGGCGTGGAAATGGAAGCGCTCACCGCCACCAGCATCGCCTTGCTGACGATTTACGACATGTGCAAGGCCATGGACAGGGGCATGGTCATCAGCGAAATACGCCTGCTGGAAAAACAGGGCGGCAAGTCGGGGCACTGGCAGGCTAGTAAACCAGCTAGCCTCCTTTAATCCTTTTTGCGCGCACGCGGGTGCGCCGCATCATATACCTTGGCAAGATGCTGGAAATCCAGGTGCGTATACACCTGCGTGGTGCTGATATTGGCATGCCCCAGCATTTCCTGCACCGCGCGCAGGTCGCCGCTGGACTGCAGCACATGGCTCGCAAAGCTGTGGCGCAGCATGTGCGGATGCACGTTGCTGCTGATGCCGCGCTTGATTGCCCATTGCTTGATGCGGTACTGAATGGCCCGGCCGCTGATGCGTTGCCCGTTGCGATTGAGAAAAACCGCCTGTTCGTTACTTGATGTTGCAGGCTGGCGTACCGCCAGCCAATCTTGCATGGCCTGGATGGCATGGCGGCCCATGGGCACGATGCGCGATTTGCTCCCCTTGCCCAGTACCTTCACCGTTCCTTCACGCAGGTTCAGGTCCTCGATATTCAATCCGGTCACTTCGGAAAGCCGCAAACCGGAGGAATAGAACAGCTCCAGGATGGCCTTGTCCCGTACCGAGAGTATGTCCTCACCTTCCATATCCACCAATTGCACCGCCTGGTCGATCGCCAATGCCTTGGGCAGGGACTTGGGGGATTTAGGCGCGCGCATGTCATGGCAAGGGTTGCAGCTTGCGCCATGACGCTTGACCAGGAAATCGAAAAAACCGCGCCAGCCCGAAAGGTGGCGCGCAATCGTTTTGCCGCTCAGGCCCCGTCCGTGCAGGGCGGCGATGAAGCGGCGGATATGCGATGGCTGCAGCGCATCCAGCGCCAGCCCGGACTTGAGGTCGAACAACAGCTCCAGGTCGCGCTGGTAATGCTTTACGGTGAGCGGGCTCAAGCCCCGCTCGAATCGCAGGTACTCCAGATAACGCTGCAGCTCATCCACGTTTTGCACGGCTGCTTTACACGGCGATATGCCGCAACAGGGCGGCACTGACCAGCTCGCCTATGCGCTTGAGGTAGAGCGTGCCCATATCGGGGTAGAAGCGTTTTTCGTCATCGCTTGCCAGGGCCAGCACGCCGAACACCTGTTCCGCCTTGAGCGCCATGACGGCAAAGGAAGCAGGCCTCGCCTCTGTGCCGAACCACCCCTGCAATGGCATGCCGGGCCGGTTGCCGCAATAAGGCGTCGCCAGTCCCTGTGCCCAGCGCTGCAGCTCCTGGTCGACGCTGGCGAAAGCAGGCAGGCTGCCGTTGCCGCCGTCGCGCGGCTGCGCCCACAGCCGCAAGCTCACGTACGGCACCTGGAAATCCTCGCGCAAGCTGTGCTCCAGCAGGCTGACCAGCACCTCCAGGCGCTCCGTCGCCAGCAGGCCCAAGCTCAGCCTGTGCACCTTTTCGCCGATCGCGTCGTTTTCCTCGCCATATTTCACCAGTTGCGCAAGCTTGGCGTCCAGCACACGGATGCGGTCGCGCTGCGCCAATTGCTGGCGCTCGGCGAGAGAAATCGTCCCCTGGCCGTGCGGGCTCGGCAGGTAGAGCTCGGCAAGCAAGCTGGTATGGTGCTCGAAGAACTGCGGATGGGCGCGCAGGTAGCTCGTTACCTGGTATTCCGTTGCCTGATGTTCGTTGTTCTGGTCTTGTGCTTCCATGCTGACTCCTTGAATCGCCATTACTGGCGGGTAAACGCGGCCAAACCGGTTCCGGCTCACGGCATTGTCCGGCATTACTCAATTGTAATGCCTGCAACAGGACGCTTGGCCAGGATTGCTTAGGCTTTGCCAGCCGCTCTAAATATCGATGCTGCCCTCGAATACGGTTTCGGCAGGGCCGGTCATCCAGACCGGCTGACGGCCTCCGTCCCAGGCGATGTTCAACTCGCCGCCCCGAGTGACGACCCTGACCGGAGACTGCAGCAAGCCGCGTCTGATCCCGCTCACCACGGCCGCACATGCGCCGGTCCCGCATGCAAGGGTCTCGCCGCTGCCGCGCTCGAACACACGCAGGCGGATGTGATGGCTGTCCAAGACCTGCATGAATCCTGCGTTGACCCGCTGGGGAAAGCGTTCATGACGCTCAACCAATGGCCCCAGGCTTTCCACCGGCGCCGTATCGACATCGCCGACCACGGCCACGGCATGCGGATTGCCCATGGAAACCGTGGAAATTTCCAAGGTCTGGCTTGCGACTTGCAGCGAGTAAGTCACCGCTTCCCGGTCGGCGATAAACGGCACTTCTTCCGGCTCGAAACGTGGTTCGCCCATGTTCACCGTAACCAGGCCGTTGTCTTCCAGCCTGGGCAGGATGATGCCGCGCGCCGTCTGCACCCGGATTTCACGCTTGCTGGTAAGGGCCTTGTCGTGCACAAAGCGCACGAAGCAACGCGCACCGTTGCCGCATTGCTCCACCTCGCCGCCATCGGCATTGAATATCCGGTAGCGAAAGTCGACGCCTTCCATGGTCGGCCGCTCCACCAGCAGCAGCTGGTCGAAACCCACGCCGAAATGGCGATCGGCAAGGCAGCGGATCGTTTCCGCATCCAGACTGACCGGCTGGCTATAGCCGTCGATGACGATGAAATCGTTGCCTATGCCCTGCATCTTGGTAAAACTAAGTTTCATATCCTGCCTTGCAATGAGGGCAATCCACCTATTCTAGGCAATTGCCGTACGTACGTGAAATCCGATTTCCCCTTGCCTCTATGCTTCGCGCGGCTTGCCGTGCGGCTTGGGCTGCTTGAACCTGCGGTAGCTCCAAAGATATTGCTCGGGGCACAGTCTGACCAACTGCTCTATGCTCTGGTTGATATTGTCGGGCGTAGGCTCCAGCTCAAGCGGGCGGATATGGATGACATAACCCTTCCCCCACGGTAAGCGCTCCCCGAACGCAAGCAACACCCTGGCACCCGAAGTGCTCGCCAGCTTGCCCACCAGCGTCATGGTATATGCCGGCGTGCCGAAGAAATCCGCCCAAACGCCCTCGCCAAATTCAGGCACCTGGTCGGGCAATATGCCGATGGCCTCGCCTTGCTTCAAGGCCTTGAGCAAGCTGCGCACCCCGCTCAGGCTGGTGGGCGCCTGCTTGATCTGGCTGCGGTTGCGTCCCTCGTCGATCAGGGGGGCCAGCCACTGCTGGCGCGCCGGCCGGTATAGCACGGTGATCGGGTGCCGCGCCGCATAATAGAGCGCGGTAATTTCATAACAACCCAGGTGGGGAGTGAGGAAAATGATGCCTTGCCCTTGCTCGCGCGCGGCTTCCACGTGCTCCCAGCCGCGGCACTCCCCGACCCAGGGCAACACCTTTTCCTGCGGGCGGAACCAGATGGCAAACGTCTCGACCAGGCCCTTGCCGGTTTCCAGGACGCTGCGCCTCACCAGCCTGCGATACTCCGCTGACGATGGCGCGATGCCCGCCACGTTAAGATTTTTGCGCGTGCGGCGCAGCACCTTCTGGGAAAAGAAATAGAGCCCCCATCCAGTCAGCACGCCGACCCCATTGATGATGGGCAAAGGCAGCATTGCCAGAATGCGTAATAATGCTTTAAGCATGTACTTCTTTTTGAAACACCATGATTTTGCTATTCTAACAACCTTTTGCATAATTGATTTGGCAGGAGCTCATGAGCGAATACCTATTTACATCCGAATCCGTTTCCGAAGGCCATCCCGACAAGGTCGCCGATCAGATTTCGGACAGCATTCTGGATGCGATTCTCGAGCAGGACCCTACTGCGCGCGTGGCAGCGGAAACTTTGACCAATACCGGCTTGGTCGTGCTGGCAGGCGAAATCACCACGACTGCCAACGTCGATTACATCAAGATCGCACGCGACACCATCAAGCGCATCGGCTACGACAACGCGGACTACGGCATCGACCACAAGAGTTGCGCCGTGCTGGTCGCCTATGACAAGCAGTCCCCGGACATTGCCCAGGGTGTCGATAACGCCAACGACGACCCGCTGGACCAGGGTGCTGGCGACCAGGGCCTGATGTTCGGCTATGCCTGCGACGAAACACCGCAATTGATGCCATTGCCTATCTGGCTCTCGCACCGCCTGGTGGAACGCCAGTCCCAATTGCGCAAGGACGGCCGCCTGCCCTGGCTGCGCCCTGACGCCAAGAGCCAGGTCACCATCCAGTATGTCGACGGCAAGCCGCACAAGATCGATACCGTGCTGATTTCCACCCAGCACGCGCCCGACATCGGCCTGGATCAAGTCCGCGAGAGCGTGATCGAGGAAATCATCAAGCCTACCCTGCCGCAGGAGCTGATCAAGGGCGACATCAGGTTCCTGGTCAACCCGACCGGGCGCTTCGTGATCGGCGGCCCGCAAGGCGATTGCGGACTGACTGGACGCAAGATCATCGTGGATACCTACGGCGGCGCCGCACCCCACGGCGGCGGCGCATTTTCGGGCAAGGACCCATCCAAGGTTGACCGTTCTGCCGCCTATGCCGGCCGCTACGTCGCCAAGAACATCGTCGCTGCAGGCCTGGCTTCGCGCTGCCTGGTGCAGGTTTCCTATGCCATCGGCGTCGCCAAGCCCACTAGCGTCATGGTGGAGACCTACGGCACGGGCAAGGTATCGAACGAGGTACTGACCCAGCTGGTGCTGGACCACTTCGACCTGCGCCCCAAAGGCATCGTCAAAGCGCTGGACTTGCTGCGTCCCATCTACTCCAAGACTGCAGCCTATGGCCACTTCGGACGCGACGAGCCCGAGTTCAGCTGGGAGGCAGCTGACAAGGCTGCAGAACTGCGTGCGGCAGCAGGCCTCTAATCAAGAGGCTGCTCAATAGCCAATGTAAGCTGGCCCAGGAATACTGAAAAAAATCCCTGTCAGCCAGCTTCGCATTGGCATGTTTATCCACAAGCTCGATATATCTGGATCAACCATCCCTTCTGGCGTGGCGCCTTTCATATCACCGAACAATCGGAGATAGACAAACTCATCAGTAGTGGCGCCCAGCCCGAGATCACACTCTGATCTGGACAAACGACATCTGCTATTCCTGACTCTCAGCAGTGACATAAGCCCGATAAAGCCACTATAATGGCGCCTCTACCGAGGAACGTTGCAAGGATATCCATCCCCAGGCTCGGTACCGCAGCGCAAGCTGCGCAAACGGCGTTCACCAGATTGACACGTACCGGTCATGAGATGGTGAAACGCACGAATTCCTGCCTCGCCTCTCCCACTGGTCACACATTCCATATGGACACGACAGTGTCGCGTTGTTTAACGTTTTGAAGGATGAATACTGTGGCTAATACCCAAGATTACGTTATTGCCGATATCAAGCTGGCTGAATGGGGCCGCAAGGAAATTGCGATTGCCGAGACCGAAATGCCGGGCCTGATGGCGATCCGCGAAGAATACGCGGCGACCAAGCCGTTGCGCGGCGCTCGCATCACCGGCTCCCTGCACATGACCATCCAGACCGCCGTGCTGATCGAGACCCTGCGCGACCTCGGCGCGGAAGTGCGCTGGGCTTCCTGCAACATCTACTCCACGCAGGATCACGCCGCCGCCGCCATTGCAGCGCAGGATATCCCGGTCTTCGCCGTCAAGGGCGAAACCCTGGACGAATACTGGGACTATACCCACCGTATTTTCGAGTGGGCGGATGGCGGCTACAGCAACATGATTCTGGACGACGGCGGCGATGCGACGTTGCTGCTGCATCTCGGCACGCGCGCCGAGGCGGATGCGACCATCCTCAACCATCCCGCCAGCGAGGAAGAAACCAGCCTGTTCAACGCCATCAAGGCCAAGCTCAAGCAGGACAAGACATGGTATTCCACACGTTTGTCCAAGATTCTCGGCGTCACAGAGGAAACCACTACCGGCGTGCACCGCCTCTACCAGATGCACAAGGAAGGCAAGCTGGCCTTCCCCGCCATCAACGTCAATGACTCCGTCACCAAGTCCAAGTTCGACAACCTGTACGGCTGCCGCGAATCCCTGGTCGACGGCATCAAGCGCGCCACCGACGTGATGGTGGCCGGCAAGATTGCCGTGGTCGCAGGCTATGGCGACGTAGGCAAGGGCTCCGCCCAGGCATTGCGCGCCTTGTCCGCCCAGGTATGGGTGACCGAGATCGACCCGATCTGCGCCCTGCAAGCGGCGATGGAAGGCTACCGCGTCGTCACCATGGATTACGCCGCCGAACACGGCGATATTTTCGTGACCGCCACCGGCAACTACCATGTCATCACACACGACCACATGCTCAAGATGAAGGACCAGGCGATCGTCTGCAACATCGGCCACTTCGACAACGAAATCGACGTTGCCTCGATCGAGAAATACCAGTGGGAGGAAATCAAGCCCCAGGTCGACCACGTCATCTTCCCTGACGGCAAGCGCATCATCCTGCTGGCACAGGGCCGGCTGGTCAACCTGGGTTGCGCGACCGGCCACCCCAGCTATGTGATGAGCTCCTCGTTCGCCAACCAGACCATTGCCCAGATTGAATTGTTTACCAATACTGCCAAGTATCCGGTAGGCGTTTATACTCTGCCCAAGCATCTGGACGAAAAAGTGGCGCTATTGCAATTGAGGAAGCTGAATGCCCAGTTGACCACCTTGACCGATGAGCAGGCGGCTTACATCGGCGTGGCCAAGCATGGTCCATTCAAGCCAGACCACTACCGCTACTAAGGGCGGCCAACCAACACTCGGTGAAACCGATCCTGGCCAGGCGCTCTGCCGCAAGCAGAGCAACAACGCCAAGAATGTTTTGTGAGGCGCTCCAAGCATAATGCCCGGCCCATTGCCGGGCACTGCATGTCTTTCACCCAACTCGCCCAGCAGCACCGGGCATACTCAAGGAGAATAGCAATATGAAACTCTTGATTGTGTGGTTGCTCAACGCCCTGGCCCTGCTTGCAGTGGCTTATGTCATTCCGTCCATCCACGTAGCCGGACTGGGCAGCGCCTTGATCGCCGCTGCGGTGATCGGTTTGGTCAATTTGCTGATCCGGCCGGTGCTGGTCGTCCTGACATTGCCGGTCACCGTACTGACGCTGGGCTTGTTCCTGCTCGTCATCAACGGCCTGCTGTTCCTCTTCGTCGGCCACATACTGAGCGGTTTCGAAGTGCAGACGTTGCTGGGCGGCATCCTGGGCGCCGTGCTCTACAGCCTGATTTCATGGGCGCTCATCTCCCTGATACTGGGCACCAAGGATTAAGAACGGCCAACAAGACTCTCCTGGCATTGCCCTGCCGTACTACTTGTACTGCCTGCGGCAGGGCGTCTAGCCAGGATTGCTTCACTGAGTTTTGCTAACCATCCAAGCCACACTATTAACAACGCATTCGCATGGTTTTTAAATGAAAACTGCCCCTACCATTAGTTTCGAGTTTTTCCCGCCCAAAACGGCAGAAGGCATGGCAAAGCTGCGCGCCGCGCGCGACCAGCTTGCCGTATTCAACCCCAAGTTCTTCTCGGTCACTTTCGGCGCAGGCGGCTCCACGCGCGACCGCACCCTGGAAACCGTGATCGATATCCAGCAGGCCGGATACGAAGGCGCGCCGCACCTATCCTGCATTTCGGCCGACAAGGCAGAAATCCGCGCCCTGCTCGAACAATACAAGCAGCAAGGCATCAAGCGCCTGGTGGCATTGCGCGGAGACATTCCCTCCGGCGAAGTCAGCGCCGGCGATTTCCGCTACGCCAGCGAACTGGTGGCCTTCATCCGCGCCGAAACCGGCGACTGGTTCCAGATCGAGGTGGCGGCCTACCCGGAATTTCACCCGGAATCCTCATCGCCCAGCGCGGACCTCAGGCATTTCAAGCAAAAAGTGGATGCGGGTGCCGATACCGCCATCACGCAATATTTCTACAATGCGGATGCCTATTTCCGCTTCGTCGACCAGTGCGAGAAATCGGGCGTCGCCATCCCGATCGTGCCGGGCATCATGCCGATCTACAACTTCACCCAGCTCGCGCGCTTTTCCAGCGTGTGCGGCGCGGAAATCCCGCGCTGGCTGAGGTTGAGGTTGCAGGACTACGGCGACGATCTCGCCTCATTGCGCGCTTTCGGCGCCGAAGTGGTCGAGGATTTATGCGAACAGCTGCTTGCCGGTGGCGCGCCGGGACTGCATTTCTACACGCTGAACCAGGCAGGCACCATCAGCTCCATTCTTGAGCAACTGGGCGCAGGGGAGGAATAACAGATTTGCCGGAGGCCGGACAGCCTCCGGATTGCAAGATGTGAAAAATATTGCCTCAGTGCAAGGTCGGACGGTGGTCGTTGAACATGGCATCCTCGACAAACAGGTAATCGCTTGCCTTGTCCTGGTTCCACAACGCCATCAATACGATCCAGCGCGTCTCCTCCAGGCCGATTTCGGGCTGCGACAATGCCATCGCCCGGTCGATCACCAATTCGCGCTGGGCTGGCGTCAATACCTTGGCCTGCTCGAGAAACATCATGAAGCTCAGGCTGTCGGCGCTTAGCTTCTTGGTCTCGGCTTCGCTATAGATACGGAGTCCAGCGGTGCCAAGCTGCGCCTCATCACCTTCGGACATCGACTCCAAGGCGCTGTACCAATCAAAAGCGCCATTGATGTCTTCCTGGTCAAAACCTGCTGCGAATAATTCTTTAGAAAGTGTTTCGTGGTCGGGATGGATATCTGACTCAAAGTAGTTTTCAAACATATACACCAGGACTTCGAACATACATTCCCCAATCAAAATGACCCGGGTGACCCTGCGATATATCCAAACACTTGGCAGATCTTGAGAATCGCCATGAGGTTGTGTTGATATTGTTCACAGAATTAGGCGATACGCTGGAAACGCCCTCCCGGTAGAGAGGTTACCTTACCTTCCAACTCCAGCACCAACAGCATGGCCGAAAGGCGCTCGGTCGTCAAGCCGCTTCTTGCGGCCAGCGTATCCAGGCTGGCCGGGTCGTATCCCAGCGCCTCAAGCAACGGGTCATGACCATTCTCTACGGGCGGCTCAATAACTGAGGAGACAGGGAGTAAAGATGGGGAAATTTTCATCTCGTCGAGAATATCCTGCATGCTTTCCACCAGTTTGGCGCCCTGCTTGATGAGCTGGTGGCACCCCTTGGCCTGCGGAGAATGGATGGAACCGGGAATCGCGAACACTTCGCGCCCCTGCTCCGCTGCAAGCCGCGCCGTGATCAGCGAGCCGCTTTGCAAGCTGGCCTCAACCACCAGGCAGCCTTGGCTCAGGCCGCTGATGATGCGGTTGCGGCGCGGGAAATTCTGCGCGCGGGAAGGCGTTCCCAATGCGAACTCGGAAATGATCAGGCCTTGCTCGGCAATCTGGTGCGCTAGCGCGCGATGCCTTGCGGGATAGACGATATCCAGGCCGGTGCCCACGACTGCGACCGTAGCGCCGCCGGCCTGCAAGGCGCCTTTGTGCGCGGCGCCATCGATGCCCAAGGCCATGCCGCTGACAATGCACAAGCCCTGCCTGCTCAAGGCAGCCGCAAATTCCTCGGCGTTCTTTTCCCCTTGCGGGCTGGCGTTGCGGCTGCCCACTACCGCGATCGACGGCATATTGAGCAGCTCCGGCCTGCCTTTTGCATAAAGCAGCGGCGGAGGATTGGGAATATCGAGCAGGGATTGCGGATAGCATGCGTCCGCGAGAGTCACCAGGTGGTTTCCCGGCTGCTGCAGCCAGGCAGAGATGACAGCCTGTTGCTCGGGATCGGGGCCGCTCGCGATAGCATTCGCCACGGCGTCCGGCACAATGTCGCGCAGGCGTTGCCTGCTGGCGCTGTAGATTTGTTCGGGGGAACCGAAGGCCGCCAGCAATTGGCACAACGCCTGGCTGCCGAGGCCAGGCACCAGGCTCAGGCTGACCCAGAGCCCGGCTTCTTCATAGCTGGTGCCGTCTATGGCTTCTCCACCACATCCAGCACATTAACTGGTTCGGTGGCCTGCATGATGAGGGCGTAGGAAATCTTGTCGAAAGTGCGGAATACCATGGCCAGCCCGATACGCTCGTTGGGCAGCTTGATGTTCTCAGGCTCTTTCGACTCCTTGTTCTTCTTGTCGTATTTAGGGTTCTTGATCACCCGGCCGTTGCGGTTGATGGCGAGCACATGCCCTTGCTCCAGCCCGTCGTCGCTCCCCTTGCTGATGGCAATGATGGTGTTTCGCCCGGCTTCGGCCACCCCGCCGTAGATGGAAAGGATGCGTCCCTTGACATCGGCTTCCGGCGCCTGTGGCACGAAATTGGTTTGCAGGCTCTCAGGCGCGGCCACCAATTTGTCGTTGGCAAAAATTTCTTCCTTGGCGCTGACGATGTCGCCGCTGGCAGGCTCGCCATACTTGGTGATCCTGGCGTCGCCCAGATAGATCGCCTCGGTGCCGAGCACGGCCTTGGTTTCGGGGTCGATGTAGGTCTTGCCTGCGCGGTAAATATTCCACAGCGTACCTTCACCTTCCGCAATCTTGTCGACATAGACGCGCGAACCGGGGCTCAGCACCACGCGATTCTCCGGCCCCGCGACTATGCTCGGCGCATCCTTGAGCCCGTCATTCTCGATAATCAGCGGCTGGCTGAGGAAAGGCGCGATGACGCTGGGCGAAATGGCGGGAATCGCCTCGGCTTCGAGCTTTTCGCTGCGGATGCCCGGCGACAGGCTGACTTCGGGATTGGCTACCGTCTCGCGCAACAGGCGCAATTCCGGCGAACCGCTGCTCACATCCAACACAACCACATCGCCGGGATAGATCAAATGCGGGTTCTTGATCTGCTCGCGGTTCATTTTCCATACCTGCGGCCACTGCCACGGGTCCTTGAGGAAACGCCCCGAAATGCCCCACAAGGTATCGCCTTTGACGACAACATAGCGATCAGGATGATTGGCTTGCAGCTTTACCTCGTCCGCCATGACAGGCAAAATCGGGCAACAAAGCATGAGCAGCGTTATAATGTGTTTATACATAATGTATATCTTAACGGCAGGCGTAAGGATTCATTTAATATTCTGTAACTTGCACTGGATTCTGCATTCAATCTATTAATCAAGCAAGCGTTCTATGGCAATTCTAGACATCCTGACCTACCCCGATCCGCGCCTGCACAAAGTGGCAGCCCCAGTGGAAGAAGTCAATGACGACATCAGGCAACTGGTGCGCGACATGGCCGAGACCATGTACGACGCGCCTGGCATCGGCCTGGCTGCAACCCAGGTCGACGTGCACAAGCAGGTGATCGTCATGGACCTGTCCGAGGACAAGTCCGCGCTGCAGGTGTTCATCAACCCCAAGATCCTCAGCAAGTGCGGCAGCCAGGATTACGAAGAGGGCTGCCTTTCCGTGCCCGGCTTCTACGAAACCGTGACGCGCGCGGCAGAAATCACGGTGGAAGCCCTGGACGAACATGGCAAACCGTTCACGCTGCAAGCGGACGGTTTGCTGGCAGTCTGCATCCAGCACGAGATAGACCACCTGCTTGGCAAGGTATTTGTCGAATACCTGTCCGGCCTCAAGCAGAACCGCATCAAGAACAAACTCAAGAAACGCCAGCGCGAGCGCGCCTGATCGACCCTCCATGAAAATCATCTATGCCGGGACTCCGGAATTCGCAGTGCCAGCACTGGCAGCCCTGATTCAGTCATCCCATGAAGTGAGCCTGGTGCTGACCCAGCCCGACCGTCCCGCAGGCCGGGGCATGAAACTGAAGCCCAGCCCGGTCAAAAGCCTCGCGCTGGAGCACGGCATTACGGTATTTCAACCGGAAACGCTCAAGGATGAAGCCGTACAGGCCAGGATAGCAGAAGAGAACGCTGACGCCCTCGTGGTGGCAGCCTACGGGCTCATCATCCCGACCGCCGTGCTCAATATGCCGCGCCACGGCTGCTACAACATCCACGCATCGTTATTGCCGCGCTGGCGCGGCGCCGCCCCCATCCAGCGCTCCCTGCTCGCCGGGGACAAGGAGACCGGCGTCACCATCATGGAGGTCGTGCCGGCGCTGGATGCAGGCGCGATGATCTTGCGCGGCTCGCTGCCCATCACTGAGCAGGATACTGCCCAAACCCTGCATGACGGACTCGCGCAAATAGGCGCTGAACTCATGCTGCAGGCCATGGACAGGCTCGAACAGGAAGGCAAGCTGGAAGCCGAGCCTCAGGACGAAGCGCTCGTCACTTATGCGGAAAAGCTGCAGAAGACGGAGGCAGCCATCGACTGGCGCAAAAGCGCAGAGGAATTGTCCCGACAAGTGCGCGCCTTCAACCCGTTTCCTGTCGCGCAAAGTACGTTGAAGGGCGAAACCTGCCGCATCTGGATGGCGCAGGCGGTGGCCGGCGCTGCGAAGCCGGGCGCCATCGTGTCGCTGGACGACGGCATCCTCGTGGGATGCGGCCAGGGCCTGCTAAGGATCGAGGAACTGCAACTGCCCGGCGGCAAGCGCCTGAAGGCAAGGGATTTCCTAGCAGGCAACCCGCTCGATTTGGGCGACAAGTTCGGCGGCTGACGCCATCAATCCTGCGCACTGCCTCATCGGCAAAAAAGCTGTCCGTCCGCTTGAATTTTTCCCATTGACCACTATCTAATTGGGGAAACAAGAGCGACAGATTGCGGCCGTATGCCGCACGTAATGAATTCAGAATGGAGTGTTAAACAATGGTAGGAAACTGGCTAAAGACTTCCATCCTCATGGCGGGGATAGTCGTCCTGTTCGGCTCGGTGGGCGCAGCGCTGGGCGGCGCGAGCGGCATGATGATCGCCCTGCTGCTGGCAGGCGCCATGAACGTCTATGCCTACTGGTTCTCCGACAAGGCCGTGCTCAAGATGTACAACGCGCGCGAGGTGGATGCCAATACGGCTCCCGAGTTCTACAACATGGTGCGCGAGCTGGCGCAAAATGCCGACCTGCCCATGCCCAAGGTCTACATCATCGACGAGAGCCAGCCCAACGCCTTCGCGACTGGGCGTAATCCCGAAAACGCCGCGGTAGCGGCGACCACCGGCATCATGCGCATCCTCACCCAGCGCGAGCTGCGCGGCGTCATGGCGCACGAGCTTGCCCACGTCAAGCACCGCGATACGCTCATATCGACCATTTCCGCCACCATTGCCGGCGCCATTTCCTCGATTGCGCAGTTCGGCATGCTGTTCGCACACGGCCGTGACCGCAATGTGCATCCGGCTGTCGCGCTGCTGATCATGATCGTGGCGCCGATCGCGGCCATGCTGATCCAGATGGCAATCTCGCGTGCGCGCGAGTTCGAGGCAGACCGTGCCGGCGCGGCCATCTGCAACGACCCTACCGCGCTCGCCGCCGCATTGCAGAAGATACACAACTACGCGCACAAGATTCCGCTGGAAACTGCCGAGCAGCATCCCGAGACTGCGCAAATGATGATCATCAACCCGCTTTCGGCAGACGGCATCAAGGGCTTGTTCAGCACCCATCCGCAAACCGAGGAACGCATCAAGCGCCTCATGGCGATGGCTGCCTGACCCGTGCAGGTCTCGCAGCAGCTTGCCGCGCAAGCCGTCGGGCAAGTGCTTGATGGACGCAACCTATCCGTCGTGCTGGAAACGCTGTTCCAGCACCATCGCGACATCACACCGCAGCAGCGTGCCGCCAGCCAGGACCTGGCCTACGGCACGTTGCGCTTCTACGCGCGGCTCGAGACCTTGCTGCAGCAATTGCTGCAGCACCCGTTGAGCGACGCCTTCATCCATCATTTGCTATTGGTCAGCCTGTACCAGCTTGCTTATGACAAGGCCGGCGCGCATACCGTGGTCAACCAGGCCGTGCTGGCCGCCGCAAAAACCAGGAAAACCTGGGCCAAGGGGCTGGTCAATGCCGTCCTGCGCAACTTCCTGCGCCAACGCGATACTCTGGAACAGCGGCTCGCCAACAACGAAGCCGCGCAATACTCCTACCCGCAATGGTGGATCAACAAGCTCCGGCAACAATACCCTGAACATTGGCAGTCCATGCTGGAAGCAGGCAACCAGCATCCGCCCATGACCTTGCGCGTGAACCGCCGCCATGGCGATACGGCAAGCTACCTGGAAAGTTTGCAGACATCGGGGCTGGATGCCCGTGCGCTGGATGAACAGGCCATTATGCTGGAGCACGCCGTGCCAGTCGGCCGCCTGCCGGGTTTCGACGCAGGCCGGGCGTCGGTACAGGACTGGGGCGCCCAGTTTGCCGCGCTGGAACTGGATGTAGCCGACGGCATGCGGGTGCTGGACGCCTGTTGCGCGCCTGGCGGCAAGACCGGCCATGTCCTGGAACTGGCCGATGTGCAGATGACTGCCATGGACAATGACGCCCAGCGCCTGCATCGCGTCCGGCAGAACCTGGACCGCCTGGACCTGCGGGCCAACTTGGTGCAAGGCGATGCCGGCAATCCGGAGGCCTGGTGGGACGGCGTGCCGTACGACCGCATCCTGGCCGATGTGCCCTGTACCGCCTCGGGCATCGTGCGCAGACATGTGGATATCAAATGGCTGCGGCGGGAGCAGGACATTGCGGCATTCGCCGAACAGCAGCGCGTGATATTGCAGGGCTTGTGGCGGCTGCTGGCAAAGGGTGGTAAATTGCTTTACGCCACGTGCTCGGTATTCCACGAGGAGAACCACCAACAGGTCTCGCGGTTTCTGCAAGTTCAGCCCGATGCGCGCCTGGTGCCCTGCAAGCACAGCACATTACAATTAAACCAAGGACAATTACTCCCCGGTACAGAACATGACGGCTTCTTTTACGCTTTACTGCAGAAAGTTTAGGCTGTTCCTTTTACTGCTGGCTTTTTTCAGCTATCAGGCCGTTGCCACCCAAAGCAGCCTGTCAATCGACTCCGCAGAGCTGGTCGCTTCCGAAGACGGCGCTTACCTCCTGGATGCGGATTTTGGCCTCGTCCTCAGCCCGGCGCTGGAAGAAGCCGTCAGCAAGGGCATGCCGTTGAACTTCCTTGTAGAGTTCCAGCTTGTTTCGCCCCGCCGCTACTGGTTCGACGATGAGATCGTCAGCCTGACCAGCAAGGTTTCCTTGAGTTACCATGCCTTGTCCCGCCAATATCTGGTCAACCGCGACGGCCACCAGCTCTCGTTCGCCAGCATCCAGGAAGCCAAGGAGGAAATTTCCCACCTGCGGAACTGGCAGGTGATTGACGGCGGCCTGCTGAAAAAGGGCGAGAATTACCAGGCCGGCCTGCGCATGCGCCTGGATCAATCCAAATTGCCGAAGGCGTTGCAGGTGGACACCCTTAGCTCGGAGGACTGGAACATGGCATCCGAGCGTTTCCGCTGGACGCCAGCGCTCAGCCAGTAAACCGACATGAAGTACATCGTCTTTATCAGCGCAGTCTTGGGGGCGGTACTGCTGTACCTGCTTTCCCACGCCAGTACCCGCAGCGCCTCCGCGGGCAATTACTACAACCTGCTGCTGGCCTTGAACCTGGCCCTGGCTGTCGCCTTGATCGTACTGATCGGCATCCAGCTCTGGCGGCTGTACCGCCAGATGCGCAGCAGCATCATGGGCAGCCGGCTGACCCTGCGCCTGCTCGGCAGCTTTGCCTTGATGGCGATTATTCCCGGCGTCATTGTGTACGCCGTATCGGTCAACTTCCTCACGCGGTCGATCGAATCATGGTTCAACGTCAAGGTGGAAGCGGCGCTCGAAGGCGGCCTTCGCCTGGGCCAGAGCGCGCTGGACATCATGCTCTCCGACCTCGAGGACAAGGCTGAGACCATGGCCTTGTCGCTGGCATTCCAGCCCAGCAACCTGCACCTGAGCGTGCTCAACGACCTGCGCGAGAAAAGCGGCGTCCGCGACGCCGTGCTCTTGACCGTGCAGGGACGCATCCTGGCCTTCTCCAGCGGCGATCCGTCCAGCTTCCTGCCCGACCTGCCCAGCGTCCCGCAACTGCGGCAAGGACGGCAGCATGTCTACGGCGTCATTGAACCCATTCTCGGCAAGGGACTGTACCTGAGGGTCCTGGCTCCAGTAACTATGAACGACATGGCGGGCGAGACCCGCATACTGCAGTTGCTGCAACCGGTGCCCAAATCTCTGTCGGAAACGGCTGAGGCCGTGCAGGATGTCTATGAGGACTACCAGGAGCTTTCCTTCAGCCGCGAGTCGCTCAAGGAAGTGTTCGCGCTGACGCTGACCCTGGTATTGATGCTCGCCATGTTGTCCTCTATCGCATTTGCATTCTTGCTGAGCCGCCGGCTTTCCGCCCCGCTGGGCATCCTCGCCGAAGGCACGCGCGCCATTGCCCGCGGCGATTACGGTACGGTATTGCCCGCGCACGGCAAGGACGAACTCGGCATCCTCGTGCAATCCTTCAACAGCATGACCCGCCAGCTCAACGACGCCACCCAGGCCGCCGACCGCAACCGCGCCCGCCTGGAGGCCGCGCGCGGTTATCTCGAAACCATTCTCGCCCACCTTTCCTCCGGCGTGCTGGTGCTCGGCGAGCATGGGCAGCTACGCACGTTCAATTATGCCGCTTCCCACATTCTCGGCGTCCGGCTGACCGAGGAAACCCTCAACCAGCCGCTGGACCTGCTCGCCCACCAGCAAGAAACCCTGGCGAGTTTCGTCAACCGCATCCAGGTCTACTTCAAGGCCGACTCCGCCTCGGAATGGCAGGAGCAAATGGATATCAGCACCAGCCAGGGCAAGCAAGTATTGCTGGTCCGCGGCACACGGCTGCCCGATGGCCCGGATGGAGGCTTTGTCGTCGTATTCGACGACATCACGCAGATGGCGCAGGCCCAGCGCGACGCCGCCTGGGCGGAAGTGGCGCGCCGGCTGGCGCATGAAATCAAGAACCCGCTCACGCCGATCCAGCTTTCCGCCGAGCGTATCGAGCACAAGCTGGCGGCCAAGCTGAGCGAGACGGATGCGGAAATGCTGAGCCGGGCGACTGCCACCATCGTCAGCCAGGTCAACGCCATGAAGACCATGGTCAACGAATTCAGCGAATACGCTCGCCTGCCGGCCCTCAGCCTTGACACGGTAGACCTCAGGCAATTGATCCAGGATGTGCTGGCATTGTACGAGGCCGGCTCCATCCAGATCAAAGTGGATATCCCGCCGGAGCTGCCCAAGGTGCACGGCGACGCGACCATGCTGCGCCAGGTCCTGCACAACTTGCTGCAGAACGCGCAGGACGCGTTGGAACACCATCCGCAGCCCGCAATCGTCATTTCATGCAGCCTGGCGGATGAGCGCGTCAAGCTATGCGTCAAGGACAACGGCGCAGGCTTCCCGCTGGAGATACTCTCCCATGCGTTCGAACCCTACATGACCACCAAGCGGCATGGAACCGGCCTGGGGCTGGCTATCGTCAAGAAGATTATCGAAGAACACAAAGGCAGTATCAAGGTGGAGAACCTGGAACCAGACGGTGCGATCGTCACCGTCGCCATACCAATAGCGGAGCGCAAGCAATGACGGCAAGGCAAGTGCTAGTCGTGGATGACGAGATCGGCATCCGCGAATTGTTAAGGGATATTTTGCAGGACGAAGGCTATCAGGTGCGCCTGGCCGAGAACGCGGCGGAAGCCCGCACCTGGCGCCAGCAGGCCCGGCCGGACCTGGTGCTTCTGGATATCTGGATGCCGGACTGCGACGGCATCACCCTGCTCAAGGAATGGGGCAACGGCGGCCTGCTGACCATGCCCGTCGTCATGATGTCCGGGCACGGCACCATCGACACCGCGGTCGAGGCCACCCGCATCGGCGCATTCGACTTCCTGGAAAAGCCCATCGCGCTGCAGAAGCTGCTCAAAACCGTCAATGCCGCGCTCAAGCATGGCGAGCAACTGCCGCGCTCCGACATGAACCTGCTCAACCTGGGCAAAAGCCCGGTCATCTCGGAGTTGCGCCAGCGCCTGGAGCAAGTCGCCAACCTGCGATCCGCCTTGCTGCTGATCGGTGCCAAAGGCAGCGGCCTGGAACTCTGTGCCCGCTTCCTGCACCAGCCGGGCTCACCGTGGCTGGAGCTCAACGAAACCGAACGCCTGGCCTCGGCGCCGCTGGAACTATTGGAACATGTCAGCGATGGCCTGATATTCATCCCGGAAGTCGCCGAGCTGAACAAGACCGAGCAGAAGGGCCTGCTGCTCCTACTCTCCAAGGCGGAAAAATATGACGTGCGCGTGGTCTGCGGCACGGCGCGCGCCTTGCCGCAACTGGTGCAGGAAGGCGCGTTCGACAGCACCCTGCTGCAAGCGCTTTCCATCGCCACGGTCAGCGTACCGGCGTTGGAGGACCATCGCGAGGACATCCCCGACCTGGCGCGCTCCATGGTCGCCCTGATGGTGGAAACCGGCGAGGCCGCCTACCGCGAGTTCGATATTGCGGCGCTCAACGCGCTGCGCAACGCGGACTGGCCGGGCAACCTCGCCCAACTGGACAGCGTGATCCGCAACCTGGTGCAAACCTCGCTGGGAGAGAAAATCACCCTGGCGGACGTCAACCGGGTGGTCGGGCAGTTTGCGCAGATGCACCAGGAGAACTCCGGCAACGCCGCTGCCACATCATTGGCCATCGACCTGGATCAACCGCTAAGGGAAGCACGCGACGCTTTCGAGCGCCTGTACTTCGAGCACCACATCGCCAAGGCAGGCGGCAACATGAGCAAGGTCGCGGAGAACGTGCAACTGGAACGCACCCACCTCTACCGCAAACTCAAGCAACTCGGGGTCAAAACCAAGTAGCTTACTGGCGTTGCGCTCGCGCATCGTAAAGACAGATGCCGAACGCCACAACCAGCATGAGTACCGGCAGCGTCAAGGCCAGGTTGTCCATGCTCAACGTGCAGATCCCGCCCAGCACGGCACCCAGCAGGAAGCAAAGGCACACCAGGCCAAATACGCGCGCCTCATGCAATGCAACCTGGTCCATCTTGTGCGTGATGCCCTTGAACAGGCTTTCTATGCTGCGCCGCAGGTTGCCCGTCGTCATTACCGAGTTATAAGGCGAGCTGCCGATATGGGTAAAGCTGGAATTCTGCATGGCCGCCACCAGGGCGATCCCCGGCACTAGCCAGGCGTCAGGGAAGTCTGCAGGCAACTGGCTGCCTATTCCAAGCATCACGATCTCCAGGGCCAGGCATACCAAGGCCGGACTGACGATTATTTCCCTCACCCTGGGCAAGCGCAGGCAATTCGCCAGAAACACCCCGGCGATGAATGCCAGCAACGGCGGCACATGGCGCAAAGCCTGAGCCCAGTCCTGGGCGGCCACCGCGATTCCCATGAGGACGATATTGCCGGTCATGGCATTGGCGAACACCTGGCCGTGGCCGACAAAGGTAAAGGCGTCGAGGAAACCGCCGGACAGCGTGAGCAAGGCGGCAACGCGCAGGGAATTGTCGGCAGGCAGGGATGCAGGAAGCGGCATTCCGCAAGGAAAACATAAAACCTGCACGATCTGCAATGGCTGAGTATGGTTACCTCAGCCATTGCAGGTCAAGGAATAGCTGAAATCAGGCTTTTCCGCCTGCGACTGCGCGATACATCAAGGCGCCGATCACGCCGCCGACGATGGGCGCTACCCAGAACAGCCAGAGCTGGTCGATAGCCCAGCCGCCTGCATATACTGCCACGCCAGTGCTGCGGGCCGGATTCACGGAAGTATTGGTCACGGGGATGCTGACCAGGTGGATCAGGGTCAAGGTCAGGCCGATCGCAACCGGTGCCAGGAATGTTGGCGCACGCTGGTCGGTCGCCCCCATGATGATGAACAGGAAGAACGCCGTCAGTACCACCTCGGCCACCAGTGCGGCCGTGAGTGCATACCCGCCCGGGGAATGCTCGCCGTAGCCGTTGGAGGCGAACCCTGCAGTGACATCGAACCCGGCCTTCCCGCTGGCAATGAGATACAGCACCCCGCCTGCGGCAATCGCGCCCAAGACCTGCGCAATGATGTAAGGCAGCAACTGGCTGCCTTCAAAACGGCCGCCCGCCCACAGGCCAATCGATACTGCAGGGTTGAGATGGCACCCGGAAATATGGCCGATGGCAAAGGCCATGGTGAGCACGGTCAAGCCGAACGCGAGAGATACGCCATGCAGGCCGATGCCGACCTCGGGAAATGCCGCGGCCAATACGGCGCTGCCGCATCCTCCCAATACCAGCCAGAATGTTCCCAGGAATTCCGCACTATATCGATTCATTATTTGATCCTCCTTAAATATGCTGTCATGGCCGCCCTCTCGATAAAAGAGTCCACCAGCGCCAGTATAGGAGGTTTATTGCCGTGAAAATGGCATCGAAACGTCAACAATTGTCAGCAATTGCGCAGTGTCAGCTCTAGGAATTGTGCTTGCACCGATCAAGGATATCGCCCGCGCTACCGTGGTCATCGGCAAACAAGGTGGCTTCATCGCCCTTGCTCCACCATTCGAGCGCGGCATTGCGGTAACGTGCCCCGCTCGCGGAGATAGCCTGCTCCAGCGTGTGGGTTTCACCCTGGTATTGCAGCACGGCCTTGTCCTGCTCATAAGTCACCTGCGCCACACCGCCGCTCTCGCATTGGTAAAGCCACACTTGGGGCTTGCCGCCGGAATGGCAGGCTGCCAGCAGCAAACAGCACCACAGCATCAGGGAAGCACGCATCATATTGAACCCTCCTTTACACGTCTTATCAGATTTTGCCTTCAGTCGAAAAACCAAACAGGTCGCCGAAGACGGTGCCGATCCACGGCAAGTGCGACCCAACGCCGTTATACGTTTGTAGCCAACGGGGCCATTACAACCGGTCGAACACCGAGCCTATATCCGGGCTGAACAAGCGGTTGTACAAGCGGGTGGCATAGACATCGGTCATACTGGCGATATAGTCGCAGATCACCCGCCGGGGTTCCGCGTCATGGCGCAGCTGCGCCAGATGGGCAGCCGGCAACAGGCGCTCGGGGTTTTCCAGCAACGTGGAAAACAGGCGCACGATCATCTGCTGCCCCTTGAACTCCAAGGCCTGGATTTGCGGCCGGCGGATGACTTCATCGAAGACGAATTTCTTGAGGATATCGAGCAATGCGCGGGCCTCCGGCTGCATTTCCGCCTGCAGCCGCAGCAACGGGGAAACAAAGCCTGTTTGCTCGCTGATCGTAATGTTGCCGATAAAATAGCCAACCAGCTTGCTGACCGCATGCTTGCGGTCGCGGTCGCTGCCGGAGAACAGCTTGCTGTTGTAGAAATCGGCTTGTTCATACAAAGGGCAGCCGGGCAAGGCTTGCGCCTGCGTCATCACCAGCGCCTTCCATTGCCTTTCGGTGACCAGTTCCAGCGCCAGCGCGTCTTCCAGGTCGTGCACGCCATAGGCGATGTCGTCCGCAAGCTCCATGATCGAAGTATCGAAACCCTTGTACAACGACTTGGCATGCTTGCCCGCCACCGGCCGGGTTTCGCGGAACCGGGCGCGGTCCGCCTCGGGCAGCGGCGCGAGTATCCAGTCCAGGATATCCGCCTCTTCATCGTGGATGCACTTGGGCGGCCTGGCGTACTCGATGTTGGAAGAAGCGCCCTGCGCCGCCGAGCCATAATTCGCCGCCTCGCTGTGCAGCACCGGATATTTCAGCAAGCCGAGCATGGTGCGGCGCGTCAGGTCCAGTCCATGCTCGGGCGAGTACTCGCCCAGCCTGCCGATAATGCGCAGGGTCTGCCCGTTGCCCTCGAAGCCGCCGTACCCATGCATGAAAGCGTTCAAGGCGACCTCGCCGCCATGCCCGAACGGCGGATGCCCAAGATCGTGGCCCAGGCAAATGGCCTCGATCAGGCTCAGGGAAGGGATCCAGGTGCTGTATTCCGCATTGCCTTTGTATTGCTGGCGCAATTGCTCGCATATGCCCGAGCCGATCTGCGCGACCTCGAGGGAATGCGTCAGCCGCGTGCGGTAGAAGTCGCTGTCGCCTATGCTGAAAATCTGCGTCTTGGACTGCAGCCTGCGGAACGAGGCCGAATGGATGATGCGCGCGCGGTCGCGCTGGTATTCCCCGTCGACCTCATCCGAGTTGAAAGGCTGCCCGGTATAGCCCGCGGCATAACGCCTCCGGTCCACCCAGTCCTCCATGGTCTTGTCTTGGTTATTCTGCATGGCGTGATATTGCCATGAAAGCGCTACGGAACGACACCCAGCCGGCAAGTTTTATACGGTTTTGCCTGCAAACGTGGCGCAAGACGGGTTGCCGCAGACAGTGTTGATGCATGGCACGGGGGCGCACGCAGTGATACCTTGAAGGCAAAACCGTATCAATGGCTGGCAGCTCGCACCGCGCGGAACATCGCACATTGGCGGAAGATTTCCATACTCAGGGGCACATCGCGCTTTTTCGCCAGCCGCAGCGCGAGGCGCAGCAGCATCTTGATGTCGCGCGGCGCGATGCCGGGAAAACTGGCCACCAGCTCCGCAATCAGAGCTTCGTCCATATCCGCCTGATACTGCGCTGCCATCACGCGCCAGATGGCAGCGCTATCCTCGGGGCCGGGCACGGCATAGTCGATGATCGCGGCGCAGCGTGAAATGATGGCATCGTCGATGTCGTCCGGCCGGTTGGTGGTCATGAACAGCAGGCCGTCGAAATATTCCAGCGTGCGCAAAAACTCGGCCACGATGGCGTTCTGCTCGATATTGGAAGCGCGCTGCATGACGAAGATGTCGGCCTCGTCCAGCAACAGCACGCAATGCCAGCGCCTGGCCTGCATGAATATCTTCTGCAGGTTCTTGTTGATCTGCTCCGGCACCGTGCCCAGGTTGCCGGAATGGATGGCATACAGCGGCCGCTCGATCAATTCGGCATACACTTCAGCCGTGAGGGTCTTGCCCACCCCCGCCCGCCCCTTGCACAGGATGACGTTGCCAGCGCTCTTGCCCTCGATCAGGTCGTCCACCAATACGTCGACATCCGTGGTAAGCACGTCCAGCAGTTCGCGGTGGCTTTGCGGCAGCACCAGCTTGTGCCGCAGGCTCTTGTCATAGGCATAAGGCTGCAGATTGTCGCTGTGCGCCCAGAGGAACTCATGGGTCTTGAGGTCGAACACGCGCGTCAGCGGGTGCTCGGGCATGACGGCATGGCCATGCGCGCTACCCAGTACGTCGGTGATCTCGGATTCGGCATGGTGGGTGAACGCGGCGTAGTCGCCGGCTTCCAGGTCGTGGATCACCCGGTGCCCGTCGAGCAGCTGGCCGCGGCGGCGGTAATTGTTCTCCTCGTAGCAATAGGCTGCGCCACTCAGGCGGAACTGCCGCGCGAACGCATGCTGGACGACCTCGCGGTGCCGGGTCACGGAAGCCGTATGCGCGGCCTTCATTTCCGGCGTTTCGTGGTACAGGCCGCGCGCAGCGAGCACATCGCCGATCCGGTGCCCGAGGACATCCTGGGGCAGGAAGGCATGCGCCATCACCTGCGGGCCGTACTTGGCCCTGTAGCTGTCCTCGTTGGAATAGCCGTAGGCCTGCGTATGCAGCATCACCGAAGGGCTGGAGCGGCCGGGAATGCCCGGCGTGGCGCTGATACGGGTCAGCAGCTCGGGATAAAGACGGCCATCGTCCCCGGCGGCATATAGCCAGCCGTCGACCAGGCCCTGACGGAAGAACGCAAGCAACTGGGCAGGAAAAGCCTCGAAACCCTCGACCGCTCCTGCGGCCTGTCCGTCCATCGCCGCAAGCAGGGAACCCGCAACCAGCGCGGTAGCGGTTTCGCCCAGCGCGCGGGCAGCGTCCACGATATCCTGCAAGGCCTGCCGGTCGAGCATGGCGGTATTGATGCTGTAAAAGCGGGGGCTGTCAGCAGCAGCCTGGGCGCGGTATTCGCGCAGCAATTCGCTTTTCGTGGCATGTAACAGCTGGGCGCTTATGGTCAATGGCATTGCTTGATTCTTGTACCGTCGGTATACAGGGCAAACCGCATATTGCCATGAAATCGCAAGACGCCACAGACTGCACAGCTAAGAGCCGCTAACAAACCCTGTCATTGTTCCTCCGCCTTGCCGTATTGCCTGCGGCAGAGCGCCTAGTCAGCACCGTTCGCTGAGTTCCGCTAGCGGCTCTAATCCCGCGTCGGGGCGATGCGGAAAGTGCGGACGATGTCCATTTCTTGCAGCGCATGCGCCAGCACGGAAATATTGTCCTGGTCGGAAGTGCGCAGGATCATGCTGTATTCCAGCAGTTTGCCGTCATGCGAGATGGCGTAGCTCATATTGGCGATGGTGAAGCCCTTGTCCGTGATGAACTGCCTCAGTTCCCTTTCCGGCATCGGGTTATAACGGTCGAACGATATCTGGTAATGCGCATAATAGTGGGACGGCAGGCGCACCTCTATCCAGCGGAACAGGGAAAGCGTGCCCAGCGTCATCAAGGTGGCCAGAACGGCGGGGAAGTAAAAGCCGATGCCGAACATGATGCCGATCGCCGCCGTGATCCAGATCGAGGCCGCCGTGGTCAGGCCGCGCACGGTGAAGCCCTCCTTGAAGATGACCCCGGCGCCGAGGAAACCGATGCCGGTCATGATGCCTTGCGCCATGCGGGAAGGATCCGCCTTGATCGTATCCTCCGGCACTCCGGGCAGCAGTTTCCATTGATACAGCGTCAGCAGCATGAGCAGACTGGAGGACAAACAAACCAGCGTATGCGTGCGGAAACCGGCGGGACGGCCATGAAAACTGCGCTCCAGTCCGATGATGCCGCCGGCCGCGATGGCGCTCACAAGATGGATGGTAATCAGGAAATAATCATGCATGCGCAACCTCGCCAGATGTGCCCGCTGTCATCAGGATAAAGCGGCCATGATAAAGGAAAGACCGCACTGATGTACCGTGCGCGGCTTTTTAAGGATAACAGCCGGAACGGGCTTGCGCGCGACCAGGACTCGGGACGCTAGAACGGAGGCTGTTCCAAACGCCAACCATGGCGGGAATAGACATCCATCAATGCCTGCCCGTTATCGTTGTAATGAATCTCGGTGCCCGCTGGCACGGCGAGCGTTTCCAGCAATGTACGCAATATGGGGCGCACCATGCCAATATCATGCGTCGTGATATCGACACGCTGGTGCAACACGTGCTGTGAACCGTCCTGCTCCGCATCGCTGAACGACTGCCCCCAGCCTATCACGGTGCCTGCCTCGGCTTCCAGCAGCAGCCGGGCAAGCTCGTTTTCCCGCTGGTGGAAAGGGTCCTGCCGCGCATGGGGCTTGACCGGGATCTTGACGTAGACAAACAAGCTCTGCGGACTCTGGTTGAATAAGGTTTCCCGTTTTGCCTCGCCTTGGTGGCTTGTGATGCTCATATCAGTCGCCTTTTTTGTCATGTGGGTTTTTAACGGTTATCCCATTAACCACGTTGACATCATGGCGTCACAGGGCTGTGCTCGAAACGGACTCCTACACGCGATTGCGGCTTGCACCGATACGCATGACTGCTCAGCGGCGTAGCATGGAGCGATCTATCCGGATAGGAGCACCATCATGTCCAAACACAAGCCATTGCAAGAACAAGTCATTGTCGTCACGGGCGCTTCCAGCGGCATCGGCCTGTGCACAACCATCATGGCCTCGGCGCTCGGTGCGACCGTGGTATTGGTCGCACGCAGCGAGGAGACCTTGACGCAGCTCACCCAGGAAATCAATGCCAGCGGCGGCGAGGCGCTCTATGTCGCGGCCGACGTTTCGGAGCGGTCCGAAGTCAACAGGGTGGTCGACCAGGTGCTGGCCCGCTACAGCCGCATCGACACCTGGGTCAACGATGCAGGCGTCTCCATTTACGGCCGGCTGGACGAAGTAGACGAGGAAGACAGCCGGCGCCTTTTCGACATCAACTTTTGGGGTGTGGTGAACGGCTCGCTCGCGGCATTGCCGCACTTGCGCCATAGCGGCGGCGTGCTAATCAATGTCGGCAGCGAAGTGTCCGAGAGCATGATACCGCTGCAAGGCATGTATACCGCCTCCAAGCATGCGGTCAAAGGGTTCACCGACGCTTTGCGCGTGGAAATCGAGGATGTGGACGAAAGCCCGGTCTCCATCACATTGATCGAGCCTACCGCGGTAGACACGCCCTATCCGGAACACGCGAAAAACTACATGTCGCGCGAGCCCAAGCTGCCGGATCCCATGATAGACCCGCAACTGGTCGCAGAAGCCATCCTGCATGCGGCTCAGGAAGGCGGGCGCAATATCAGGGTGGGGCTGATGGCGAGCCTCAATATCTCGTTAAGCAAACTCATGCCGGCATTGGCGGAAAAGCTTTCCGCGCGCCTGGTAGATAAGCAGCAGCATGTCCGTCCGCCGCAAAATCCGCAGGGCACCTTGTATAAAGCAGGCGGAAGCGGCCATATCCACGGCACCACAAGGCATTAGACGAGGTGGCTTGAAAGCTTCAGGCACGCCAGCGCTGGGCGTATTCCTGCCATGGCGTACGGGCTGCATTGGGCTTCGTTACACTGGCAGGGGTGCCCAGGTTCAACAGGCCGATGATCCGGTCTTGCGCCCCGAACCCCATGACCTTGTGCAGCAATGCCGCCAGCGGCTCAGGCGTGCTGCTCCAGAAGCCGCTGTAGCCCAGCAGATGGGCGGCATTGAGCATGCTCATGACTGCGGCCCCGGCCGCCAGCAATTGTTCAAACTCCGGTGCCTTGGGATGCGGCGTGATGCGCGCGGCCAGCACGATCACCACCGGCGCCGTCGTCAGCTTCAGGGCGTATTTTCCCTGCAACGCCTGCACCTGACCGGTTTGCGCATCCGGGTGTTGTAATACCCGATGCAGCAGCGCCTGCCTGTCTTCTCCTTGCACCACCTTGAAATGCCAGGGACGCAAGCCGGCATGGTCAGGCGCGACGGCTGCCGCCTGCAGGATGGCCTCCAGTTCTGCCGGCGCAGGCGCCGGTTCGCTCAACGGCCAGGCAGAACGGCGGGACAGGAGGGTTGCTATAGTTTGGTCATGTATGGAATTCATGCTTTCCTCAAAATGCACAATATCTGGATCAGGCCAGTAAATTAAGCTCGCTACATACTGCAGTACGGCCTGTTTACCGAGCCCTCAGATAATTGAATATCGAAATTCTCCTTTTTCAGCCACGCCCGGATATGCTGTCCAAATTCCGTCTGCAGCGACTCTCCCTTTTTCTACCTTGCCTGCATGCCTTCAGCATGCAAGCTGCAGCACCACCGGCGTATGGTCGGACGGGCGCTCCAGCTTGCGCGGCCCCTTGTCTATCCAGCAACGCAGGCACTCGCTTTTGAGCGCATTGCTGACCAGGATATGGTCGATGCGCAGCCCGAGGTTGCGGCGAAAGCCCGCCATGCGGTAATCCCACCAGCTGAAGCTGGCCGGCTCCTGCTCGAACAGGCGGAAACCGTCATGCAGGCCCAGTGCTGCTATGGCGCGGAACGCCGCGCGCTCGGGCTCGCTCACCAGCACCTGGCCCTCCCATGCTGCCGGGTCATGCACGTCGAGGTCTTCCGGGGCAATGTTGTAGTCGCCCAGCAAGGCCAGTTTCGGGTGGGCGGCGAGTTCGGCCTGGAGATAGGCCGTGAGCGCTTCCAGCCATCCCAGCTTGTATTGGTATTTGTCGGAATCCAGGCTCTGTCCGTTTGGGATGTAAGCGCATACTATCCTGATGCCGTTGATGGTAGCGGTCAACAGCCGTTTCTGCTCGTCATTCAGCCCCGGGATGCCGAACGTCACGTCCTCGATCGCGTGCGGGCTGAGGATCGCCACGCCGTTATAGGTTTTCTGGCCGCTATGCACGGCGTTGTAGCCTGCTTCCTTCAATGCGTCATAGGGAAATTTGCTGTCCTCCTGCTTGGTTTCCTGCAGGCAGAGCACGTCCGGTTTTTCAGCGGCAATCCAGTCCAGCACGTGCGGCAGACGGACATTGAGGGAATTCACATTCCAGGTGGCGAGTTTCATAAAGCAATGTGTCGGAGCAATTGGTCAATCCTTGAGTGTATCACTGCTGGCGGATTATCTTGCGACGTAGGCCTGGTATTCTTAGAGCCTGTTCAATGTCTTTTCATCAGGCACGTTGCCCCGTCAGGGTAGTCGAAGCAAGGCGCAAACCGCAACCGTGCTCATTGCCCGGCGAGGATTTGCAACGCAGCAGCGGCTGCGCTGCCGGGGCAACCCGAAGGGCATGACTCCAAAACGCGCCCGCTCCGCGTTGCAGTCCTTGGCAAAGCATCAGCATTACCTGCGGACTGCGCCTTGACCGGACACGTTTTGGACCCATGCGTGCCCGATGAAAAGACATTGAACAGGCTCTGTGAAGCGCTGTCGATATCCAGGCGCAGGATACGGCGGATTTCCAGAATGGCCTGCGGCGTCTCCTGCACGCTATGCCAGGAGGGGATCACCAGTTCGGATTGCGCGCCTGCCAGGTGGGCGCTGACATAAGGCACCACGCCGTCGTCGGAATCATCCAATGCAAGCTTGGGCGTGTAGTTACCGATGATGGAATGGTAAGGGACGGCCGGCGCCACCGGCATGTTGGATGCCAGCCGGACGAAAGTGTCGCGGTCGCTCAGGTTATTGATGCTGTTGGGAATGCGCACGGTCTTGCCGCCATCTGCAGTGCCGCTGTCATTTGACGGATTCACGATCAATACGTCGCTGAAGCGCCGCGCCATATTGACCGGCAGAGATATCAGGTTGGAAAGCCAGCGGGAAAGGTTGTTTTCCGCAAACGGGGTTCCCCGGTGCGGGGCGGCCACGAAGATGGCGCGCTTGATCTGCGGTACCGGCTCGAACCTGAGATAAGGCCCCAGCCTCTCCTGTGCCCGTTCCAGCTTCTGCCCTTGCAACGGATAATTGGCAAGAAAGGAATCCCACAGTTCCTCACCGGAAGACGAGATCATGAGGCGCGAAAGCACGCCGCCCATGGAGTGCCCGACGACCACAATATGGTTGGATGCAAGAGAGGTCCCGCCCGGATCCAGCGTTTCCAGCGCCGTCTGCAGCGCGGCGCGGATATGGAAATTGTTGTAGGCCAGCGGGGCATTGGTGGGATAGTAAACCTGCCATATCTGGTAATGCTGGCGCAGCTCCTCGTCGCCCAATACTTCATTGGCCACATTGATCCACGCTTCCGGGCTGCTCGCGAGACCGTGCAGCATCAGGATGATACGGCGGTTGGGATCGAACGGCTGCATCAGGTAGATGTGCGCGTCGTCAAGGCCAGTAGCACGGCCGAACAAGGTGTTGATCGCCTGCGCAGCGAAGCCGGAACGCGCCAGCCACAATCCGTACCCGGAAGTGAAGTTGGCCGCCAGCGGCACCTGGGTATTGCCCACTTGGATGCTGGCTTGGCGGTATGGGTCGTAGCCGACGATCTCCACTTGCTGCGTATCGAGGATTTCATTGATGGATTCTCCCTTGAATAGGAGAACGACGGAAATAGCCGGATAGGCCGTTTCGCTGAATGGCGCGCTATCCTCCTTGCCCACGACGGGAGGCCTAGTCACCGCGACCAGCTCGGCCCCGAGGCCGTCGCGCCGATACATATTGCGCAGGCCGGTAAAAGTAAGCGAGGAAGCGGGAATGATTTCTTCCGGTACCGGCTGCCCCTCCGGCAAGCGGATATTTTCCAGGCGGGTCTGCAACTGCCAGTTCCCCACGGACTGCAATGGCTGCCGGTCCTGGCCGCCATGCTTGTGCATCCTGAACAACAGGGTCAACACCTGCTGGGCGGCAAAGTTATAGTAGTCCCGCACCTGGGTCTGCCTGTCTTCAAAAGCCCGCTCGCTAGGCTGGCGGCTGGTATGGAACAGGTAGGCATAGGCATAACGCGCGCTTTGCAGATAGGCATCTAGCGTGGCGTGCCCGTTGTGCAATGATTGATCGGCTTTTTCGCCATCCAGCGCGGTCTTCAGCCAGAGTTCCGACAATGTCGCCAGGCGCCGTTCGTCGCGCAAGCCTTGCGAGCTGGCAATCGCCTGCTTGCACTCCGTGGCGCTGGCCAGGCAGCTGGACGCATCCAGCCCGACCACGCGTAGACTCTCATCCGTCGCATGGCTCAAGTTGCCCGTGGTCAGGACATCGCCCCGGCGCTGGTTGAGATAATCCTTTACTTGCACCGAAGAAACCTTGACGCCTGCGCACCCTTGCAACACAAACGACGCGACCAGCAGGGCGAACAACAGCCTCAAGGAAAGAAAAGATGGCAAACGCATATTTGGCAACTCACTCATGCATATTGTCTCGGATCAAGCGCGAAAAATCAGGGTCCTGGTCTGCCGCCTTGGCCCTATCGGTGATCCTTCCGTTCCGGCGCAATGTATCGAGAGGAAAGCGGGTGTCCAGGCCGCCGATACTGTAAAGGTATTCGGGCAGGTAGCCGGACAGCAACAGGCGGTAATCCATGGGCAGCCCCGGGATGATCTTGCGCACCATTTCATAGACCACCGTGGTGCAGTTGGCGGTCACCGTGTGGTAAAAGCGCGGCTTTGCCACCAGTTGGTTCGCTTCGCCGGCGTACGCCAGGAATAGCTCGCGCATGGCTTCCTGCGGCATGCTGATGCGGTAGAGGTATACGTCCTCGCCGCGGATATTGGTGCGCACACGCACGATGTCGCGCTCGTCGGCCACGATCAGGCTGGTCTCGAACTGCTTGAAGAAGCCGCCGATTTCGGAAAAGGCTTCATGGCGCTCCTTGCGGATTTCTACCGAAAACACCAGGTAACGGCCATCGCTGAATCCGAAGGATACCAAGGTGTGGGCAATGGCGGGACCAGTCCAATAGGAAAGCAGCATATCCACGCTCCGGAGCTGGTCCAGGTCGTAGCGGCGTTGTTCCCAGCGCGGCTTATAATCGGTTTCGCTGCGCCAATCGAAGTTCCGCACGTGGCTGAATGTGACCACGCTTCCATCCCGAATTGCAGTCGTGGTCTCGGCAACATCGTCGGCCCACTCCCGCTCATTGGAAGGCGTGAAGCTCTGCCACCAGCCGAGCAAGCAGGCAAGAGCAGCAATATAGACCAAGCTCCCGCGCTTCGTGCCATGACGACGCACTGCGATCAGGCTGGCTCCGGCAATACCTAGCCACCCCGCAATCGCCAGGAGTTTTAACGACTGAGTGGCCGGGAACTGGTAATAGAGCGCAAAAGCACCCCAAACCACGCTCAATAAAAACACAAAGCCGAGCAGGAAACGGATGGCTAAATGAAAAAATTTGCCCATGAGCGCCAGTTACCGCGTGATAGTATGCGCGTCCAGCCCGGCCAGGATGAAACGCTTGATATGCCGGTGCAATGTAGCCGCCTCGCACGATGCGGAGGAAACGCAGTGCTCCAAGGCCTTGGCGTCTGCCATGTACGGAAACGAACACAAGGAAAACATGCTCAGGAGGCATTGGTCCACAATCGCGGAATCGGCGGGCGAACCCACGATCTCGCTCAATATCCGCTTGATGATAGTGACCTTTGGAGAGGCATCCTGGCTAAGATACTCCACGAATTCGGCCGAGGGAGAAGTCAGCTCCCTGAAAAACAGACGTATCTGCCAATCCTGCGAGGCCTGCGCCGCCAGGACCGTGTCCAGTATCCGCTCCAGCTTTTCCTTGGCCGGGCGCTGGCTTGCCGCAATTGCCTCCAGCATTTCCAGGCGCAGGATATACTGCGTCACGTCAGTCAGTATTTCATGATACAGGCCCGCCTTGCTGCCGAAATGGTAGTTCACCGAGCCCACGGTGGCATTGGCGCGCTCACAGATTTCCTTGCTCGTGGTGTCGCTGTAGCCGCGCTCGGCGAAAATCTCGCCAGCACGCTGCAAAAGCAGCTTGCGCGTGGCAAGTCCGTCGGAGCGGATTTCACGGCCCGCTAACGGTTGGCTTAATTGGGAAGAAGCATTCATGTTGTGCCCGATTAATGGTTGGCCGCTGCACTGAACCAACATGCAGTCCGGCAAAAACAGTTTCAATTGTAATTGAAACTAGAGTAAAGTAACCATTGTTGAGTTTAGAAATTACTTGTATCAGGGTAGGCAAAGCTTTCTTGCCCAGGCTAGCGAGATACGACAACAATGAAAACACCCACCCCTTTGCCGCAACCACGGAGCAGGCATCAGCACTGGCAGCTCGCAATTGCCGCCTTATGCCTCGCACTCGCGGGCTGCAAATCCATGGCGCCCGATTATGAACGGCCGGCCGCGCCGGTTGCGGAACATTTCCCCCAGGCCGGCGCAGACACGGGCACCGATGCAGCCAGCCTGGCCTGGCAGGACTATTTCGCCGATGCCACCTTGCAAGGCCTGATCGGCGACGCGCTGGCGAACAACCGCGACCTGCGCAGCGCGATTCAGCGCGTTGAAGGCGCGCGGGCGCTGTATGGCGTGCAACGGGCGGACTTGTTCCCCGGCCTCAACGCCCAGGGCAGCTTCGCCCGCTCGCGCACGCCGGAAGACATGAGCCTGATCGGGCGGCCCATGGTCCTGAGCGAATACCGCGCGGGGTTCGGCATCAGCAACTGGGAGCTGGATTTCTGGGGCCGCATCCGCAGCCTCAGGGATGCCGCGCTCGAAACCTTCCTCGCCGCCGAGTCTTCGCAGCGAGCTTCCGCCATCTCACTGGTGGCGCAGGTGGCGAACAGCTACCTCAATTTGCGCGAGTTGGATCAGCGCATCCTGATTGCCGAGAAAACCATAGAAAGCCGCCAGGAATCGGTACGGATTTTCCAGCGCAGGTTCGATGTCGGCTCCACCTCCAAGCTCGACCTGAAGCAGGTGCAGGCGCTGCTCGCCCAGGCGCAGACCCTGCTCTACCAATTGCAGCAATCCCGCGCCACCGAGCTCAACGCGCTCACCTTGCTGGTGGGCAAGCCCGTCGAGCTCGCTCCGGCCGGCCATGCCTTCTCCGAAACGAAGATGCTGCACCAGCTCAAGCCGGGACTGCCTTCCGAAGTACTGACGCAACGCCCGGACATCATTGCCGCGGAACACCTTCTCAAGTCGGCCAACGCCAATATAGGCGCGGCGCGCGCGGCGTTTTTCCCGCGCGTCACGCTGACTACCTCGCTCGGCACCGCCAGCCGCGAACTGAATGGATTGTTCGATGCAGGCAGCCACGCCTGGAGCTTCGCCCCCAGCGTTTCACTGCCGATTTTCGATGGTTGGCGCAACCGCTCCAACCTCGAGTTCGCCGAGGTCAGGCGCGACCTGGCCGTGACCAGCTACGAGCAAACCATCCAGACCGCCTTCCGCGAGGTGGCGGACGCCCTGGCCGCCCAGCACGGCATACGGCAGCAACTGGTCAGCCAGCAGGAGATGCTGGATGCCCAGGCGGAACGCGCCCGCCTCGCCAAGCTGCGCTACGACCATGGCGCCACTTCGTATTTCGAGGTGCTGGACGCCGAGCGCAGCCTGCTGGACGTTGAACAGCAGCTGGTGCAAATGCAGCGCGCACTCTTCTCCAGCCAGGTCAGCCTGTATGCCGCGCTGGGCGGCGGATCGCAATCCATTGCCGTGTCCTCGCCCCCGATTACGCCTATTAACCGGCAGCCCGCCAATTGAACGGATCACGCCATATGAACCCAAAAATCAAAAAATTCGCCCCGCTCGTGATCATTGCCGCATTGGCCGCCGGCGGCTTTTATGCCTGGCAGGCCATGAACGGCAATAACAACACTGAAGGCCTCGCCAGCGGCAACGGACGGATAGAAGCCATAGAAATCGATGTCGCCACCAAGCTGGCAGGCCGCGTCGACGAGATCCTGGTCAACGAGGGCGATTTCGTCGAGAAGGGGCAACCGCTTGCCAACATGCAGGTGCAAGTGCTGGATGCGCAGCGCGATGAAGCGCGTGCACAGCATCAGCAGGCGCTCAACAGCGTGGTGGCCGCACAGGCGCAGGTCGCCTTGCGCGAAAGCGACAAACGCGCCACGCAAGCGCTGGTGACACAGCGCGAGAGCGAGCTCGACGCCGCCCAGCGCCGCCTGGCGCGTTCCGAGACGCTCTCGGCCGAAGGCGCTTCCTCCATCCAGGAACTGGACGACGACCGCGCCAGGGTGCGCAGCGCACAAGCCGCCGTCGAAGCCGCCAAGGCGCAAGTCGCCGCATCGCAGGCCGCCATCGATGCGGCCAAGGCGCAGGTGATAGGCGCCAGCTCGACCGTGGCGGCGGCGGAAGCCACCATCGCCCGCATCGAGGCCGACATCACCGACAGCCAGCTCACCTCGCCCCGCGCCGGCCGCGTGCAGTATCGCGTGGCGCAGCCGGGCGAAGTGCTTGCCGGCGGCGGCAAGGTGCTCAACCTGGTCGACCTCTCGGACGTCTACATGACCTTCTTCCTGCCCGAAGCCGCCGCAGGCAAGCTCGCGATGGGCGCGGAGGCGCGTATCATCCTTGATGCCGCGCCGCAGTACGTCATCCCCGCCACCATTTCCTTTGTCGCCAGCACTGCGCAATTCACGCCCAAGACGGTGGAAACCGAGAGCGAGCGGCAGAAGCTGATGTTCCGCGTCAAGGCGCAGATAGACCGCGAACTGTTGCAGAAACACCTGAAACTGGTCAAGACCGGCCTGCCCGGCGTGGCCTGGGTCAAAGTGGACAACCAGGCGGAATGGCCTGCTGAACTGGCGGTGAAAGTACCGGAGTGAGCGGTACCAGGCAACAGCCAACGCCTGTCGTCCGATTGCAGGACGTCAGCCTGCATTACGGCAAGATCACGGCGCTGGACGGCATCAGCCTCGATATCCCGGCCGGCTGCATGGTGGGCATGATAGGCCCGGACGGCGTCGGCAAGTCCAGCCTGCTGTCGCTGGTGGCGGGAGCAAGGGCGGTGCAGGCGGGCAAGGTGGAGGCGCTGGGCGGCGATATGTCCAGCAAGCAGCACCGCGACGACGTCTGCCCGCGCATCGCCTATATGCCGCAAGGCCTGGGCAAGAACCTCTACCCGACATTGTCGGTGGAAGAAAACCTGCAGTTCTTCGGCCGCCTGTTCGGCCATGACGCGCAGGAACGCAGGCGGCGCATCGACGACCTCACGCGCAGCACCGGCCTGCATAAATTCCTCGACCGCCCGGCGGGCAAGCTTTCCGGCGGCATGAAACAGAAGCTGGGCCTGTGCTGCGCATTGATCCACGATCCCGACCTGCTGATCCTCGACGAGCCCACCACCGGCGTCGACCCGCTCGCCCGCGCCCAGTTCTGGGACCTGATCGAACGCATCCGCCAGGAAAGAAACAGCATGAGCGTCATCGTCGCCACCGCCTACATGGACGAGGCGCAACGCTTCGACTGGCTGGTGGCGATGGATGACGGCCAGGTGTTGGCGACGGGCACGCCGCAGGAACTGCTTGAACGCACGGGTTCCAGCTCCCTCGAAACCGCGTTCATCGCGCTGCTGCCGGAAGAAAAGAAGCAGGGCCACGAGGAAGTCACGATTCCGCCACTGCCCGAGGGCGACGGCAGCGACGCGGACATCGCTATCGAGGCCAAGGACCTCACCATGCGCTTCGGCGATTTCGTCGCCGTCGACCACGTCAGCTTCCGCATCCGCCGCGGCGAGATTTTCGGCTTTCTCGGCTCCAACGGCTGCGGCAAATCCACTACCATGAAAATGCTTACCGGCCTGCTGCCGGCCAGCGAAGGGCAGGCCTGGCTGTTCGGGCACGAGATCGACCCCAGGGATATCGACACCCGCCGCCGCGTCGGCTACATGTCGCAGGCGTTTTCGCTCTACACCGAGCTGACCGTGCGGCAGAACCTGGTGCTGCATGCCCGCCTGTTCCACGTGCCGGAAGCGGACATTCCCGCCCGCGTGGATGAAATGGTGCAGCGCTTCGACTTGGAAGAAGCGCTAGACAGCCTGCCGGACGGTCTGCCGCTCGGCATCCGCCAGCGCCTGTCGCTGGCCGTCGCCATGGTGCACAAGCCCGAGCTGCTGATCCTCGACGAGCCGACCTCCGGCGTCGACCCGGTCGCCCGCGACAATTTCTGGCGCCTGTTGATCGAGCTGTCGCGCCGCGACCGGGTCACCATCTTCATCTCCACCCATTTCATGAACGAGGCCGAGCGCTGCGACCGCATGTCCTTGATGCATGCGGGCAAGGTGCTGGTCAGCGACACGCCCGCGAACATCGTCGCGCAGCGCAACGCCGATACGCTGGAGCAGGCCTTCATCGACTACCTGGTGGAAGCAGGCGGCGGCACCGATCACGCCGCTCAGCAAGCCAGCAATACAACGCCAGATATTACGCAAAGCAGCCACCAGGCTCCGCATCGCTTTTTCAGCCTCAACCGCATGTTCAGCTACCTCTGGCGCGAAATGCTGGAGCTGCAGCGCGACCCGGTACGCGGCGGCCTCGCCCTGGCGGGCTCGATGCTGCTCATGTTCGTCATGGGCTTCGGCATCAGCATGGATGTCGAGAACCTGACCTATGCCGTGCTGGACCGCGACCAGACCACGCTTAGCCAGAACTACGCGCTCAACCTTTCCGGCTCGCGCTACTTCATCGAGCAGCCGCCGATCCGCGACTACCAGGAACTGGACCAGCGCATGCGCAGCGGCGAACTTTCCCTCGCCATCGAGATACCGCCCGGGTTCGCCCGCGACGTGCAGCGCGGCAGCCGGGCCGAAATCGGCGCCTGGGTGAACGGCGCCATGCCGCAGCGCGCCGAGACGGTGCAGGGCTATGTGCAAGGCATGCACCAGCAATGGCTGCAGCAACAGGCGCAGGAGCGACTGGGCGTCAGCGTCGCGAGCGCAGCCACCATAGAGACGCGCTACCGCTACAACCCCGACGTGCGCAGCCTGCCTGCGATGGTGCCCGCGGTGATCCCGCTGCTGCTGCTCATGCTGCCCGCCATGCTGTCCGCCTTGTCCGTGGTGCGCGAGAAGGAGTTGGGCTCCATCATCAACCTCTACGTGACGCCGGTGACGCGCACCGAGTTTCTGCTCGGCAAGCAATTGCCCTATGTCGCGCTCGCCATGCTGAATTTCCTGCTGATGGTATTGCTCGCCGTGACCGTGTTCGACGTGCCGGTCAAGGGTAGCTTCGCCACGCTGGCGCTGGCCGCCTTCCTCTATTGCATCGTGGCCACCGGCATCGGCCTGCTCGCCTCTACCTTCACCCGCAGCCAGATTGCCGCGCTGTTTTTCACCATGATCGCCTCCATCGTCCCGGCGGTGCAGTTCGCCGGCATGCTCAACCCGCTCTCGTCGCTGGAAGGCGCGGGCCGCATCATCGGCGAAATATACCCGACCACCTATATGCTGATCATCACGCGCGGCGTGTTCAGCAAGGCGCTGGATTTCTCCGACCTGCACGCCTCGTTCTGGCCGCTGCTGGTCGCCATTCCCGTGGTGCTGGTGACGACCATCCTCCTGCTGAAGAAACAGGATAAATGACATGAAGCGCCGCCCGACTCCATTCGAGAACATCGCCCCATGCGCCATCTAGCCAACATCTACCGGCTGGGCGTCAAGGAGCTCTGGAGCCTGATCCGCGACCCGATCATGCTGGTGCTGATCGGCTACACCTTCACGCTCATGATCTACAGCTCGGCCACCGCGGTGCCGGAAACCCTGCACAAAGCCCCGATCGCTATCGTCGACGAGGACGCCTCGCCCTTGTCCGCGCGCATCATCTCCGCGTTCTACCCGCCGCACTTTTCCACGCCGCCGCTGATCACGCAAAGCCAGATCGACCCGGGCATGGATGCCGGCGACTACACGTTCGCCCTGCATATCCCGCCCGATTTCCAGCGCGACGTGCTGGCCGGCAAATCGCCCGCGCTGCAGCTCAACGTCGACGCCACCCGCATGTCGCAGGCCTTTTCCGGCAACCGCTATATCCAGGAAATCGTGCTCACCGAGGTCAACGAATTCGTGCAACGCTACCGCAGTGCAACCGAACTCCCGGTCGAGCTGGCGCTGCGCATGCGCTTCAACCCCAGCCTGATCCAGGCATGGTTCGGCGCCATGAACGAAATCATCAACAACATCACCATGCTCTCCATCATCCTCACCGGCGCGGCGCTGATCCGCGAGCGCGAGCATGGCACCATCGAACACTTATTGGTCATGCCGGTCACGCCGACCGAGATCATGCTGGCCAAGGTCTGGTCCATGGCGCTGGTGGTGCTGGTGGCCTCGACCTGCTCACTGGTGTTCGTCGTCGAAGGCTTGCTGCAGGTGCCCATCCAGGGCTCGATCGGCCTGTTCCTGCTGGGCGCCACCCTGCACCTGTTCGCCACCACCTCGATGGGCATTTTCATGGCGACGCTGGCGCGCAACATGCCGCAGTTCGGCATGCTGATGATCCTGACCCTGCTGCCATTGCAAATGCTGTCCGGCGGCCTCACGCCGCGCGAAAGCATGCCGGAATTCGTGCAGAACATCATGCTGCTGGCGCCGACCACCCACTTCGTGGAACTGGGTCAGGCGATATTGTTCCGCGGCGCCGGGCTGGATGTGGTTTGGGGTTCCTTCCTGGCGTTGCTGCTGATCGGCACCGTGCTGTTCATCGTCTCGCTGACGCGTTTCCGCAATACGATCAGCCGCATGGCTTAGAACGGCTAACAAAACTCAGCGAAGCGTTCCTGGCTAGGCGCTCTGCCGCAGGCAGTACAATGAGTACGACAAGGCAGGGCAACAACGCCAGGAGAGTTTTATTAGCCGTTCTAGTAAATTATGGTGACACCGTCTACCAATGCTCGCGGTTCCATGCGCGCTGGCCGGCTTTGTCGTGAAACGTCCAGGCGACGAAACGGCTTTTCTTCTGCCCCTGTGCCATGTCGATTGTCTTCACCTTGTACGCACCCGCCGCCCTCAGGCTGCGGTATACCGCCGGCAACGTCGCGGCCTTGGATACCAGCGTGGTAAACCAGAGGCATTGCGCGCCAACCGCCGCGCTTTCCTTGACCATGCGGCCGATGAACGCCTCTTCGCCGCCTTCGCAATACAGCTCGGCGGCCTGCCCGCCAAAATTGAGCCGGATGCCAGGCTGATTGCCTGGCGTACGGCCTGGTCTGGCGGGTTGCATGCCTTTGCCCGCAGGCTTGCCGCGGCTGCGCTCCAGGTTATGCCACTTGCGCTGCGTCCCCGCCATGGCCGCCGCCTGGGATGCATGGAAAGGCGGGTTGCACATGGTCAGGTCGAAACGCTCGTTTTCTTGCACCACCCCTGAGAACACCGCCCCTGCGTTGCGCTGCAAGCGCAATTCGACCGCAGCGGCAAGGCCAGGATTGGCTGTCACGATCCTTTGCGCATTCTCCAGCGCCTCGGCATTGATGTCGGTACCGACGAAATGCCAGCCGTATTCCCTTTGCCCGACGATGGGATACACCAGGTTGGCGCCTGTGCCGATATCCAGCACCCTGACGTTGCCGCCGTATGGAATATCTCCGTCATTGCCTGCGTCCAGCAGATCTGCCAAGCAATGCACGTAATCCGCCCGGCCAGGAATCGGCGGACAGAGGAATTGCGGCGGGATGTCCCATTCCGCAATGCCGTAATAATGCTTGAGCAAGGCCTGGTTCAGGGTCTTGACCGCCTGCGCGTCGGCAAAGTCGATGCTGGCATCCTGATATTGATTAAGCCTGACAAATGCTGCCAGGGCAGGATGGGCTTCGACCAGCAACGCAAAATCGTAGCGCTGGCGGTGCCGGTTACGCGGATGCAGGCCGGATTTCTCGTCCGGGACGGAACGCTGGCTCATAGGCTGGTTATGGATGCGCTATCTTGCGAACGCATCCATGAGCAGGAATATCCCTTCCTGCCGCCGGTATTGATTGATAGCCGGCACCAGCCGGCGGAAATGTTCGGTCTGGCAATGGATGTCCAGCGCCGCCCGGTCAGGCCATTCCTCGACAAAGATGAAATGCCCAGGGTCTTTCTGGTCGGTGAACAGGTCGTACGCAATGCATAACGGTTCCTGCCGGGTCTTCTCGACCAGCTCCGCATACAGCGGCGCTACCAGGTCAATGTATTCCGGCTTGATAAAATCCTCGGCGATCACCTTCAACATGGCAACTTGTTCTTTCATCTATATGGTTGGCTTGACTGCTATCGCCTGCACCACCGAGGCCAGTCCGGTATGGTAAGCGCCCTCCACCACCTCGCGTTCCACTTCTTGCAGCCAATCGAAGCTGAATCCATGCAATGCGTGGCTCAGTATAGCTTGCGTCATCATGGCGTCCGCGTCCTTGCCGCCGCCGGTGCCGTACTCCAACTGCTCCGGCGTGTAGGCTTCCAGCAGGAATACCCCGCCGGGCTTCAGCCCCTTGACGATCTTGGGGAAGACGACGGCCTTCAAGCCCGACGGCATGGGACAGAAAATCGAGACGATGCCGTCCCATTGCTGCTCGCCGAAATCGAAACTGGCGAGGTCGGCATGGATGCATTCAATCGCGACGCCATGCTCCCTGGCGAGCTTCCCGGCCTTTTCCAGCCCGACGGCGGAACCATCCATCGCCGTCACGGCGTATCCGTGCCTGGCCAGGAATACCGCATTGCGCCCCTCCCCCTCGGCAATGCTCAGCACCCTGCCCTGGGGAATGGCGCGGAAATGCTTCGCAAGGAAAGTATTCGCGGCCTTGCCGTAGGCATAAGCCTCGGTGCCGTATCGTTCGTCCCACATGGTGATGTGCTCCAGCGCTATTGCTAATTCAACTTGCCGTCCTAGCGGATGAACCGCGCCAGCACCGCAGCCAGCTCCGGCATGATAGGCAGCTCGGGCTGGGTATAGGTATTCCAGTTCTGCGCGTGGTCCGGCACCGATTTCTTGAAAATATGGTTCATGCCGTCGATCGAGATGACCGTCGCCCTTTGATTAGCCGCCCCCAATAACCATGCATCCTCTTCATCCACCTGAATATCCGCCGTCCCTTGCACCACCAGCACCGGCATCTTCAACTTGGCGACCTCCTTGGCGGGATCGTACTTGAACCACGAAATCAGGTACGGCTGCACGCTGGGCCGGAACAATGCCTGCAGGGCGGGATTTACCAGGTCTACCGTCTTGCCCCGCTTCAGCCTCTCGATCACAGGCAACGCCATGGACTGTATCTCGGCAGGCTGGGTAGCCAATTGCATCTGCAGCAATTGGTCGGCGGACCTGCCCGGCCCGGCAATGGAAACGAAGTTTGCCACCTTGGCCTGCCGCGCAGCCAGCATGCCGAGCAGCGACCCCTCGCTGTGGCCGATCACGGTCACATTGCCGAAGCGCTTGTCCCGCGCAAGCCATTTCACCCAATCGCGCGCGTCGGCGGCATATTGCTCGAAACGCAAATCCTCCTCCCTGGGCGCGGCGCTCATGCTTCGGCCCACGCCGCGCTTGTCGTAGCGCAAGCTCGCAATCCCGTATTGCGCCAACGCGCCGGATAGCTGCAATAAGGCGTTGTGATGCAGGCCGGGCTGGTTGCCGTTCCTGTCTGTCGGGCCAGACCCTGCCACCAGGAGAACCACCGGCATGCCGCGTTTCGCCTCGGGCACCAGCAATGTTCCCTCGAGAACGCCGTTGGCGGTTTGCAATTGCACGACAGCCTCTTCCACGGCTGCATGTGCAACGCCCTGCATGAAAACCATCAGCCACGCCGCCATCAACAAGCGCCAATTCATTCCTGATGCTCCAGCCAATATTGGCGCAATTGCCTTTCTTCGCGCATGACGTGCAAAATCAAGACCGTACCACGCTCTTGGCGGTAAAAAACCCGGCAAGGCGGGCATACGACTTCACGATAGACCGAATCGGGCAATTCAGGCGGTACCCGGCCAGACTGGGAAAACTGCGCCAGCTTCTCTACGCTGTCGAATACATTCCCTACCAGCTTGCGTGCCGCGTCAGGTTTATCCAGCGCAATATATTCGGCAATTTCATCCAGTTGATCCAATGCCGGAGACGTCCAGATTATTTCAGCCATTTTTGCATACGGTCCCTGGCTTGCTCGTGCGTCAAAGTGCGTTGCTCAAGCACGGCCCGCTCACCCTTGACCAGCGCCTCCAGCAATGCCAGCCTGCGTTGCATGAACTCGTAATCCTGCACATCCACCAGATACGCAGACGGCTGCCCATGCTCCGTGATCAGCACCGCTTCCTTCGACGCATGCAAATCTGCGAGAATCTTGGTAGCCTGGCGTTTCAGGTTGGTCACCAATTCGACTTTCATTCCAAGATCTCCAACATTAAAAGTATCACTATAGTATCACTTGTTAAGCAGCAAGAAGCGATTCAATTCACGTGGCATCAACAGTATGATCTAAGCTGGATATTCATTTTATTGCCAAGGCACCCAATGACTACAACATTTACCTCTCCCGTCACCAACCTCCTGAACGCCCAGTCCGTCCCGTTCACTGTCATTGAAATCCCGCTAAGTGAAGACAAGAAACCGGTGCGCAACCTGGAAGAACTATTGGAAGGCCAGGGGCTGGACCCTAAATCGGTGGTGCGCAGCGTGCTGTTCCGCACCGGCTCGGACCAGTTCATCCTGCTCGCCGTTGCTGGCGGTGGCCGTGCCGACTGGGCCATCCTGCGCAACCACCTCAACGAGCGCAAACTGCGCATGGCGGAATATGACGAAGTGCCCGAAGCTACAGGCTACGTCGTCGGCGCCTTGCCGCCGGTCGCCCTGCCAGAGGGACTCAAGGTGTTGGTGGACAACAGTGTGAAGGATTATGAAACCGTGGTGATCGGCAGCGGCGTGCTGGGTTACGCCCTGGCGCTGAAAGGGACAGATTTGCTGAAACTGTTCGGCGATGCGGAACAGGGTAGCTTTGCCAAGGTTTGAGTCAACTGATCCGTCATCCTGCGGATTGCCATGTTGTAAAAGCGGCTGCCACCCCTGCGGGTCACTTCACCCTGTCGCATGACACCTCGACGCTGCACGCGCCGTCGCTCAACCAGGTCTGGCCGTCCTGGATCGTGCATTGCAGGGTCATCGTGCGCTGTGCCAGCGCTGCCAAAGCCTTGGTCTGCGCCTGCGGCAGGTTGAACACGCCCAGATTCCTGAGCCGCGCAAACGCATTGCGGTTCTGCTCGAACCACATCTCCGCCGTACGGCCGCCATAGGCATAGACCAACACTTCATCCGCCCGTCCACAGGCCTTGCGGACCAGTTTTTCATCCGGCAGCCCCACATCGATCCATTGCTCGATCTTGCCTGTGAGGTCCTTGCGCCAGAGATCCGCCTCCTCGTCTTCCGTCATGCCCTGGCCGAATGCCAGCAGCTCATGCGCCTGCAATGCGAACGCAAGCAAGCGCACCATCATGCGTTCATCCGTTTCGGACGGATGGCGCGCCAAGGTCAACGCATGGTCTTGATAATAATGCCGATCCATATCCGCCACCTGCAGGGTGACCTTGAATACGGTGGATTTGAGCGCCATGACATGCCTGGAGTGAGTGAAAGAAGGACGCAAGCTTACGCACATCTTGTGGCGATTGCCACCATTCCGGCTGCACGTCGCAGATCATTTGCCTGGTAGGCTGAATATCGGGCCACTGGCGCGCCCACTCACGCGTTGTATGACGCGGTAAGACTGCATCCAGGTTTTTTGCGACTCAGAAAGGGAGGTGTTTCTGAGTACGGTCACCATTTCGGCCTTGTTGTTGACATTGAGCTTATCGTAAATCACCCGCAGGTAGTAGCGTATGGTGGTAGGTGAAAGGTTGGCTGACTTGGCGATATCCTTATAACTGGCTCCGGTGGAAAAGGCTTGGGCCACCATCAGCTCTCGCTTGGTCAGTAAATCGATCCGCTGCCTTTGCCGGATGGCCAGGATACAGAAATCGCCAATGAACTCATAACGCGCAATAATCTTGGAAAACTTGATTTCAGCAATCCTCGTCTCACGGCTCATTTGGGCAATCATCGCCTGAGGCAGGGTCAGGCTGTTCAGCTTCGGCCACTCCTGCCGCAAAATATCGAAGAAGGTGTTATCGGCGTCAAATATCTGGAACTGCCTGTCGACGATGGCAAGGTAGATGGATTCGTCGTGCAGCCTGTCCTTGTATTGCTCGCTGTAGCGCATCCTGTTGCTTTCCCATAATGCGCACAAATGCGGCATGAGGAATTTGTTGACCAAGCCTTCCCTGAGGGTGAAGCGCGGCGACCCTTGCTTGCGATAAAGAGACAGGAAGACAAAGGCATTTTCAGAAGGCAGATAATGGGAAGTGCAGAAAGCCTGCTTCACGGCATGTTCGCCCATCAGGGTCGCCAGCCCGGGCGCCTCGTCAAATGCAGGTTGGTCAAAATACACCGTCTGCGCCGGTTTGACTTCCACCGCCTTTGCCAACGCATCATCGTATTTCAGCTCTTCCCACATCGGCACAAAGGAGTTCGGCAAGTTATGCAGATGCGAGCCATGCAAGCTGAAACTGATCTCATTGGGAGACATGATCCCCCACCACGCGGTATCAAAAGGCAGGATTTCCTGCACTGTATCCAATGCAAGTTCCTGATATCGATCAATAGGCGCATATTCGGCAATATCATGCAGTTTAAGCAATACGTTGCTGAATGCCTCGACAGTACTGGTCATGACTTGACTCCCCTTGCAAATTCCCGGCAGTCGAGATGTCACCGAATTGGGCAGGCCTGCCCAATCTTGGGTCATGAGCACTCCCCTGTCAGTCACCCTGCGCGAAAATTTACAAAAACAATAATATAAACAACGGATTACTTATCCTATACAACGTCTTTCAGGCGATTGATCCGCTGCCGGGTACTTTCATGTACAACCAAGCAATAAAGATGCCAAAATCAATTCAAATCAATTAGATATGCATAGAAAATACGAAGCTGGAATATATAAACGTAAAAAAGCGCCAGCCATGCGGTGTGCAATAGCTGGCGAAGGGGAGGAGCCGGGAAGTTAAGACGTCAATTCATGCCATGTCAGCCATGATCATCGCCACTGCTTTTCTTGCGAAATCCACAACCCACCAGGAAGCGCGCCTGGCTTGATGAAGGCGTTGACTACATTGGAGAGCAGCTTGGAAATATTGTTGTCGAAATTGTATGCAGGCAGTGCCTGACCAAAGGCAATCGAGCCGGTCGAGAAGACGCCGCCATGATTGGGAGCAGTGAAATAGACGATGTCCGCCCTGACCCTGTAATCCTGCGTACCACCAGTGCCAGGGTAGGCATACAGCAGCTCTTCCGTGGACAATACATAATTGTCGGTATGACCGCCAGACGATGCAATGATCTTGGCATGCGGCGGCGTGCCCAGGCTCAGGTCGTAACGGTCGACTTCCACCCCTGCTGCCCCCCCATGGGCCAGCCCGAAGTCTCCGAGGATTTCGCCTTCTATGCCTTCCGTGATCCAGGACACGGTGCGGTGATAGCTATCCGGCATACGGCGGAACGGCCGGCCACTTTCGAAGCCTTCGCCGATAAAGCCGACGCCCAATAATTTCTGTGGCGGACGCCCCAGGTTTTTCCAGATGCCACTCTTCTGTCCTGTGGTCTGCAGGTAATGCTCGCCCGGCCTGGCGGCCCATGCGCGCATGCCCGAATCCAGCTTCCTGACCTCCATGACCCACGGCTCATCGTCACGATAGGCCACATTCCAGTAATAGCCGTTACCTCCCATATAAATGAAGCGGCCCCCTTGCTGGATGAAATCCTCGTGGGCATCCAGAATGCGCTCCGAAATATATTCAGGGTGGGTGCCCGATATGATGCATCGATAGGGCGCCATGGCAGAGAGTCCTTCGCGATGCACATCCTCTTCGGTGATGACTTCATAGTCATACTGCATATGCTCAAGCCAGCCGACAATCGACAGGTCGGCAGGGAATTGCCAGGTAGACCCGAACCCGGACATGCGGAATTTGGGCCGCATATTGATGATGGGGCGATGATAGGAGCTGAAGCATACCCCTGCACCATCCATGTAACTGTCGTACGTCGAAAAACCGAACTCGGGATTCTGGTACATCTCGACATCCACTGCCGAGATGATGGGAGGCCGGCCACTCATAGGCTGGACGATCTGCGCATCAAAACTCAAGTGTTCATTGGCATAAGCCAGGTAACTGCCGGTGGGAATCAGTAGCGCCAAGGCACTCTTCGGTTGTTTGGCACGCACAAAGAAGACGATGTATTCCTCATCCAGCCCCTGCGTAGTTTGTTTGTTATTGTCTGCCCGCAGCCGGATGGCATAGACGCCACTGCGCAAATCGTCGGGAATGCGCAGGCGCTTGGTTTGTTTCCAATTGCAGTCGATCATGGCATCGGCATGAAACTCGACCCCGCCATATTCCTGCGGCGCCAAGCGGAAGCTGTCATTGCGACCACTCCAGTTCCAGCCGGTCTGTCCACGGACTGGGCGGTTGTATCCATGTGCATGCAGGCCATTGCCCGACACATCCACGACGGTGTCCCCTATCCCGTTGTCGGTGTAGCCTGCCGTGGTGTCCCAGTGTGCGAGCAGACCTTCTGTTAAAGGTGGTTTGCCCGACTTGAGTTCATCGAGCTCGGCGCGCGATAGCGCCCTGCCATACATACCGGGCCGGTCTATTTTCCCGCAGTAGGTCTGGTTGACAAAATGTCCGCGGAGCTCATGCCAATCCTGGGAACCTGCTATAAGAAAAGGAACCTCTGGAATATTCCTTGCCCTGAAGCGCATGACCTCCATCACATGCGAGCGATAATCCATCGGCACGACCTTGCCAAGCAGGCTGTTGTAGCGGTTAGCCACGCTTTCCTGATACAGGGTGGCCTTACCAGTCGAGGCGTCATAGCTGACCGCCACGAAATACCACATCTTGGCAATGAGCGGCACTTCCGCTGCCACATAATCCACTTCCTTGCCATCGCCTAGCCAGAATTCGAGCACCCCCTGCTTGTTGATGCCCAGGCAGTAGCCCTGGTTGTGATAGCAATCCCAGCGCCCCAGCAGCGCCTGCCTCAGGCCAATGGTGGGCAGCGTGGGCCAGATATAGGCATAGAGGGTGAAGCTGCCGTCATGCGCCAGCTTGTTGCCCGGATCCGCCACCCTGAGAAACGAGCCGACCTGGGTGAACTGCTTTTGCACATCCCACTCACCATTGACGGGACAAGGCACTTCCTGCTCGATGAAGCCAGGGCCGTCCGGGTGGGCATCCCCATGAATCAGCCTCACCAGTTGCGCAGTGACTTTTTTCGTGCCATCGACACTCACATGGAATCCGATCTCATCACCAGGCTTAACGGAGATTTTGTCGGTATAGCCAAATATCTTGATTTGAGACATACATATTTCCTGACTGAAGAAAGCGTTTTAGAACCGCTAACCCTGCAGCCTGGAACCATCATCGATGGTCCCAGGCTGAGCAGTTAGAACTGCAGCTGGAGACCAACGACGAACTTGTCGTAGCTATCCTGGTTTTCCGTCTTGTTCTTGGTGTAAACACCACTGATGCGGGCATTGTGGCCATCGATGATGTAATTCAGCCCAATGTCGTATTCCCTGACATCCAGGCTGGCATTGCCATCGGCCGCGAACTTCTGGTAGCGGGTATAAGGCTGGAACCTTCCCCACCCAACCGTCTGCGGAAACATCCAGGACAGAACTCCGAGGTAGGCCTTGCCCGCCTGGACGCGGCTGACGCCATTGATATCCATGCCTGCCAGCACGGCATCATTGTCAAAGTCATAGCGGTAAGCCGCTGCCTCGATGTCCAGCACGCCGCCGGGCAACACTTTTTCCAGCAGGAAATCGACGTTATAGCCTAGGTAATCATCGCGGGCGATTACGCTGCCGACAGCATCTTTCTGGTAGCGGCCCGAAAAGCCCAGGGACAGTACATCCTTGCCGAAATAGGCGCTGCTGGTGTAGAAACCTGGGTCCAGGTTGGCCTCCCAGAAGTCATACTGCAGGCGCCCCGCGTACATGAGATTGTCGCTGCGGTTAGGGTCCAGAATATTGTTGCCGGCAAATGCAGAAGCCTGGTTGCCTTCATAAATGCCGGCGGAATACACCAACCGCTTGTCCAGCACTTTCCCCCAGAACAATATGCCATTGTCTCGCCCGGTCTGCTTGTTCTGGTATTGCGACACAACGCCGGGGAAACTCCAGCCATTCATGAAAAAATGCCCATTCATATTGACGCGATCGGAAGGCGGCAGCAGCAGGCCAACCCAGATATTGAACTCGGGCATGAATTCCAGTTGCCCATAGGCATCGATGACCCTGAAGTCATCGTCTCCTATCTTGTCCAGCGTCACCGTTCCCTTGATATATTGGTTCAACGAGCCAGAAAGGTAGATCCGGGCGATATCCAGCTCGAAATCCTTGCTTCTGGAGCTCGCATTGGGGGCGGCATCTTCCGTACTGGTGAACGTGGTCCGGATACCAAAACCCAGTGATATCCACTTATCCTCACCAAAATTGATGGTGCCGCCTGCTTGCGCAGTCGAGACGAAGCCCATACTGCAGGCCAACATCACGGAGGGTAAGATATTGCTTCCAAGCCTGTTCTTCATCACAAAATCCTTCAAAAATTAACGTGGTTGATTTGCAGATTTTGTTTTAGGCACTAACTCTCCATTAAGTCCTGTACACGGCGCACGAACACGGCATGCAAGGCCTCTGATTCTGATTTATAGATTTTGTCTTCCACGACGCGGGGCGGTACCCCTCGCTGTCCAGACATCGCAATGATGCGGTAGGACTTGAAGGGCTCGATGGCTTCGAGGGCATACTTGTCGCTTTGCGGCTGCCGGCGGAAGTAATTCAGCAGGCGCTCCAATGCCTCGCTGTGCTGCCCAAGCGGGCTGCGCCTGTGTTCCTCGATGACTTCTTCGGATACCAGGGTCTTCAGGAAATCGCGCTGCATCTTGTCGAAGCGACGCAGGAATATCTGGTCTTTGTCATGTGTTTCTGTAGCTTCTTCAGGTAACATTTCCCCACCTTTTTCTGCACGAGTTGAACGGTTTTCACTTTTCTTCTTGTTGCGCCAGGCGCGAAACTGCTGCTTGATCCCGAAGACCCCGCCCTTCAGGAACAACACCACCGACAGCATGATCACGCCGATCAGGATCAATCGCAGCGGGCCCCAATCGATGAAGACCTTGTCGATCATCACGACGACCAGGGTGCCGAACACCGCGCCTTCCGAACGTCCGATCCCCCCGATCACCAGCATGGCCAGGCCAAGCAGAACGGAATCCATGGAAAACAGCGAAGGAGATGCACCGTGGAAGTGGCTGGCATACACCCCGCCCAGCGCCCCCAGGACCACCGAGGTAATGATGAAGACCTGAATGCGCGCCCAGCGGAAGTTCACGCCTGTGGCCTCGGCAAAGGCCTCGCGCTTTTCGGGCGCCATGCGCAGAATCCGTCCCAGACGCTTACCCTGGATGAAGCGGAACATGAAAAGCACCGCAAGCATGACGGCAAAACAGACGTAGTAACTGATGGTCAGGCCGCTGATTTCACTGATGCCGTCGGGCAGGTAGCTGTCTGCACCATAGACGCCGCCAGTGGCTGAGCCGAAGGTGCGCGACTGGATCACGTACACACGGCACAGTTCCACCAGACCCAAGGTGAGCAGCGCGTAATAGAAGCCTTCCAGCCGCGTTGCCGGCAATGCGATCAAGATACCGAACACCAGGCCGATCACCGACCCCACCATGGGCAGCGACCACCACGGCAGCCCGTAAGTCAGGGATAGGTAGGCAGCCCCGTAGGCCCCGGCGCCGACAATGGCCATCGATGCCAGGGAGAAAATCCCTGCAGTGCCGATCACCAGCGTCCAGCATAGGTTGATGGCAGCGTAGATGAAGAACACGGCCCCCGCATTGAGCAGGGTACTTTCGAGCCCGCCGGGCATGAGCAGGGGCGCAATCACCATGGCGATGAAACTCAGCATCCAGTAGACCGGGCGGCGGTCAAGAATGGTTTTTTCCCGGCGCAGGCTCTTGGCGTTGTACTCACCCCGGATGTTCAGGATACGCCTGCGGGTGAAGGGATAACGCCAGCGGTGCCAAGTCCTGGCGCCATGTCCGGGGAATTTGTAGTAGTAGCGCAGGCGCCCTACCTTGTATAGTTTTTGTTTCGCCTTGATTGTCTCAATCCAGGGCTTGATAGGAGAGGTCCATGGAATGGTCGGCACATTGTCCGCCTCTCCCTTGATGCTCCAATTGGCGACGGGATTTTTCCAGATATTTGCCATGATTACGCCTCGCGTTGTTTATCGAGAATGCCGGCGATACCGCGCGGACGGATGATCAGCACCAGTATGATCAGCAGGAACTGGGTGATCAGGATGTATTGGCCACCGAGGATATCGGCCGTCAGCGCCTCATTGACGCCGATCATGACCGCAGCAATCATGGCGCCGCCGACGCTGCCCAACCCGCCGCACAAAGCCACGCTCAAGCCCTTGATAAGCGGCGTGACGCCAGAAAACGGGCTGACGAAGTAAGTTTGCGACAGCAGGACGGATGCGAGGCCAGCCAGCCCGCCGGTCAGGGCCATGACATAGAATCCAGTACGCCTGACGCCTATGCCTACCAGCGAGGCTGCATGCGGGTTCATCATCATGGCGCGAATTTCAAGCCCGCGGCGACTGGAGCGCAGCCACCATAAGGCCAGGGTAAGCATCAGGATGGAGGTCAGAATGGCGCCGCCCTTGTCGGCAGTGAGCACCACTTCGCCCAGCTCAAGTTCCCAGTCGCCAAACAGGGGCGGCAGCGTTTTCGATTGTGGCCCGAAAAAATAAAGTAGGGCCTGGGTGCCGATCAGGCTCAACGCCAGCGATGCAATCAACCCGCGTACCGTAAAATTAGGCTTGTCGTGGATAGGGATGAAGGCCACCGCGCATACCAGCACCCCGACCAGCGCGCCGGTCAGGATGCCGCCAAGGATCACGACCGGGCCCGACGAGGAAATATACTCACTGACGAGCCAGGCGCCGTAACCTGCTGTCGCGAAAGTAAATCCGTAACTCATATTGATTAAGCCCAGGCTGGACCATGTGATCGACACCCCGATAGCCAGGGTGCCGTATATACAGGCCAGCGTGACCGCCGTGATGGCAACAAAACCGATATCAATGTCCATGGCCCTATATCTCCCTCTTCATTTCATGGGCAAGCGAAGTGGATGCCTCGCCTTTCAGTTTCCCCACATGCATGCCGATCACCCTGTCGACCTGCCCTTCGAGCAAAGCCATGTTTTGCTCTGCAATGATCATGGCGGAATTGCCCAGCTCGATTTCCATCAGAGCCTTCATCACCCCCTTGCCGATTTTGGGGGCCAGCCCCAGCGAGGGCTCATCCACCAGCAAGAGAGAGGCATCCGACATCAACCCGCGTCCGAGCGACACCATGCGCCGCTCGCCGCCTGACAAACGCCCGACCGGCGTACTCATCAACTTCCGCAGTGGCGGGAAGATCTCCAGTATCTTTTCCTTGCGCGCCTTGCGGTCGCGCCATGCCGCCGGCGTGAAGGCGCCACTATCCAGATGCTCTTCCACGGTCAGGCCGGTAAATATCTCATCGCCCTGCGGCATGAGCGCCAATCCCTGCCTCACCACCAGGTGGGTATAGCGCCCCGGCCCCTGGCTGCGGGTGCCGCCTACCTCCTTGCCGTTGAGCTTGATCGAACCTCGCTGCCAGTCCGTCATCCCGGCAATCGCGGAAAACAAGGTCGATTTCCCATGGCCGTTCAAACCCACGATGCCGATACGCTCGCCGGCATACACCACCAAGTCGAGGTCATGAATGACCCGCATAGGTCCCCAGCCGGCGGAAAGCCCCTGGATATTGAGGATTTCTCTTCGCTCACTCACCGCAAGTCCCCCATTGAATATCTCCGTTCATCAGCTTGTTCATGCCTTTACTCGACATTCTCGAAATAGGCGGCATGGACTTGTGGGTTGGCGAGGACACTGGCAAGAGAGCCTTCGGCAATCTGCTCGCCCGCGTCCATTACCATGACCCGGTCTGCAATCATTTCCAGCAATTCCATGCGATGCTCCACGATGATGATGGACACGCCCATTTCCTTTGAAAGCATGCGCATCAGGTGATCCAGCTCATCGACTTCGGAATTGATCAGGCCTGCGGCCGGTTCATCCAGCAACAGCAATGGCGGACGCCTCATCAATAGGCATGCCAATAACAATTTGCGGCGGTTCAGCGTTTCCAGCTCGCGGGCATACTGGTCAAAATCCACCTGCAGATTCACCAGGTCCAGCCCCCACTCGGCGTCATGGCTGGTGAGGTAAGGCAGATACGCCTGGCGTGCAGCCTTCAGCACCTCTCCTACCCGGAGCTCGTCCGGGACCAATGGCGTCTGGTAGGTACGCCCGATACCAAGGCGCGACCGCTTGAATAACGGCATGGAGGTCACATCCTGTCCCTGGAACATCACCTGGCCGCTCTTGGGGAATATGCGGCCGCTCAACACCTCAAACAGGCTGGTCTTCCCCGCCCCATTGGGGCCGATGATGCCCATCACCTCCCCTTTTTCCACCGAGAGGGAAATACCCTTCAGGATTTCCCTGCCGCCCAACTCCAGCTTGATGGCCCTGCCTTCAAATAAAGCTGTCATCACTCATACCCATCGAATCGTTTGTGAAAGCCCGGGTTACATCCATGGCGTTGGCTTGAAATCGACTTCCTTGAGTTGCGGGGGATAAATGATCTTGTGTTGTCCGCCCTGAACCTGGAAATAGAGCTGGCTCATGCCGCTATCGATACTTTGCGTACCCAGCGGAAAATGACGGGCTTCCTGTCTGGCATTGCCCATGTAGGACCAGCCGCAGACGCCACGGAATGCGGTTTTGCGGAGATAGTCGTTCACGGCCTTGAAATCATCGGGATTGCCCACGGCATTCCAGGCCTGGGCCAGCATATTGACGATATCGTAGCCGCCGCCGGTGTAGCACAGCCCCATCGTCTTTCCCGGAAAGCGCTTCTGGTATTTGTCGCGGAAAGCCTGGCCTTTCTTGTCGGCATACACCCCGAGCACCGTGCTCCAGACAAACCCTTCCGCCGCTTTCCCGGTCAGCTCCAGGAACTCAGGCTGCGACGGGCCGTATTGCAGGTAAATCAGTGTTCCCTTGAGCGGGTTGGCACGGAACTGCTTGCAGAATGCGGCATACTCGGCAGCCACCCAATGATCCATCATCACCGTACCGGCGCCGGTCTTCTTGATATCCCTGATCACGCTACCCCAGTCCTGCACCGGGTACTGGATATCCGTCACCTTGGCCAGCTCGAAACGGCTGTTTTTGAGCGCCGCCTGGCAAGCGCGGGAAATGGTCTGGCAATAGGCGATCTGCTCCTGAACGATATGCACCTTGTTGTTCTTGGGCTTCCAGCTACCGCTGGCTTCAAGGCTCTCAAGAAACACAGGGAAGGTTTCGCCATAGAACACCTCGGAAGGATCCATCTGGAATATGTGGTTGTACTTTGCAGGGTATTTGGCTACCAGGTCGGTCGCAGCCCGTTGGGTATTGCCATTGACATAGGGACACTTGTAGTTGACCGAGGCGTCCATCGCAGGAATCGGCACGAACAGGAAAGGCGAGCTGATCGCATGCACTTTCAGGTCAACCAGCTTGCGGATGGAAGCTTGGCAGCTTTCTGCCGACAGGAGATCGACATCAATTGGCCGAAGCTCCAACGGGCGGCCGAGAATGCCGCCATTGGCATTGATCTCTTCCTGAGCGAGAATCGAGCCGTTCATGTGGTCGGCATGATCCGCAACCCCGGCAGCAGCGGTTGTCGAAATCGTCAGGCCAAGTACGATAGGCTTGCCAGTGGGCTTCTTCGGCGCACTGACATCAGCCGTCGCCGCAATGGTGCCAATAGGAACCGCGGCTGCGGCCGACGCCGCCGCCAGCATTTGCATGATTCTCCGGCGCTCAAAATTCGTATCCATACTGATTTCCTCGCTCATGACTTGAAATAAGATGAGTCAAAGTCTAGCGAGCGGAAAATCAGAAAAACACCGTACAAATGTACGGTTTGTGTGCGAAAAGTAGAGAAAACCGGGGTAGCGCGACCAGGAAATGGCGCCTATGCACCACGCAATGATAAGAAGACGGGCGGATAGAGCGGCGCCAGGCCACCTTCTGGCCGCTGCCGGTGCAGGGATAAGGGCTTACGGGACGCTAGCGGCGCTGCCATCATTCCTCTGGTGAAAGATCGTCCCGCCGGAAGGTTCCCCCTCTTCGATGACCGCGCCAGTCAGCAAGCGGCATATGCCGATCATCCCGCCGGGTGAACCTTGCCGCTAGTGTTGCCCCAGGCACGCGCCGACTTGTTCGATGCAAGGCCCAGCAACCGCTGTCGTGCCATACAAACAAGAAGAGAAGGCCGGGGATGATCTCTCCAGATGGTCAAATACCTTCGACATAAACTGGACTGAAACGGCTTGCAGGCGCAACACCCACCGGACATTGCGCCTTATTGGCTCCTTAAGCCGTCATCCCATTATGCCTCAGCAAAGCATCAATGCTCGGCTCCCGGCCCCTGAACGCGATGAACGATTCCAGCGCAGGGCGTGAGCCGCCTTGCGCCAGTATCTCGTTCCAGAAGCGCTTGCCGGTTTCCGCGGATAGCACGCCGTTTTCCTCGAACATGCTGTAGGCGTCGGCGGAAAGCACTTCCGCCCATTTGTAGCTGTAATAGCCAGCCGCATAACCGCCCGCGAAGATGTGCGAGAAGTTGTTGGGGAAGCGGTTCCACTTGGGCGGACGCACCACGGCGACTTCGTCGCGGATGGCTTCGATCAGGGTGAGCGCCGTGCTGGTATCGTATTCGCTGAAATCGGAATGCAGGCGCATGTCGAACAGGGAGAACTCGATCTGGCGCACGGTCTGCATGCCGGCCTGGAAGTTCTTGGCGGCGACCATCTTGTCGAAGAGCGCCTTGGGCAAGTGCTCGCCGGTATCGACGTGCCTGGTCATGTGGCGCAGCACGTCCCATTCCCAGCAGAAGTTCTCCATGAACTGGCTAGGTAGTTCCACGGCATCCCATTCCACGCCCTTGATGCCTGACACGCCGTAATCCTCGACGCGGGTCAGCATGTGGTGCAGGCCGTGGCCGAATTCGTGGAACATGGTGATGACTTCGTCATGCGTGAACAGTGCAGGCTTGCCGCCGACCGGCGCGGAGAAGTTGCAGGTGAGGTAGGCCACGGGAATTTCGACGCTTTGGCTCTTCCTGCGGCGGGTGATGGCTTCGTCCATCCAGGCGCCGCCGCGCTTGTTGTTGCGCGCGTAGAGGTCGAGATAGAACTGACCGACCGGCTCGCCTGCCGGGGTGGTGATTTCGTAGAAACTGACGTCCTTGTGCCAGACCGGCGCTTGCTTCTTGCGCACCTGCAGGCCGAAGATGGTCTCGGTGACCTTGAACAAGCCTTGCAACACTTGCTGCTCGGGGAAGTATTGCTTCACTTCCTGGTCGGAGAACGCGTACTTTTCCTCGCGCAGTTTCTCGGAGGCGTAGGCGATATCCCAGGCTTGCAGTTCGGCCAGGCCCAGCTTCTCGGCAGCGTATTGCCTGAGTTCCTGCATGTCACGCTCGGCGAAGGGTTTGGCGCGCTTGGCGAGGTTGTTGAGGAATTCTTCCACCTGGGCCGGGGTTTCCGCCATCTTGGTGGCGAGCGAGGTTTCGGCATAGTTGCTGTAGCCCAGCAATACGGCGGCCTCATGGCGCAGCGTGAGGAGTTTGCTGATGATCTCGGTGTTGTCCCACTCCGGCTTGCCGAACTCGGAGGCGCGGGTGGCGTAGGCGCGGTAAAGCGTTTCGCGCAGCTCGCGGTTGTCGCAGTATTGCAGCACTGGCATGTAGGAAGGGAAGTGCAGGGTGAATTTCCAGCCGGTTTTCTCATCGGCCTTGGCGGCTTCGGCCGCGGCTTGCAAGGCGTCTTCCGGGATGCCTTTCAATTGGGCTTCGTCCTCGATGAACAAGGCGTAGTCGTTGGTGGTGTCGAGCAGGTTTTCCTCGAACTTGGCGGCCAGGGTGGAAAGCTCTTCCTGAATCGCCTTGAAGCGCGCCTTTTTGTCTTCCGGCAACTCGGCGCCGCCGAGGCGGAAATCGCGCAATTCGTTATCGACAATCTTGCGCTGGGCGGTGTTGAGCTTGTCGTAGTCCGCGCTGGCACGCAAAGCGCGGAACTTAGCGTACAGGCGCTCATCTTGCGAGAGGTCGGCATAGAACGCGGTCAGCTTGGGCAGGTTCTCGTTGTAGGCTTCGCGCAGTTCGGGGCTGTTGACGACGGCATTGAGGTGGCCGACTTGCGACCAGGCGCGCGAGATCTGCTCCTCGAAATCTTCCAGCGGCCGCACGAAGCTTTCCCAGGTAGGCGGCGCGGCTTCCGCCACCAGCGTTTCGACCAGCGCCTTGCCCTTTTCCAGCAAGTGGTCTACGGCGGGGGTGACGTGCTCGGCCTTGACTTGGTCGAATTGGGGCAGGCCGGAAAAATCCAGCAATGGGTTGTTGGCAATGCTCACTTGGAATCCTTAACTAATCAATCGCAATGTAAACGGGTAGCGGTATTCCTGCCCCTGGCTCGCAGCAATGGCGGCCAGCACGCAGAGGATAAGGTTGGCGATCCAGAGGATGCCAGCCAGCACGAAACCGACGAGTATCACCATCAATATGGAGCTGATGGCGTACCCTATCAAGAGGGTGATCTGGAAATTCAGCGCTTCGCGCGCTTGCTCGCCGATAAAGGGGCTGCTGTCCTTTTTCAGCAGCCAGACGAAAAGTGCGGGAAACAGGCTGAACACCGTGCCCGCTAGATGGGTGACCACGGCGATGTTCTTTTCGTCCGCGCTGGGAACCGGAATCAGGTTGCTCATGGTGGAATCCCCTCAGAAATGAATGACCGGAACAGCAGTATATGGACTACTGATTGAGTTTTTCCAGCAAAGGTTCGATCTTGTCCATATCGTAGGCGTTCATGATCTTGCGGGCCAGCGCGGCAATGGCCTGCAGTTCGGTCTGCAGCACCTGCCGCTTGATGGTCAGCACGTGCGACGGGTGCATGGAGAACTGGCGCAGGCCCATGCTGAGCAATAGCCGCGTGAAATGGATGTCGCCCGCCATCTCGCCGCACACCGATACCGGCTTGCCCAGCTTGTTGCCGGCCTTGATCGTCATCTCGATCAGCTTGAGCACGGCGGGATGCGAAGGCTTGTAGAGATGCGACACCGAGTCGTCCGTACGGTCGATTGCCAAAGAATACTGGATCAGGTCATTGGTGCCGATGGAGAGGAAATCTAGTTCGCGCGCAAAGGCCTCTGCATTGATGGCCGCGGCAGGAATTTCGATCATGCCGCCCAGCTTGATTCCTTCGTCGAACGGGACGTTTTCCGCGCGCAGGCTTTCCTTGGCGCGCTCCAGCAAGATGGTCGTCTGCCTCAATTCCAGCAGCGACGACAGCATGGGAATCAGGATCTTGATCTTGCCGTAATGCGATGCGCGCAGGATGGCGCGCAACTGGGTATGGAAAATCTGCGGCTCGGACAGGCACAGGCGGATGGCGCGCAAACCCAAGGCGGGATTGGTGCAGCTGCGCGCGGCATCCGGGTTCATCTGCTTGTCGGCGCCTAGGTCGAGGGTGCGGATCGTCACCGGCATGCCCTTCATCATTTCCGCCACCGTGCGATAGGCCGCGAACTGTTCTTCCTCGTCCGGCATCTCGCGCCGGTTCATGAACAGGAACTCGGTTCTGTAAAGCCCGATGCCGGTAGCGCCCACTGCCTTGGCCTTGGCAACGTCGGAAGGCACTTCAATGTTGGCGTGCAGCTCGACTTCAACCCCGTCCAGGGTCACCGCCTTGGTCAGCTTGAGGCGCTTGAGCTTTTGCTGCTCCAGCTCCCATTCCTCCTGGCGCAGGCGGTATTCGGCCAGGGTATCCTTGTCCGGGTTGACGATGACGATGCCATGGTTGCCATCGACGATAATGAGCTCGCCGTCGCGAATCAAGTCGCGAGCGCGGTGCAGCGCCACAATCGACGGGATGCTCAGGCTACGCGCGAGAATGGCGGTATGCGAGGTCGCGCCGCCCACGTCGGTAATGAACGCGGCGAACTGGTGGTGCTTGAACTGGATGGCGTCGGCAGGCGAGACGTCGTACGCCACGAGTATCTGCGCGCTTTCGTCCGGGCGCACCGCCTCGCTGGGATGGCCAAGCAAGACCTTGATGATGCGCTCCACCACCTGCACCACGTCCTGCTTGCGCTCGCGCAGGTACTCGTCCTCGATCAGCTCGAATTGCGCCACCAGTTCGTGCATCTGCTGCTTCAATGCCCATTCGGCATTGCACAGCTCCTGCTCGATGATGGCTTTGGGCTCTTCCGACAAGTGCTTGTCGGCCAGGATCATCAAGTGCGTGTTGATGAAGGCCGCCAGCTCGGCCGGCGCATTGGCCGGCAACTGCTCGCGCACCGTTTCAAGGTCGTGCCTGACGCGTTCCAGCGCTTGTTCGAAGCGGATGATTTCGGCGACGAGCGCCTTTTTCGGGATCTGATAATGCACCACCTCGACCAAGGCGTTGGTGACGAGGTGGGCGTTGCCGATGGCGATGCCACCCGACACGCCGACGCCGTGCATGGAGAAACTGACCTTGCTGCTCTGGGCCATGGCAGGTTATTCCTGAGGGGGGAAGAAAAACATGGTCGGAACGTTATTCCGGCTCACCGAAACGGTCGTTGATGAGTTTCACGAGGGCATCCATGGCGGCCTGTTCGTCGCTGCCGTTGGTTTCAAGCGTCACCTTGCTCCCCTTGCTTGCCGCCAGCATCATCACGCCCATGATGCTCTTGGCGTTGACCCGCCTGCCATTGCGCTCGATCCAGATTTCGCAGGCATGCTGGCTGGCCGTCTGCGTGAGCTTGGTCGAAGCGCGGGCGTGCAAGCCCAGTTTGTTGATGATTTCTATTTCTTGTTTAATCATGATGCTTACATGCGTCCTTGGAAAAATGTACCACCCCGTCTCGCCCGCCGCTGATGGATTTCTCCACCAGGGTCATGATGCCGTTGCCCTGCCGGTAGGTAAGCGCACGCACCAGCATGGGCAGGTTGACCCCGGCCACGCCTTCGACATGGCCCGGGATCAGCAACTTCGTCACCAGGTTGCAGGGCGTGGCGCCGTAGATATCGGAAAGTATCAGCACCCCCTGCCCCTCGTCTAGCTCCCTGATCATTTGCTGGGCCTGCGGCAGCAGCCCGCCCGGGTCGTCATGGGTGCCGACACCGAGCTGCCTCAACAGCGGCGGGCGCGAGCCCATGACATGGCTTGCACAGTGAATCAGGCTTTCGCCCAGCGTTCCATGGGCAATGATGAGTATACCTATCATGCTTTGTATCCCGTATCCTCAGGAGCTCTCCGGCCGGCGACGCCAGCCTAGTTTTTCTCCAGTGACCTATGCCGTACCAGCACGCGGTATTGCTGATGACGAAAATGCGCCGCAAGGCGCTCTGCGAAATAGACCGAACGATGCTGGCCGCCCGTGCAGCCAATCGCCACGGTCAGGTAGCTGCGGTTGTCGGCAATGAAGCTGGGTAGCCAGCGCTCGATAAAACCACGGATATCGTCGTACATGCCGTGCACGCTGTCGTGACATTCGAGAAAGTCACATACAGGCTTGTCTTGCCCCGTCTGCGGCCTGAGCTCCAGATCATAATAGGGGTTGGGCAGGCAACGCACGTCAAACACGTAATCCGCGTCCAGCGGAATGCCATGCTTGAAGCCGAATGAAGAGAACAGCAGGATCAGTTCGCCGTTCTTCTGCGTCACGAATTCCTTGACCCAGTTGCGCAAGGCGTTGGCGCTGAGGCTGCTGGTATCGATGCGCAACCCCAGGTCCACCAACGGCTCCAGCAAATGGCGCTCGTGGCTGATGCTTTCGGCCAGGGTGCTGGTATCGCTGCTCAACGGATGGCGGCGGCGCGTTTCGCTGTAGCGCTTGACCAGGGTCTCGACATTGGCCTCCAAGAAAAGCACCTGTACTTCGATACCCTCGCCCTTGAGCTTGCGGATGTTGCCGGGCAGCGCCTCGAGCGAGGCGCTGCGGGTATCGATGCTGATCGCCACCCGTTCGTGGTTGCCCTGGCTCAGGTGCTCCGAAGCCTGGGGCAGCAAGGTGGCAGGCAGGTTGTCGATGCAATAGTAGCCGCTGTCCTCCAGCATCTTGAGTACGATGCTCTTGCCTGAACCCGAAAGACCGGTCACGATCACAAGCTGCATGGCCTATTCCGCCTCTGGCTTGAGTTTCCGGGAAGTACGCGCCATTTCTCGGTGCTGGCGCTGCATGAACTGCTTGGTGCCGTTGATGCCGCGCAGCAGCAGCATGTGGTTGCGCACGGCCACCTCCACCAGCACGGCGATATTGCGCCCGGCGGCCACCGGGATCACGACCTTGGGAATTTTGACCTCAAGGATTTTTTCATGCTGGGATTTGATCTTGAGCCGGTCCAGCGGCACCATGGTATCGGCCATTTCCAGTTGCACGATCAAGTCGAGCGGCTTGGTCGGCTTGACGGCGTTGTCGCCGAACAAGGCGCGGATATTGAGTACGCCCAATCCACGCACCTCGAGGAAATCCTGCAGCAACGGCGGGCAACGCCCTTCGAGCCGGTCAGGGGCGATACGGTAGAAATCGACGATATCATCCGCCACCAGGCGGTGCCCACGCGAGATCAGCTCCAGCGCCAGCTCGCTCTTGCCGATCGCCGGGGTGCCCTTGATCATGAGGCCGAAGCCCTGCACTTCCATGAACACGCCGTGCAGGCTTTCCGATACCGCCACGGCCTGGGCAAGATAGTGGCTCAATACATCCATGAGGCCGGGGCTGCGCAAGGGGGAGGTAAACAATGGGGTGCTGAACTCGTCGGAGGCGGCCACCAGTTCGTCCGGCGCTTCTTCGCCATTGGCCACGATGATGGCCGCCAAGTCGGCTGAGAACAGGTTTTTGATGGCCTGGAACAATTCTCGCGCCTTGAGGCTGCGCAAATAATCCATCTCTGCGCACCCCAGCACCTGCACTCGGTTGGGATGCACGAAATTCAGGTGACCAACCAGCGCCAGGGATGGCTTGGTCACGGTTTCACTGGTCAGGGGGTTATCGCCGCCGGCTAACCCTGCTACCCATTTCAGCTTGAGCTTGCGGCGCGTATCCTTGTAAAGCTGGGTAACACTGATTTCAGCCATGTGTGCTTAATACCTTGGGAATGAACAAGCGGAAGGATATGCTGCAAGAGCGCCAAATCCATGCATGAAAAACAGACTTGGCACTCTTTTGCAGCATTTCACGAGGAGGTTACTCGACCGCCTGGTGCTTCAGACCTCCGGATGCCTGGTTGTGGTTGCTGACTTTTTCCTTATGCTTCACTACCTGGCGGTCCAGCTTGTCCGCCAGCGAGTCAATCGCGCTGTACATGCTTTCCGCCCCGCATTCCGCGTGCAGGTCGTTGCCCGGCACATGCAGGGTGGCTTCCGCCTTTTGCACCAGTTTCTCCACGCTCAGCGTGACCTTGAGGTCAATCACATGGTCAAAGTGATTGCTGAGTCGGGCCAGCTTGGACTGCACATATTCGCGCAGGGCTGGGGTAACGTCGAGGTGATGTCCGGTCAGGTGCAAATTCATAACGCTCTCCTTACTTGAAAACGCGCAAATCAAAGCGACTTGCGCTGGTTGGCCGCGGGTATCTGTAGAGACTCGCGGTATTTCGCTATGGTTCTTCTTGCAACAACTATGCCTTGTTTGCCGAGGATGTCGGTAATCTGGTTGTCAGACAGCGGCTTCTTCGGGTTTTCCTCGCTCACCATCTGCTTGATCAACGCGCGGATCGCCGTGGCGGAGCAAGCACCGCCAGACTCCGTCGCAACATGGCTGCCGAAGAAATACTTCAACTCGTACACGCCGCGCGGTGTGAGCATGTACTTTCGCGTCGTCACGCGCGACACGGTGGATTCATGCAGGCCCAACTCGTCGGCGATCTCGCGCAGCACCAGCGGACGCATGGCGACTTCGCCATGCTCGAAGAAGTTGCGCTGCCTGTCCACAATCGCCTGCGACACGCGCAGGATGGTGGAAAAACGCTGCTGGATGTTCTTGATCATCCATTTCGCTTCCTGCATCTGGCTCATGAGGTATTGACTGGAGCTATCGCGATTACGTTTCAGGATGCCGGCATAAAGCTGGTTGATGCGTAGCTTGGGCACCACTTCGTCATTGAGGCTGGCGATCCAGATACCCTTGACCTTCTTCACCACGATTTCGTGCTGGATGTAGTGGTCCGAGGTGATATGGCTGAACTCGCCGCCCGGGCGCGGGTTGAGCTGGATCACCAGCTGCTGCACCGTTTTCAGGACGTCGTCGTCGCAATGCAGCAGCTTGCGCAGGCGCGTGTAATCGCGGCTCGCCAGCAAAGGCAAGTGTTGCTCTGCAACCTTGATCGCCAGATCAACAAAAGGCGTTTCTGCGGGCAGGGCGCGCAGTTGCAATGCCAGGCACTCCGCAAGGTTGCGGGCGCCAATACCAGGGGGATCCAGGTTCTGGATATGCTTGAGCGCGGTTTCGAGTTCGAGCAGGTCGATTTCGAGCTCTTCCGGCAGCAGCTCGGCCAGCTCTTCCAGCGACTGCTCGAGGTAGCCGTCGTCGTTGATGGCGTCCACCAGCACCATTGCCAAGGTCTGGTCGCGTTCGGACAACGGCAGCAGCTTGATCTGGCTCAATAGGTGCTCGCGTAGGGTAAGGTTGACCGCTTCCTGGAAGCTGAAGTCGTTGTCGTCGTCATTGTTGGCGCCGCCCTCTTCCCAGCGGTTGCTGCCCTGGAAAGATTCGAAGTAATCGTCCCCTCCGCCGAATTCGTCAACGCGCGGCAACTCCTCGCTGGCTGGCGCAGGTGCCTCGCTGGCGGGAGCGGCGACCGCGGCATCCGGAGCGGGACTGTAGCTTTCGGACATCTCGGCAGCCCCGTCCGGACCGTCTATGCGCTCCAGCAAGGGGTTGGCCTGCAGCAGCGACTCCAGCTCCTGGTTGAGTTCCTGCGAAGACAGCTGCAACAGCTTGATCGACTGCTGCAACTGCGGCGTCAATGCCAGGTTCTGGGAAAATTTTAGCTGTAGACTTTGTTTCATCTCTCTAATTCTGCGTTGACTACAGGCGGAAATCCTTGCCCAAGTAAACTTCTCTTACACTTTCGTTATGTATGATCTCGCTGGGCTTCCCCGATGCGAATACGCGGCCTTCATTCACGATGTAGGCGCGATCGCATATGCCCAATGTTTCACGGACATTATGGTCCGTGATCAGTACCCCGATATTGCGCTCGGTCAGGAAACGCACGATCTTCTGGATGTCCAGCACGGCAATCGGGTCGATCCCGGCAAACGGCTCATCCAGTAGGATGAAGCTGGGATTGGTCGCCAGACATCGGGCGATTTCCACCCGGCGGCGCTCGCCGCCCGAAAGGCTTACCGCCATGTTGTTGCGTATATGGGTGATATGGAGCTCCTGCAGCAGGGATTCAAGCTGTTCCTTCTGCTGCTCGGCCGTCATGTTCTGCAATTCGAGGATGGCCTGGATGTTTTCCGTCACGGTCATCTTGCGGAAGATCGACGGCTCCTGCGGCAGATAGGCCAGGCCCATGCGCGCGCGCTGGTGGATGGGCATCCGGCTCAGGTCCTTGCCGTCCAGCAATATGCGTCCGCCATCGAGTGGCACCAGGCCCACCATCATGTAGAAACTGGTGGTCTTGCCCGCGCCGTTCGGCCCGAGCAGCCCGACCACCTCGCCGCTGTTGAGCTGCAGGGAAATATCCTGCACCACGGTGCGAGACTTGTATTTCTTGCGTAAGCTTTCTACGATCAATTCACTCATTTATGCAATATCTATCGATGCCGTCTCTATAAAGCGCAGTTGCTTCGGCCTGCATCAAGCACAGGCCCTCCAATAGCCATCGAGCTCAGGGAGTTTCTGCCGCGGGTTTCTTCTTGGGCTGGATAATGGCACGCACTCGGCCAGTGGGTGTTGCAGGTGTCGCCGCTTGCGAGCCGCCGCTGATGACTTCCGCATATTCGGCATTGGCGTCATACATGATGTAGTCGCCATGCACGATATCCTCGCCGCGCTTGACCCATGCCTTGGTAAACAGCTGCACCTTGTCCATGCGTCCATCATACTCTATCCGCTGGGCGCTGCCCTCCATGTATTCGTTCTTGCCGTCGCGCTTCTGCCTAAAGGTGGTGGGATTGCCGTAGGACGTGCTGTGCTGGAAGCCTTCCTTGTCCTCGCGCACGATCAGCCTGTCGCCGCGGATCACCAGCGTGCCCTGGGTCAGGATAACGTTGCCGGTATAGGTGCTGGTCTTCTTGGCATCATTGACCTGCACGGAGTCGGCCTCCAGCTCGATCGGCTTTTCCCGGTCGGCCTTTTCGGCATGTGCCGTTGCAGACAGCATGCCGGCCAACATGGCAAGCAATAATGAATAACGCAGGTTGCGCATAGGGTCTCCGCTGAAGAATGTCGTTCTACTTGGTTTTAGTGGGCTGCTTGGCATTGTTGCTGTTACCGGATGTCGTCTTGCTGTTCTTGGAAGCCGCAGGCTTGGCTGCCGCCTGCTTGGTCTTGCTTGCCGCTTTTGGCTTGCTGCTCGTGCGCTTGCCGGCGGCCGGGCGCTCATAATGGCTGCGCACCCGCTTGTTGAGCTGGATGGTCTGGTTCTTCTTGTCGTAGACCATCCCGACCGCGCGCACCACGCTCTTTGGCCCCTGGGTAATCACCACAGGCTGGTCGGTCGACGCGATCTCGCTATCCGGCTCCACGCGCAGGTATTCCGTCGTCAGCGTCATTTCCTGCCGGTCGCCGAACGCCGGCCGCACCACGCGCACGTCATCGCGGAACTCCACGACATCGCCCTTGCTGGACACATGCCCGCGCTTGCCCTCTATCGTCGTGGTGGGCTTGCCCACCCCAAACTGGGTGAAATGCGGGTTTTCCAGCTCGGTAGTGTCGTCGTCCGGGTAATGCCGCATTTCAGAAGCCTTGAGGATGTGGCTGATCGACCCTGTCGCATCCGTCTTGGTCGTGACGAAATTGTTCAGGATGTAATCAGGGTCGTGACGCGTCGTCCCATCCACGCGCAGCTCCGGCGGCTGCACCGTGCGGTCGATCCACAGCGTAATCAGGGCCAGCAGCCCGAGTACGGCAAGCGGAAACAGGATGGTATTGCTACGTCCTTGCATATCTCGTATTTACTTTAAATAAGGCGCCATTTGCGCATCGAAGGTGCCTTGCGCCTTCATGAGCAGTTCGCAGACTTCGCGCACGGCGCCGAACCCGGCCTGGCGCTCTGTGGTGTAATGGGCATACTCCTTCACCAGCGGCATCGCGTGCGGCACGGTAATCGCCAGCCCGGCGCGGCGCATGGGCGGAATGTCGATCACGTCGTCCCCCATGAACAGGCACTCCTCGGCGGACACTCCCTGCTTCTCGAGCAAGTCGTTGAAAGCCTCGAGCTTGTCGTCTATGCCCTGGTAGATGATCTGCACGCCGGTATTCTCGGCGCGCTTCACCACAACATTGGACTTGCGGCCCGTGATGTAGGCCATGCGGACGCCGGTATGCTTGAGCATCTTCATTCCCAGGCCGTCCTGGGAATGAAACACCTTGTATTCCAGCCCGTCATCCCCCAGCATCAAGCCGCCATTGGTCAGGACACCGTCAACGTCAAACACTGCAATTTTGATGCGCTTTGCGCGTTCTTCTAAGGAAATCAACTTCTAAACCACCTTTGCCATGAGTAAGTCGTGCATATTAAGTGCGCCGACCAGGTTGCCCTGCCGGTCGACGACCAGCAGGCTGCTTATTGAATATTGCTCCATCAAGGCCACGGCATCGACTGCCAGTTGCTCCGGGGCAATGACCTGCGGATGTTCATGCATGACGTCGCCCATGCTGGTGCCGTGGATGTCGATCCCGGCTTCGAAAGCCCGGCGCAGGTCGCCGTCCGTGAATATGCCGACCGGCTTGCCTGCCGCATCCAGCACCGCGGTCATGCCCAACCCCTTGCGCGACATTTCCAGCAGGCCGTCCTTGAGGCTGCTGCTGCTTGGTATGCCGGGGATGTCGTTTCCGCTGCGCATGATGTCCTGCACATGCAGCAGCAAGCGCCGCCCGATCGAGCCGCCAGGATGGGCCAATGCGAAATCCTCGCGCGAGAACCCGCGCTGGTCCAGCAAGGTCACGGCCAGGGCATCGCCCAGCGCCAGCGCTGCGGTCGTGCTCGCCGTGGGGGCGAGCCCCAGCGGACAGGCCTCCTGCGATACTTGGGCGTCGAGGAAAATCGCAGCCGCCTTGGACAAGGTCGAGTGACGGTTGCCCGAAATACTGATGATGGGGGCGCCGATGCGCTTCAATGGCGGCAACAGCGCCAGCAGTTCATCCGCTTCGCCGGAATTGGACAGGGCGATCACCACGTCATCCCGGGTGATCATGCCCAGGTCGCCATGGCTCGCCTCGGCGGGATGCATGAAAAAAGCCGGCGTGCCGGTACTGGCCAGCGTGGCGGCGATCTTGTTGCCGATATGCCCGGACTTGCCGATGCCGGTCACGACAACTCGGCCCCGGCATTGTAAAATAAGCTCGACTGCGTTGACGAAGTTCTCATCCAGGCGCTCGGCCAATGCCTGCACTTCCCGCGCCTCGATGGACAAGACCTCGCGCGCAAGTTGCAGTGGTGCGGTTGCGCTATTGCTCGTCTTTAACTTGGAAATTCCCATATGCGCCAAGTATAAAAGGGAATGTTCCCTGAATAAAGGATATGCCGGCAAAGTCGGCATAATTTTTGCGTGATTAATTTATTCCAGCCTAGCCGCCTCCATACTCCCATCCCCCGGAAGCACACATCATGAGCCAGCACGTACTGATCGCCGGCGGCGGCATCGTCGGCTGCCTCACCGCCATGGAACTGGTTTCCCGCGGCTGCAAGGTCACCATCGTCGAGCGCAACAAGATCGCAAGCCAGACATCGGGAGAGTCCTCCTGGGCAGGCACGGGCATCATGTTCCCGCTGTTGCCATGGATGTATTCGGACCACGTCAACACCCTCACCCACTATGGCGCATCGCGGTATACGGAGATCTGCGCACGCCTGTTCAGCGAGACCGGCATAGACCCGCAAATGCTCAATTCCGGCTTCCTGCTGCTGCCGCCATTCGACCGCGAGGCGGCGCTGACCTGGTGTAACCGTTACCAGCTCAAGGCAGAGGCGACCAGGGCCGGAGACTTTGGCGTGCAATCTCCCAGCGGGCAAGATGCGCTGTGGCTGCCCGAGGTCAACCAGGTCCGCCCTCCTTGCCTCATGCATGCCCTGCGCACATGGCTGGAGAACAACGACGTGCGGCTGCTGGAGCACACCGAGCTCATGCCGCTTTCCTCCGATGTGACCAAACTCGCCGCGTGGCGTACCACGGCGGGTGAATTGCTGGAGGCCGACCGCTTCGTCGTCACCTCGGGAGCGTGGAGCTTCGACCTCCTCAAGGAAGTCGCCAGCAAGCTGCAGATCAAGCCCATGCGCGGGCAGATCCTGCTCTACAAACCGGAACGCAACCCGGGCGCCGTGGTTTTCCGCGAGGATTTCTACCTGGTGCCGCGCCGCGATGGCTACCTGCTGGCCGGCAGCACCCTGGAAGACGTCGGATTCGATCCATCCGTGACGGATGCGGTCCGCGACGAAATCCGCGCCAAGGCCGAAGCCTTGATGCCGGAACTTGGGGCGCTCCCCATCATCAAGCACTGGAGCGGCCTGCGCCCCGGCACACCCGAGAACCTGCCCGTGATCGGTCCGCACCCAGGCGTGGAAAACCTCTACCTCAATACCGGGCATTTCCGCTACGGGCTGACCATGGGTCCTGCAAGCGCCAGCCTGGTAGCAGCGTTGATCTGCGGCGAAACGCCCTGGACCGACCCGGCTCCCTTCTCCCTGCCTCAATAACCCACAGCGCAGATATAGATCAAGCGCCGACCTAGCCGCCACCTGATTGATTTCGAGAATGATTCGCTCTACCTCAGCTATTTTCTTCTTATGGCAAAATGCCGGCCAAATCCTATCAACCCAACAAAAAAAGGAATAAGCATGGCGCATCAGCTCCCTCCATTACCGTACGCCAAGGATGCCTTGGAACCCGTCATTTCGGCCGAAACCATCGACTTTCACTACGGCAAGCACCACCAGGCCTATGTGACCAACCTCAACAACCTGATCCAGGGAACCGAGTTCGAGAACGCCAGCCTGGAAGAGATCGTGAAGAAATCCTCCGGCGGCATCTTCAACAATGCGGCCCAAGTGTGGAACCACACCTTCTACTGGAATTGCTTCAAGCCTAACGGCGGCGGCGAGCCTACCGGCGAGCTGGCAGCGGCGATCGACAAGGCGTTCGGCTCTTTCGAGGAATTCAAGAAGCAATTCACGCAAAAAGCCATCACCACATTCGGCGCCGGCTGGGCATGGCTGGTCAAGAACGCGAACGGCAGCTTGAGCCTGGAAAGCACCAGCAACGCCGAGACTCCCTTGACCAAGGGCCAGACCCCGTTGCTGACCATCGACGTCTGGGAGCATGCCTATTATGTCGATTACCGCAACGCGCGCCCGAAGTATGCGGAAGAGTTCTGGAACATCGTGAACTGGGACTTTGTGGCCGCCAACTTCAAGGCATAAAGGCTCGCAACCAACGCGCGTCAACCGCCCGGAGCCGCTAAATTCAGTGCGGCAATTCTGGCTAGGCACCCTTCCTAGGCAGCAGAGGTGGTAAGGCAAGGCAGTGCAACAACGCCTGAAGGAGTTTGTTAACGGTCCCAAGGCAAAAAACGGCTAGGCCATTCTTGGTGCTAGCCGTTTCTTTTTTTCACGATAGCCTGCTAAAATCGCAACCATGTTGCGCAAAATCCTGCTTGGTTATGTACTTTCGTTCTTGCTGCTATTCAGCCAGCAAAGCATTGCCGCGCACGAAATTTGGCACATCCACGACCAGCTTACCCATGCCAAGGACCAGGCGCCGCAGCACAATGCCTGCGAACAATGCCTGGGGCTAGGCAGCCTGGAAAGCTTTATTCCCGCAACGCAGCCAGCGCTCCATTTCAGCGCCAGCCACACCGGTTTTGTTGCGCATGCCAATATCGAACTACGCAGCGAACGCACTGTTGCCTATGTCTCGCGCGCGCCGCCAGCAATCTCCATCTAGCCAGCCCCGGCATATCCTCGCCTGAGTCAAAGGATATGCCTGCCATTGCGCTTCCCCGGCTTGGGGAAGCCGCGGTCGTGCTTACGCACGGCCTGTTGAATAGATTGAAATGCGAGATTCGAGATGCAGAGCCCTGAGACAAAAACCATCAATACAGCAGTTGCGCCCGCACCAATTGCGCCAAAGAAAATCCTAACCGCCATCACCATGGCCTTCAGCAGCACCCTGATCTCCATTCCTGCGCAGGCGGCAGGGGAAATCGAACTGCCTACCGTCGCCGTCACCGCGAACCCGCTAGGCGTCGCCTCCGACGACATGGTCGTCCCGGTCTCCACCTTGAGCGGCCGCGAGCTCTCGCTGCAGCGCGAAAGTACATTGGGCGAAACCCTGAAATCCATTCCCGGCGTTTCCTCCACCTATTTCGGCCCCAACGCCTCGCGTCCCATCATCCGCGGCCTGGATGGGGAGCGCGTGCGCATGATGCAGAACGGCGTCGGTATTTTGGATGCCTCCAGCCTGAGCTTTGACCATGCCGTAGCGCTGGACCCGCTGGTGATCGAGCAGATCGACGTGGTACGCGGCCCTGCGGCCCTGCTTTACGGTGGTAGCGCAGTGGGTGGTGTGGTGAACGCGATTGACCACCGCATTCCAAAGGAGGCTATCGACGGCGTCACCGGACGCAGCGAAGTGCGGTTCGGCGGCGCGGAAAACCAGAAAAATGGCGCGGTCGTCGTCGATGCCGGCAATGGCGTGCTCACCGTGCACGCGGATGCCTACAAGCGCAAAACCGACGATCTCGATATCCCTGGCTACGCCATGTCCCGCCGCAAGAGCGAGCAGACCGGGGAGGCGCGGGAACACAAGGGCCGCCTGGTTAACAGCGGCTCGGATGCCGACGGCGGCGCGATCGGCGCTTCGATAGCGCTGGAAAACGGCTATGTCGGCATGTCCTACTCCACCTTCAACAGCAAATACGGCACGGTGGCGGAACCGGATGTTCTCATCGATATGAAGAGCGACCGCTGGGACTTTGCCTCCGAACTGCGCGACCTGGGCAGCATCATCAGCAAGGTCAAGGTGCGCATGGCCTATACCGACTACGAGCACCAGGAGCTGGAAGACGGCGAAGTGGGCACCACCTTCAAGAACCGCGGCGTGGAAGGCTCGATCGAAGCCACCCACGGCAATATCGGCCCGCTCAACGGCGTGGTCGGCATGCAGTTCCACAACTCCCGCTTCCAGGCGCTGGGCGAGGAAGCCTTCGTGCCGTCCAACCGCACCAATACGCGTGCGGTCTACCTGTATGAAGAGCTGCCGCTGGACGCGCTCAAGCTGACTTTCGGCGGCCGTGTAGAGCACGCCAAGATCGAATCCAAGGGCGGAGACGAGTTCGGGCCCAGCCAGTCGAAATCCTTCACGCCATACAGCTTTGCCGCCGGCGCGCTGTTCAAGCTGGACGAACAGTGGTCCGTCACCGCCAACCTGTCGCACAACGAACGCGCGCCCAGCTACTTCGAACTGTATGCCGACGGCGAGCATGTGGCGACCGACCAGTATGAAGTCGGCTCCAGCGACCTCAAGAAAGAGCGCTCGAACGGCATAGACGCCCAGTTGCGCTGGAAGCAGAACCACGACTCCTTCCACATTGGCGCCTATTACACCCGGTTCAGCAATTTCATCGGGCTGTTCAACAGCGGAGAGCTGGTAAACGAGGACGGTATCCCGGGACAGGCCGATTCCGAAATAACCGAAGCGAGGTTCACGGGCGCCAAGGCGACATTCAAGGGCCTGGAGGCCGAAGGCAAGTTCCGAGTCTATGAGCAGGTCGGCTCGCTGGACCTGAACCTGCGCGGCGACTACGTGCGCGCCACCAACCGCGACACCGGCGATTCGCTGCCGCGCATCTCGCCATTGAAGCTGGGCTTCGGGCTGGATTACCGCTTCAACCGTTTCGGCTCACGCCTGGACGTATTGCGCGCCTTCAAGCAGGACCGCACCGATGCGAACGAGCTCGCCACGGATGGGTACACCCTGGTCAACGCCACGCTGACCTACAAGCTGCCCACCTCGCAATATTTCCAGCTAGAGGCTTTCGCCAAGGCATACAACCTGCTGGACCAGACCATACGCGACCATACCTCCATCCTCAAGGACATCGCGCCCATGGGCGGCCGCTCGCTGCTGGTCGGCCTGCGCGGGGAGTTCTAGCCACAGCGCTGCCCGCGGCCGCGGTATCGCCGCCGCGGGCAGCTTGCGCTATGATGTCGGTCTTGATTCACTTCAACAAAGATCGACATCATGGCACGTACCGTTTTCTGCGTTAAGCTGGGCCGCAATGCTGACGGCCTGGACTTTCCCCCTTATCCCGGCGAGCTCGGCAAGCGTATTTTCGAACATGTCTCCAAGGAAGCCTGGGCCGGCTGGCTCAAGCAGCAAACCATGCTGGTGAACGAAAACCGCCTGAGCCTAGCCGACCCGCAAGCACGCAAATACCTCGCGCAACAGACCGAGGCCTATTTCTTCGGCGATGGCGCGGATACCGCTTCAGGCTACGTCCCGCCCAATAGTTGAACCATTTTTCATTAAAATGTCATATTGCGGGCATACAGTGAGGTTTTCATCATGTTGCCCGTCAAATTGAGTCCCGAATATTTCATCAATCGCGAACTAGGCATCCTGGCCTTCAACCGTCGCGTATTGGCCCAAGCTGAAGACGAAAACGTTCCCCTGCTTGAGCGCCTCAAATTCCTCTGCATTTTCAGCAGCAATATGGACGAGTTCTTCGAGGTGCGCGTGGCGGGCCTCAAGAACCAGATCAAGTACAACTCCCCGCACGTAGGCGCCGACGGCATGCTGCCCAAGCAGGCGCTCGCCAAGGTCAGCAACCTGGCCCACGAAATGGTGGACCACCAATACAAGATTCTCAACGAGGTGGTGCTGCCCCAGCTTGCCGCCCAGGAAATCCGCTTTATCCGCCGCGGGGACTGGAGCGATGTGCAGCGCGAGTGGATCGCGGCTTACTTCTTCCGTGAGCTGATGCCCATCCTCACGCCCATCGGGCTGGATCCGGCGCACCCTTTCCCGCGCGTGCTCAACAAGAGCCTGAACTTTGCCGTCGAGCTGGAAGGCAAGGACGCGTTTGGCCGCAATTCCGGCGTCGCCATCGTACAGGCGCCTCGCGCGCTGCCGCGCGTCATCCGCCTGCCGCGCGACATCGCGGGTTGCGACCACGGCTTCGTGTTCCTGTCCTCCATCCTGCATGCCCACGTCAACGAACTGTTCTCCGGCATGACGGTGAAAGGCTGCTACCAGTTCCGCGTTACGCGCGACAGCGACCTGATCCTGGACGATGAGGAAACCAAGGATTTGCGCCTCGCCCTCCAGGGCGAATTGACCCACCGCCAGTATGGCGATGCGGTGCGGCTGGAAGTGGCCGACAGCTGCCCGACGGAAATGTCCGCTTTCCTGCTGGGGCAATTCGGCCTGAGCCAGGATGACCTTTACCAGGTCAACGGCCTCGTCAACCTCGTCCGCTTGATGCAGATCCCGGACAGCGTGGACCGCCCGGACCTGAAATACCCGCTCTATACGCCCAGCCTGCCGAAGGAAATGGCCAAGGACCCGGACATCTTCAAGGCCATCCGCAAGCAGGATATCTTGCTGCACCACCCGTTCCAGTCGTTCAACCCGGTCGTGGAGTTCATCACGCAGGCCGCCGAAGACCCGCAAGTACTGGCGATCAAGCAGACGTTCTACCGCACCAGCGCCGACTCGACGCTGATGCAGTCCCTGATCGACGCGGCGCAGCGCGGCAAGGAAGTCACCGTGGTCGTGGAGCTGCTGGCGCGCTTTGATGAAGAAGCCAACATCAACTGGGCGGCCAAGCTGGAAAATGCCGGCGCCCACGTCGTCTATGGCGTGGTCGGGCACAAGACCCACGCCAAGATGGCCATGGTCGTGCGGCGTGACGAAGACAAGCTGCGGCGCTATGTGCATATTGCCACCGGCAATTACCACCAGCGCACCGCGCGTCTATATACCGACTTCGGGCTGCTCACCTGCCAGGAAGAAATCAGCGAGGACGTGAACGACGTATTCGCCCAGTTGACTGGCCTGGGACGGGCCAGCAAGTTACGCCATCTCTGGCAGTCGCCGTTCACCCTGCACCAGCGCACGATCAAGGCGATCCAGAATGAAGCCGAGATTGCCAAGTCCGGCAAGAAAGCGCGCATCATTGCCAAGATGAACGCCCTGCTCGATCCCGACGTGATCCGCGCCTTGTACGATGCCTCCTGCGCCGGCGTTCAGATCGAGCTCATCGTGCGCGGGGTTTGCGCCTTGCGTCCCGGCATCCCCGGCGTATCGGAAAACATCAAGGTGCGCTCCATCGTCGGCCGCTTCCTCGAGCATACCCGCATCTTCTATTTCTACGACAACGGCGCCGAGCACATCTACCTGTCGAGCGCAGACTGGATGTACCGCAACTTCTTCCGCCGCATCGAAGTATGCTTCCCATTGCTGGATGCCAAGGTGAAGAAGCGCGTTTTCAAGGAAGGCCTGGAGCCCTACCTCAAGGATAATTCCAACGCCTGGGAAATGCAGCCGGACGGTAATTACGAGCTCAAGCCAGGCCGCCGCGCCAGCTTTTCAGCACAGCAGTTCCTCATGGCGGAGTATGGCCAGGAAATATTGCCTGACGCCTGAGCGAGTACGCATTTTAGTAACAGAAAAGGCCGGAACACCCGGCCTTTTTCTTGTTATTACGCATGTGCAGCAAGATGCTGTCTCAGGAAACCAGCTCCAGGCTCAGGCCGATCTCTTTCCAGTAGGCCACTTCATTGAATAGCTCCGCTTCCGTCAGAGGGTTCTCCTTGAGCCATGCAGAGTCAATATTGAGCTGGTAGCCGGACTTCAGGATCGACAATGCTGGCTCCGGGTAATGGTCGGGCTGTCGATTGCGGTGGAACAGCACGGCCAGTCGCAAAATCAGGATCAACAGCAAGCGGTCATGGTGTCCGATCAGGTCGGCCTCAAGCTTGGCAAGGGAGCGCCGGTGCGCTTTGACCAGCAGGCCCAGCGTCTCCTGCTCCATGTTGGAGAAGCCCGGCATGTCGGCATTCTCGACTATATAGGCGGAATGCTTGTGATAACCCGCATGGGCGATGGAGACACCAATCTCGTGCAGGTATGCGGCCCAGGTCAGGTATTGTGCCGCCGTTTCTTCATCCCATTGCTGCAATTGGCCGGCGCATTGCGCCAGCAGGCGCAATGCCATTTCGCGCACGCGCTCGGCCTGATCGGGCTCTACATGGTAGCGCCGCATGAAGCTTGAAACCGTGATCTCGCGGACATCCTGGTCATGCAGGCGGCCGAGCAGTTCATAAAGCACGCCTTCGCGCAGGGCACTGTTCGCCGTTGTCATGCGTTCGATCTTGAGGGCGTCGAATGCCGCCGTCATGATGGCCAGCCCGCCTGGCAGCACCGCCGCGCGGTCGGCACTCAAGCCAGGCAAGTCGATCTTTTTGATGTCCTTGACCTTGATCAATTGCTCGCGCAGAAACTCCAGGCCCTCCCTGGTAATTTCGCCTTCGCTCAAGCCGCTCAGGCGGATGATCTCGCCCAAGGCCTTGGCCGTCCCGGACGAGCCGACCGCTTCGTCCCAGCCTTCCGCAATGAAATGCTTACGTATGCTCTGGATTTCCGCGGCAGCGGCAATGCGTGCGCGCTCGAATGCATTTTCCGTCAGTTTGCCGTCAGGAAAATAGCGCAGGCTGTAGCTCACACAGCCCATATACAGGCTTTCCATTTCGATGGGATCGATACCCTGCCCGATGATGAACTCGGTAGAGCCACCGCCGATGTCGATCACCAGGCGCTTGTGCGTGGCAGGGGGCAGGCTGTGGCTGACGCCGACGAAAATCATGCGCGCTTCTTCACGGCCTGCGATGATTTCGATGGGGAATCCGAGCGCGGCCTGCGCTTCTTCCATCAGGTTGGGTGCATTGCGCGCAACGCGGAAGGTATTGGTGGCAACCGCACGCACCGCCTGCACAGGCAATCCACGCAGGCGCTCGCCAAAACGCTTGAGACAGTCAATTGCCCGTTGCTGGGCATCGGCACTGAGGTTGTTCTTCGCATCCAGCCCCGCGCCCAGGCGGACGGCTTCACGCAAGGAGTCATGGAAAATGAGGTGGCCGTCTGCAACCCGTGCGAGCTGCAGACGGAAACTGTTGGAACCCAGATCGACTGCCGCGATCTCAGGAAAATCCGATTTTTTGGTAGGCAAGTTCGACCTTCTTGTAAAACGCTAAACCGTTTGCCGCCATCGCGGCGGCTGACATCAGGGTTCCTGAGCTTCGCGCTCCATCTCCTGCACCGTGGTATGGCGTACGTCCTTACCTTTTACCATGTAGATCACGTATTCGGCAATATTCTTGGCATGGTCGCCGATGCGTTCGATGGCCTTGGCGACGAACAGGACTTCCAGCGACATGGAAATGGTGCGCGGGTCTTCCAGCATGAAGGTGATCAGCTGGCGCATCGCGGCACGGAACTGCTCGTCCACCTGCTCGTCCTGGCGTGCCACGTCCACGGTCTTGGTCACATCCAGGCGCGCAAAGGCGTCCAGCGCGGTGCGCAGCATTTCGCGCACATGGCCGACCATGGTCTTGATCTCGTTGAATCGCGGCGTATAGAGGCGGCCGGACTCGGACACTTTCTGCGCCACGCGGGCAATCTTGGTCGCCTCGTCGCCGATTCGCTCCAGGTCGGTAATGGTCTTGACCACCATCATGATCATGCGCAGGTCGCCCGCGGCAGGCTGGCGGCGGGCGATGATGTGGCTGCAGTCCTCGTCCACCTGTACTTCAAGCGCATTCACCTTGTGGTCATTCGCAATCACCTTGTCGGCCAAGGTGAGGTTGACAGTCACCAGGGCTTCCAGCGCATTGACGATTTGCTGCTCGACCAAACCGCCCATTTCGAGCACTTTTGCACGGACTGATTCCAGCTCGGCATCGTATTGCTTGTATGTATGTTCAAATTGCATAACGCGATCCCTTCCGTGATTGAAACTGACCGGACTGCGCTAGTTCCGGCCAGTGTTTTGAGTCAACGTTGTAGTGTAATTGCCGATTATGACAATTTCATGTTGAACTGGCGCGTGTCGATTACTTGGCGGTCAATGTCTTGACGCCGTCCGCTGTCGCCAGCAGCAGCACATTGGCTGGACGGGAAGCGAACAGGCCGTTGGTCACGACGCCGACGATGGCGTTGATCCTGGTTTCCAGCTCCACCGGGTCGGCGATGGTCAGGCCGTGCACGTCCAGGATCACGTTGCCGTTGTCAGTGGTGAAGTCGCGCAGCTTGGGCTGGCCGCCCAGCTTCACCAGCTCGCGCGCCACGTGCTCTCGCGCCATCGGGATCACCTCGACGGGCAGCGGGAACTTGCCCAGCACGGGCACCAGCTTGCTCTGGTCGCAGATACAGATGAAGTCCTTGGCACAGGCAGCCACGATCTTCTCGCGTGTCAGCGCGCCGCCGCCACCCTTGAGCATGTGCATCTGCTCGGTGATTTCGTCCGCGCCGTCGACGTAGATTTCCATGCCGTCCACGTCGTTGAGGTCGAACACTTCGATGCCATGGCCGCGCAGGCGCTGGGCAGTCGCTTCGGAGCTGGCGACGGCGCCGTCGATGCGGTCCTTGACCTTGGCCAGCTCATCGATAAAGAAATTGGCCGTGGAGCCCGTGCCCACGCCGATGATGCCGCTCTTCACATACTCGACGGCCGCCTTGGCAACCTGTTGCTTCAATTCGTCTTGTGTAGCCATTTATTTAAACCTTTTGCTTATTTGTGACCAAATCGGGGCTTGCAAACGCTGTATGAGCCAGCGCAACATTTTGCAGGCCCCGTGTTTTCTTTATAATTCAGGTTCTTTGTGAACCAAACCCCTCAATCATACACTGCCGCACTATACAGTGCAGCCCTGGACAGCGTCCCCAATGAAAATCGATTACCTGCAGAAAATCAAATCCGCCCGCGTTTACGATGTCGCGAGCAAGACCCCGTTGGACCTGCTTCCCAACATTTCCCGACGCATCCACAACCAGGTACTGCTCAAACGCGAGGACATGCAGCCCGTGTTTTCATTCAAGCTGCGCGGCGCCTATAACAAGATGGCGCAGCTTTCCACCGAGGCATTGTCGCGCGGCGTGATCACCGCTTCGGCAGGCAACCATGCGCAGGGCGTAGCCCTGGCCGCCAAGAATGCAGGCTGCCGCGCCGTCATCGTCATGCCGGTCACCACGCCCGGCATCAAGGTCGATGCCGTGCGCAACCGCGGCGCCGAAGTGGTGCTGGCTGGCGAATCCTACACGGATTCGTACAACCATGCGCTGAAGCTCATGAATGAGCATCAGCTCACGTTCGTCCACCCTTTCGACGACCCGGACGTGATCGCGGGACAAGGCACCGTGGCGGTGGAGATATTGCAGGACAACCCCGGCCCTATCGAGGCCGTTTTCTGCCCAGTCGGCGGCGGCGGCCTCATCGCCGGCGTGGCTGCCTATATCAAGGCGGTACGCCCCGAGATCAGGATCATCGGCGTCGAGGTCAACGACGCCAATGCGATGACGGTTTCGCTGCAACGAGGCGAACGGGTCACATTGGACCAGGTCGGCCTGTTTGCGGACGGCAAGGCGGTCAAGCTGGTCGGCGAAGAGACTTTCCGCCTGTGCCAGCAATATGTCGACGACATGATCCTGGTCGACAACGACGCCATCTGCGCGGCCATCAAGGACGTATTCGAGGATACGCGCGCTATCCTCGAGCCGACGGGCGCCCTGGCGCTGGCCGGCCTCAAGGCCTATGCCCAGCAGCACAACCTGCAAGACAAGACATTGGTGGCGGTCGCCTCGGGCGCTAACATGAGCTTCGACCGCCTGCGCTTCGTCGCCGAACGCGCGGAAATCGGCGAGAAGCGCGAAGCGGTGCTGGCCGTGACCATTCCCGAAACTCCAGGCTCATTCAAGAAGTTCTGCCGGCTGATCGGCAACCGCAACATCACCGAGTTCAACTACCGCTATGCCGACGCCACGGCCGCGCATATCTATGTCGGCGTCGCCATTCAGGACCCAAGTGAATCCGGCATGCTGGTCAGGCAATTGCAGGAGCACGGCTTGCCGGCATTGGACTTGAGCGAGAATGAAGTGGCAAAACTGCACCTGCGCCACCTGGTAGGCGGCCATGCGCCGCAGGCCGAGCACGAGCAGGTCTACCGCTTCGAATTCCCGGAAAAACCCGGGGCGCTGATGAACTTCCTCGACAGCATGCGCCACGACTGGAACATCAGCCTGTTCCATTACCGCAACCATGGCGCGGATTTCGGCAGGGTGCTGGTCGGCATGCAGGTGCCGCCCGGCGAGGAACAGGCATTCACCGATTTCCTGCAGAACCTGGGCTACCCGTACTGGGAGGAAAGCAACAACCCGGCTTACAAACTGTTCCTCGGCTAAGTTCCGACACCCAAATGAAAAGCCCGCCGATTGGCGGGCTTTTTGCATATCCTAAGCTTGAATCAGGCTTTGTCAGCCAAAGGCGTGCCGTATGCGGTGATATCGTAATCGGTGAGCTCGTAGCCTAGCTCGCGCACGATCACCTTGAGGCGCTCTTCGATGCCGAGGTCATAGAATTCGCGCACTTCACCGGTGCTGGTGCTGACCAGGTGGCCATGGTGCTCTTCGCCGTCGTTCAGCTCATACACGGCCTTGTTGTTGCCCAACTGGCTTTTCTTCAAGAGCCCGGTCTGCTCGAATTGCGCCAATACGCGATACACCGTAGCCAAGCCGAACTCGGAATGCTCGGTGATCAGGATCCGGTATACATCTTCAGCCGCCAGGTGGCGTTGCTCGCTGTTACGGAAGATATCCAGCACCTTGAGACGTGGCAACGTGATTTTCAGGCCACTGTTTCTCAAATCCTGATGCGGATCCACTATTCCGTCTTCTTTTTTCGTTCCCACTATCATCTCCTTAATCAATTGAATCCTGACGCCGCAATAGCATATCACGCATTGCGATGATGCCAAGCATCAGGCAAGCAGTTTCATGATGAACTCCCAGTCCCTGGGGTCCACCGGCGTAATCGAGAGCCGGTTGCCGCGTTGCAGGATGCGCAGGTTCTGCAGCTCCGGCGTTTCACGCAATTCTTTCAAGCTCAACAAGCGCGTCTTGCGCACCAGCTTCACATCCACATTGAACCAGCGCGGATTCTCGGGCGTCGCCTTAGGATCATAGTACTTATGGCCCTCGATAAACTGCAGGCGGTCGGGATAAGCCAGCTTGCTGACTTCGGCAATGCCCACGATGCCAGGCTCCGCACAATTGGAATGATAGAACAATACGCCATCGCCGACCTTCATCTGGTCTCGCATGAAGTTGCGCGCCTGGTAATTGCGCACCCCGTACCAATCTACAGTTTGGCCTGGAAAGGCAGCCAGGTCATCGATCGACACATCGGACGGCTCGGATTTCATCAACCAGTAACGCATGAAATTCTCAAATCAACACAGATTCCGTATCATAACCCGAGTCGCATTCAAATTCAGAATCTCCAGCATGGCCCGCAACGTCCTTGGCACCACATTACAACCTTGCAGTATGGACCCGATCACGGGCTTCACCCGCAACGGCAGCTGTGAAACCGGACCCGAAGACATCGGCAGCCATACCGTGTGCGCCATGATGACCGAGGAATTCCTCGCATTCTCGCTCTCCAGGGGCAACGACCTCAGTACGCCGCGGCCGGAATACGGCTTCCCCGGGCTGGCGCCGGGCGAGCGCTGGTGCCTGTGCGCATCGCGCTGGCACGAAGCTGCCGAGGCAGGCTATGCCCCGCCAGTGGTACTGGAAGCGTCCCACGAGCGTGCATTGGAGATTGTCAGCCTTGCCGACCTGGAATACAACGCCTTGAGATAAGGGCCTGCCCATGAGGCGTGACAACTGAATGGAGTTCCCCGCAAATGCCATCCGGACCGGCATCCTGAACCTGTACGGTTCAAGTGGTAACGACCTAAAGCTACGTTAGGTACACCCGCATCGGAGCGCGCACACTGTTACTTAACAGACCGAAACCAAAGCCAAATTTATGGTTCAAGGAATCTATGGCCCGAACAGCACCGCAGGGAACAAAGGGAAGAAGCCGGGATCCGTCAGGCCTCTGAAAACTTGTGGCAGTTGAACTGTCTTGGATTAAAAAACCGCTTTAAAACAGCTGGTTTTGATCGTCGCCGACGACAGTGTCAATCTGCTCCTGCATGGAAGCAATTCTACGCTTGAAATCGCCAATGTCAAAACCGCCGGCATCGGTCGTCAATAGCTCATGCGCGATATTGAGCGCCGCCATGATGGCAATCTTCTCGGCACCCACCACCTTACCGGTGTCGCGGATTTCGCGCATTTTCTTGTCGAGATAATCGACCGAGCGCAACAAGGCCTCGCGCTCGTCGTCGGAACACGCGATCGTCAGCTCGCGCCCCATGATGCTGACATCGACGCCGCGCACGCTGCTCATACGGTTCCCTCCGGAAGACGCTCGATCAGGGCCTGCAGCTTCTGGCTGGCAAGCTCCATGTTTTCCTTCATCTGCTTGTTGTCATCCTGGGAGCGCACAAGCTCCTGACGGAGCTCAAGATTTTCAGCCCGCAACAATTGGCATAGGGATATCAACTGCGCGAGCTTTTCTTCCAACGTGATCAAATCAGCATTCATGGCGCCACTATAATTGCAAAATCAGCACATGGTCAACTGCACCCAAGAATTTATGGCATGTTTACAATATCTTATATTGAAAACTTATTTCACCGCATAAAGAGCGAATCATTTATAATCAATAGCAAGTTTTGAGGTGTCCTTGGCCTGTTCATGGCGCAAGGGTGAAACTGGGAAACAGGTGCGTGGCATCCCGACGATGCGATCCACAATGCCTGTGCTGCCCCCGCAACGGTAAGCAAGCCGGTATGCCAACATGCCACTGTGAGAAGTTTTCATGGGAAGGCGGCATATCACTGATCTTGCAAGCCCGGAGACCGGCCTGAAGACGACTAGGAAGTGCTGCGGGGATGCGGCTGACCGATGACCATCCGGCGACGGATCATGCCCCCTGCACACTCTCATTCGTTACCAGCTCTCGCGGGGCCGCGAGAGCTTTATGGAGTTTGCAGTTTGATGTTCCGATTTTCCCTGGGCACCGCCCTTGCCGCAATCTATTCCCTACCCCTGGCGGCCAATGCTGCCGATCTCCGGCTGGAAGACACTATTGTCACGGCTTCGCGTACTGAACAGAAAAGCAGCGAGGTAATCGGTGATGTATCCGTCATTACAGCCGAGCAAATACAAAAGGCTGGCCAGTCCACGCTGGCAGAGTTACTGGCGATGCAGCCTGGCATCGAAATGAGCAGTAACGGCGGCGTTGGCAAATCGACCAATATCTACATGCGCGGCGCCAACACTACGCACACTCTGATTCTGATTGACGGCGTACGCATCAGCTCTGCCACTACCGGCGAAACTGCCATTCAACACATTCCCCTGAGCCAGATTGATCATGTGGAAATCCTGCGCGGACCGGCCAGCAGCATGTATGGAGCTGACGCCATTGGCGGCGTCATCCAGATATTCACCAAGAAAGGCCAAGGCGCGCCTAAATTCAATGCATCAGTAGGACTCGGCACCTACGGTACGGCAATCGGTGAAGCAGGCGTAAACGGCCGCATAGGCAATACCAGCTACAGCCTGCAAGGCGGCATGACCCATGTGCATGGCATCAATGCCGTTCGCAACAAAAATGTGGTCAGTTATAACGCAGATGCCGATGGTTTTCGCAACCAGAACCTCAGTGCGAACATCAGCCAGCACCTCACGGAAAACCACGAAATTGGGCTGAACATTCTGGTGACCGACAGCCGGAATTTCAATGATGGCGGATCCTCACGCACTACCGCCAGATATGATTACTTCCTTGACCAGACCTTGTCGAGTTATACCCTATTCAGTAAAAACCGTTTCACCGATGCATGGGCCAGCACATTCAGCATTGCAAGAAGCATTGACGATCTATCGTCCTACACCAAGCGTCCGGCATCAACCACCGAAAGCATGATCAAGACCACCCAGGATCAATACATCTGGCACAACATATTGACTACGAAAGCCGGGGTATTCAACATCGGCGTGGAACGGCGGGAGCAGAAAGTCGAATCCAACGCCACGCCCGCCCTGCTGGTGACGGAGCGGGATATCCAATCCTATCTCGCCGGCTGGCAAAGACAATTTGATCAACACCGCGTCCAGATCAACCTGCGCAATGATGACAACTCCCAGTTTGGCAACAAAACCACTGGCAATATCGGCTACGCCTATCAAATCACACCACAGTGGAAAGCCAGCGCCAGCTTTGGCACCGCTTTCGCCGCGCCAACATTCAACCAGCTCTACGCTCCCGCGACCGCGTTCGGTGGCGTGACTTATGCCAGCAATCCCGACCTCAAACCTGAAGAGTCCCGCAACAAGGAAATCGGATTGCAGTATGAAAACGGCCAGCATGCGGCCGGCGTGTTGTATTACCACAATGATATCGACAACCTGATTACCCGCACGGCATCGGGCAACTTCCGGCAAACAGTCAATATCGACCAGGCAAGGTTACGAGGCCTCACATTGAATCTGCGAACATCAATTGCAGGATTTATTATTAGAGCAAATGCTGATTTCCAGCGTCCTGAAGATGCCGGGAATGGTAACCTGCTACCTCGCAGAGCAAAAGAGCATGGGACACTGTCTCTCGCCAAATCATTTGGCGCTTGGGAGTGGGGAAGTGAAATTATCACATCCGGTCATCGTTTCAACGATACGTCCAACACTGAACGCCTCTCCGGCTATACCCTGGTCAACCTATACGGCAACTACCGCATCAACGACGACTGGTCCGTGAATACGCGCGTCAACAACCTGTTCGACCGCAAGTACGAATTGGCAAAGGATTACGGCACGTTTGGCGCCAACCTGTTTGTATCCGTGCGCTATGCGCCTACGCTGTAAATCCTCTGGCGGCTGCGGATTTCGGTTAAAATTCAGTGTTTTTGATCATTGACCCAGCCCCAAGGAAGACAACCATGCTGACACTCAACAAGAATCACCAGATCATGATCGGCCTCGTACTGGCCGCCTTGCTCATCGTGACCCGCGGCCATCATTTCGCCGCGATCAACCACCTGCCCAGCGCATCCTGGGCGGTATTCTTCCTGGCCGGGGTCTATCTGCGCCCGGCCTGGACATTCCCTGCCCTGCTCGGCCTGGCCGCCGCGCTCGATTTCGCCGCCGTGACCTGGGGCGGCGTGGATAATTTCTGCACTTCACCTGCCTACGGTTTCCTGTTGCCTGCCTACGGTACGCTCTGGCTCGGCGGGCGCTGGTTCGCCAAGTACTACCAGTTCGCTTTCAAGAGCCTGGCCACGCTGGCTGCTACCGTGGTCGCCAGCAGCTTCGTCTGCCATCTGTTCTCCAGCGGTGGCTTCTATTTCTTCTCCGGCCGCTATACCGAGCCAACTCTAGCCGAATTCCTGCCGCGTATCGCCAAGTACTACCCATCCTCGTTGGGCACATTGGCGTTTTACGTGGCGACTGCCGTCATCATCCACATCGTGGTGAAGGCGGTATACGCTGATCACAAACGTACCGCATGACCGACCAGGAAAAACCAGACCTCAACCAGCGCCATTCCGAAAGAATGGCGCGCAAGAAAACCGTCATCGACGCCAAGATAGAGGCCGCCCGTATCGAGCGCGGCCTGTTCCTGGTCAATACCGGCAACGGCAAGGGCAAGTCCACCGCCGCCTTCGGCCTACTCGCCCGCGCGCTCGGCCATGGCATGAAAGCCGTGGTGGTGCAGTTCGTCAAGGGCCGTTCCGACACCGGCGAGGAAGCCTTCTTCCGCCACCAGCCCAATGTCAGCTGGCATGTGATGGGCGAAGGCTTCACCTGGGAAACCCAGAACCGCGAGCGCGACGTCGCCGCCGCCCAACAAGGCTGGCAGGCTGCGCAAGCCGCGCTCAGGGATGAAAGCGTGGGTGTCGTCATCCTCGACGAGCTCAACATCGTCCTCAAATACCATTACCTCGACCTGCAGCAAGTGCTGGCCGACATTGCCGCCCGTCCCGCCATGCAGCATGTAGTCGTCACCGGCCGCGCCGCGCAGCCCGAACTCATCGAGCAGGCCGATACCGTCACCGACATGACCATGGTCAAGCATGCCTTCAAGAACGGCGTACAGGCGATGCCAGGGGTGGAGTGGTAGGCTCGTGGCAGCCCGTTGCCCGGCATTGCTGCTGTCCGCGCCAGCCTCTAACCAAGGCAAGACGCTGGTATCTGCCGCGCTGGCGCGTGCCTGGCGCAACCAGGGCCTGACAGTCCAGGCCTTCAAGTGCGGGCCGGACTTCCTCGATCCGATGATCCTGCATACCGCGACAGGCAGGCCGGTTTACAACCTCGATCTTGCCATGTGCGGCGCGGACGACATTGCCGCCCGGCTATGCCAGGCTGCGCAGGAGTCCGACCTCATCCTCGTGGAAGGCGTGATGGGCCTGTATGACGGCAGCCCGAGCAGCGCCGACATCGCGGCACGGTTCCAGCTCCCCGTTGCGCTCGCTATCGACGCGAGCGGCATGGCGCAGACTTTCGGCGCATTGGCTGCGGGGCTGTTTGCCCACCGGCCTGAACTGATCCCCGCAGGCGTGATCGCCAACCGCATCGGCAGCGCCGGGCATGGCGTCTTGCTGCGCGACAGCCTGCCGACGGATATTCCCTGGCTGGGCGCATTGCAGAAACAGGAAGCGCTTGCGCTGCCGGAACGGCACCTGGGCCTGTTCCGCGCCGATGAAATCGACGGCCTGGAGCAGCGCATCGCGCAGGCCGCGGCGTTGCTGACGGAATCAGGCCCGTTGCCCTTGCCGCCTGAAACCGTTTTCGCGCCCCTCCCCCCTGCCAACAATGTGCAGCAATTGCTCGCAGGCAAGACCATCGCCATCGCGCGCGACGAAGCCTTTTGCTTCATCTATCCCGCCAACCTCGATTGCCTGCATGCGCTAGGGGCGGACACCATCTTCTTCTCGCCGCTGCATGACGAGGCATTGCCGGCAGGCATAGACGCCGTCTGGCTGCCGGGCGGCTATCCGGAGCTGCATCTTGAACAACTAGGCAGCAACCAAGCCATGCGCACGGCCTTGCAGCAGGCTTGGCGGCAAGGGCTGCCGATATTGGCGGAATGCGGCGGGATGATGGCGGTGACGGACAGTATCAACCAGCAGCCCGGCTTCGGCCTGCTGCCGGGCAATTGCAGCATGCAGCCGCGCTTCCAAGGGCTGGGCGTGCAATTCGCCGAGTTGCCGGAAGGCAGGCTGCATGCGCATACCTTCCATTACTCCAGCCTTGAGACGGCGTTGACGCCCTACGCACAGGCAATCACCCAGCGCGGCAAGCCGGGCGAGGTTATCTATCGCCACGGCAGCCTCACGGCGAGCTACCTGCATTTCTATTTCCCATCCAACCCTGCGGCAGTTGCCCGGTTATTTGCCTCATGAAGCATTTCTTTCCAGCCCTGCTCGGGATTGTTCTCGTCACCAGCCAGGCACCTGTCCAGGCCGCCACGTTGTTCGGCATGGTGTCCGACCGCACCGCCCCTGCCGCGGCCGAGGCGGCAAAGCAAGCCCTGCAGCCATCCGGCAAGCAGGACCGCATCATCCTGCGCACGCAATCCCAGGTGCTCGCTGCCGACAGCAAGACCCTGCAGCGCTGGCTGCGCGACGCCGATGCGGTATTTGCCGTGGCGGTCTACGGCGAGGCATCTCAGCAACTGCAAAGCCAATTGCAACAGCTTGGCGCCAGCAAGCCGCGTACCTTCATCGCCTTCAACGGCGAAAGCGCACTCTCGCTGCAAAGCCGCTGGCAAGGGGAAGCCGTCAGCAGTTTTTCCCATGCCAAGAGCCTGACGCTGACGCAGAACAATCTTTCTGAAAAAATCGCCAAACTCGCGCAGCAACACGCTGCCGCGCGGCAATGGCTGGGCCTGCACGACCTCTGGCAGGCGGGAGGCAACGGCAACTTCAGCGCTTTCATGCGCTATCTGCTGCACCCTTCCGCCAGCTTGCCTGCAATACAGCCTGAGCCGCTGATGCGATTGCGCCAGGGCGGCCGGGAAGTCAGCCGGCCCAGGATAGACAACAATCAGCCTGTGCTTGCCGTGCTGGACCTCAGCACCAGCGACCCGCAACCCGTGGATGCCATCTGTGCCGCAAGCGAGAAGCAGAGCCAGCCCTGCATCGCCATCATGGCGCGCTGGGGCGAGGCTTCGCGCGACGCCATCGCCAACCTGAAAACCCTGCTTGCGCCGGCCGCACCTAGCGGGCTGGTGGTATTGCAGGACTTTGTCGTCGGCGCCGCCGAGGGCCGCGAGGCCGTGACCGAGCTGCTGGGCCAGCTCGACGTACCGGTGTACAAGGCCATCCGCCTGACCGACCGCGGTGCCAATGCCTGGCAGCTTTCGGAAGACGGCCTGCCGATCAACTCGGTGCAATACCGCGTCGCCATGCCGGAAATCCAGGGCAGTTCGCAGCCGCTGGTGGTGGCTGCCGCCGGACCTGCCGCCATAGACAAGCTGACCGGTGTCGAACTGAAGCTGCCGCAGATTTTACCTGCCGAGGTGCAGTCGCTGGTCAGGCGCAGCATCAATTGGCAGCAGTTGCGTAGCAAGCCGAACGCCGGGAAGAAGGTCGCGCTGATCTACTACAACCATCCGCCCGGCCGCCAGAACATCGGCGCGGACAACCTCGACGTGCCCGCCTCGTTATTCGAGATGCTGCATGCATTGAAGCGTGCGGGCTACGACACCGGCGAATTGCCCGCGTCGCCGGAAGCGTTGCTCGACCTGATGCAGGAGCGCGGCGTCAACCTGCCGGAAGACCAGGCCGCACTGGCCGAGATGAGCCGGCACGTCAACAAGCTCGATACTACCGCCTACCTCAACTGGTTCGGCACCCTGCCTGCGCAAGTGCGCGGGGAGATGGTGGAAGGCCCGCTCGGCAAGCTGCATGCCGACCTGGTGGCGGCGCAACGCGCCGGGGAGATCGACATCGCGCGCAACCGCCTCGACAAGGCCATGCACGAGCTGCGCCACCTGCTCGAAGGCGCGGACCATCCGCAGCGCGACAATGCGCTCAAGCAGCTTGAGACGCTCAACCACGGCTATTTGCAATGCCTGGAAAAGCACACCGACTGCAACGCGCTGGCCTTGCAGAAAACCCGGCTTGCAGGTTTGGGCATCGAGGGCATGCGCGGCTGGGGGCCCGCGCCGGGCAAGGTCATGGTGCATGACCGCCAGATCCTGGTTCCCGGCGTGCAGTTCGGCAACATTTTCATCGGCCCGCAGCCGCCGCGTGGCTGGGAAGTGGACGAGGAGTTGCTGCACGCCAACACCACCATTCCGCCGCCGCACCAATACCTGGGCTATTACCATTGGCTACGCAGCGTGTTCAAGGCGGATGCACTGGTGCATATCGGCCGCCACTCCACTTATGAATTCCTGCCCGGCAAGGCGGTCGGGCTGGCAGCGAGCGATTACTCACGTTTGATCGCGGGCGACCTGCCGGGCATCTATCCCTATATCGTCGACGGCGTGGGCGAAGGCACGCAATCCAAGCGCCGCGGCCTAGCCGTGATGGTGGACCACCTCACGCCGCCGCTGACCTCGACGCCGCTCTACGACCGCCTGCTGGAGCTGCGCCAGGTGGTGGAAAGCTACGAATCCTCCAGCTCCGAAACCATGAAGGTGGAGGCCGCGCGCGAAATGCGCCGCCTGGTGGAAGCGCTGCAACTGCGCGCCGAGCTGGAAGCCAGCATGGCCGACGTGCTGGAAGTGCGCGGCATCGGCTACGAGCAGACCGACGACGACCTGCTCGCGCATGAAATCGGCCACTACTTGACCAAACTGCAGGAGAAATTCATGCCGCATGGCCTGCATATCTTCGGCAAGGATTGGCCGGAAGAATCGCTGGCATTGATGTTGGATTCCATGGCGCGCGGCCATGAGCAGGGCGTCAGCGTGGAAACCCGCGACAAGCTGGCGGCCTCGCCGCGCCTGGAAATGCAGAGCCTGCTGCATGCGCTTGAAGGCGGCTTCGTGCCGCCCGGCAAGGGCAACGATCCCTTGCGCTCGCCCGATGCCCTGCCCACCGGGCGTAACTTCCATGCACTGGACGGCGACGTGCTGCCGACCCGCCTCGGCTTCCAAATTGGCGCCAGCATGGCCGCCAAGGTGCGTGAGCGCGACAGCGTGCAGGACAGCGAAGGCGTGATCCTCTGGGCATCGGACGCCGTGCGTGATGAGGGCGTAATGGTGAGCTTCATCCTCAGTCTGATGGGCATAGAACCGGAATGGAACGCGCGCGGCATCGTGCAGCGCATGCAGCTCAAGCCGGGGATTGCACGTCATGACGTGATCGTTACCACCTCCGGCTTGTTCCGCGATCTCTACCCCAACCTCATGCAATGGATAGATACCGGCGGCCGCCTCGCGCTCGCCGCTTCTGCCAAGGCCATCCGGGCGCAATATCCTGCCTTGCAGCCTGCGCTGGAAGAAGCCTTGTCGCCGTTGGGTGCTGGCATGGCGGAAGGCGACGAGCCGCTTTCGGGCAACGGCGTCGCTTTGCAGTGGATACGCCGCACCCAGGCGCATCAACAACAAGGTATGGCATTGCCGCAGGCTGGGCGCGAGGCTGCGTGGCGCATTTTCGGCGACGCGCCGGGCGCTTACGGCACCGGCGTCAACCGCCTCACCGAGCGCTCGGGCACCTGGAAGGACCGCAGCGAGCTCGGCCAGGCCTATCTCACGCGCATGGGCCACGCCTACGGGCTGGATGCCCAGGGCCAGCCCGCGCAGGATATATTCAAGACCGCGCTCACCAGCATCGCCAACACCTATCACGGCCGCGCCTCCAACCTCTACGGCTTGATGGACAACAACGACGCCTTCGACTACCTCGGCGGCCTGTCGCTCGCGACTGAAACCGTGACCGGCAAGCGCCCCACCGCGCGTATCCTCAATCACACCGATCCGGACAACCTCAGCGACGACCCGCTGGAAACTGCCTTGCTGATGGAATTGCGCGGGCGCTACCTCAACCCGGCCTGGATACGCCCGCTGATGCAGCACGGCTATGCGGGCGCGCGCACCATGGGGCAGGAGTTCATGGAAAACCTCTGGGGCTGGCAGGTCACGCGCCCAGACATCATCAAGGACTGGGCCTGGGACGAGGTGAAGAAAGTCTATATGGACGACAACCTGCAGCTCGGGCTCAAGCCTTTCCTCGAACAAAAGCACAACGCGCAGGTCAAGACGCACATGCTCGCCATCATGATGGTGGCCGCGGAAAAAGGCTTCTGGCATGCGGATGAACAGACCTTGCGCCAACTGGGCGGCGATCTGGCAAGGCTGGTCAACAAGAACGGCCTGCCCGGCAGCGGGCATACCTCGCCCAATCACCCGATGTGGCAATGGCTAGGCCAATACCTCGACGGCGATACTGCCGCCGCCTTGCAGCAAACCTTGGCCAAGGCGCGCGGCGACGCAACGCCCGGTTATGCGGATGCAGGTGCCTCGGTTGCGGAGCAGACTGTAATCGAGGCAGAGCAGGCCGCACCTGCGCCGGAAGAGGCCGCACCGGCGCAACAGCAGCAAGCCAAACCGGTTGCGCAGCCGAAACCGCAACCCGAGTCTGCCAAGCCAGCACCGCCGCAGCGCGCCTTCGAGGTCGCCATCAAGTCGGTGCAGGAATACTGGTATTGGTGGCTGGCATTGCTGCCTGTATTCGCCGCCGGGCTCTGGTTCGGCACGCGCAAGCCAAAGTTGTAATCCATACACAGGACGGAACATCATCATGTCATTTGAACTCGACACCCTGCACCACGCGATCACCTGGCTGTTGAAGCCGGTCATCGCCATCCTGGCGCTCAGCGTGATTATCGCCGTGCTGGAAGCCGGGCTGGCCGTGGGCGAACGCCTGTTCGGCCTCAAGGCCATGCGCAATTCGGGCAATGCCGATGCCGTGGTCAAGCTGGCCCGCCACCGGCTGGAACGCGCCGACCTCCTGTCGCGCATCCCGCCCATGCTCGGCCTGATGGCGACCATCATCCCGCTCGGACCTGGCCTGGCCGCGCTCGGGCAGGGTAATCCTGCGCAATTGGCGCAAGCGGTCACTACCGCCTTCGACGCCACGGTGCTGGGACTGATCGCAGGCATTATCGGCCTGGTGGTCGGCAAGCTGCGCCGCCGCTGGTACGAAGACGTGCTGGAAACGCTGGAGTCGCAACAGTGAGCAAGGCCAATATAAACAAGCTGCGCCTGAAAAGCCGCTTCGACCATGAGGACGAAGACCCGCGCGCCAGCCTGGTCAACCTGGTGGACGTGATGCTGGTGTTCGCCTGCGGCCTGCTCGCTGCCTTAAGTGCCGGAGGGCAGGCCATGCTGGTCAAACCCAAGGAAATCGAGCAAGGCAAGGAAATCGAGGCACCAGAAACGAGCAGCAGCAATGCCGCCGGCAGCGGATATCAGGCTGTCGGGCAGGTCTACCGCGACCCCAAGACCGGCAAACTGGTATTGATCGAGAATCCGGCAGCCCAGCCTTGAGGGTAAGCCGCCACCAATTGATTAATCGCTTTATACTGGCTGCTTGAATATCCAACTTCGCTCCAATCACGCAATGTCCAGCAACGAATTCGCCTTTACCGAGCCCGAGATCGCCGGGGTCTACCGCGCTATCCACCAGCGCCGCGACATGCGGCACTTCAAGCCCGGCGCGATAGAACCGGAAATCCTGCACAAGCTGCTGGACGCCGCGCATCATGCGCCCAGCGTCGGGCTGATGCAACCTTGGCGCTTCATCCGCATCACCAGCGATCAAGTACGCCGGGCCATCTACGACCTGGTGCAGGAAGAGCGCATGCAGACCGCCCATGCGCTGGGCGAGCGGGAGTCGGAATTCCTGCGCCTGAAGGTGGAAGGCATCATGCAATGCGGCGAGCTTTTGGTGGCCGGATTGTGCGACCATCGCGAGCGCTATATCTTCGGCCGCCGCACCTTGCCGGAGATGGACCTGGCTTCGGTCGCCTGCGCCATCCAGAACCTTTGGCTGGCGGCGCGCGCGGAAGGATTGGGCATGGGCTGGGTGTCCATCTTCGACCCCGTCAAGCTAGCCAGGCTGCTCAATATGCCCGAAGGCGCCAAGCCCATCGCCATCCTCTGCCTGGGCCATGTCGACGAATTCTATAAAACCCCGATGCTGGTGGAGGAAGGCTGGGCCAAGGAACGCCCCTTGTCGGAATTGATGATGGAAAACAGCTGGATAGACAGCGAATGAAAGGCCCGCGGCGCATTGCCTGCCTGACGGCGGAAACTACCGAAGTGCTGTACCTGCTGGGCGAGCAGGAGCGCATCGTCGGCATCTCCGGGTTCACCACCCGCCCGGCGATTGCAAGGCAGGAAAAACCCAAGATTTCAGGATTCAGCAGCGCCAAGATCGAGAAGATTCTCGCGGTAAAGCCGGACCTGGTGCTGGCCTTTTCCAACCTGCAGGCCGATATTGCCGCCGACCTGGTACGCGCCGGGACGGAAGTGCATGTGTTCAACCAGCGTTCGGTACAAGGCATCCTGGACATGATTGCGACGCTGGGCGCCCTGACCTATGCCGCCGACCGTGCAAACGCACTGATTGCCGGATTGCGCCAGCGCATGCAGCAAGCTGCCGAAACCGCGCGCTACCTGCCTGTTGCCCCCAAGGTGTATTTCGAGGAATGGAATGATCCTTTGATCAGCGGCATCCAGTGGGTGGCAGAGCTGATCGAGATTGCGGGCGGCAGCGACTGCTTTGCAGAATTAGCCGCCTGCAAGTCCGCCAAGGAGCGCATCATTGCCGACCCGGGCGAAGTCGTCCGGCGGCAGCCGGACATCATCATCGGCTCATGGTGCGGCAAGAAATTCCAGCCGGAACACGTGCTGGCCCGGCCGGGATGGCAGGCCATTCCCGCCGTGCGATCCGGGCAGGTGCATGAAATCAAGTCGGCCGACATCCTGCAGCCCGGCCCTTCCGCCATCCAGCATGGGCTGCCGCAATTGCAAGCCATCATGCAGCGCTGGGGCGTGAGCCAGGCGCACAGCAAGCATTGGAGTTGAACATGAACGCACACGACCACCACCTCATCCTCGGCGGCGCACGCTCGGGCAAGAGCGCCTATGCAGAGAAGCTCGCCCATGAAAGCAGCCTGGAAGTGGTATATATCGCCACTGCCCAGGTGTACGACAACGAATTCGGCCATCGTGTCAGCCAGCACCAGCAACGCCGCCCTGCGCACTGGCAGACCATGGAAGTGCCGCACAAGCTGGCGGAGGCCTTGCAGCAGCAGGCCGCGCCGGGCCGCTGCCTGCTCGTCGACTGCCTGACGCTGTGGCTGGCCCAGTGCATCTGCCCGGACTGCGCGCCGCCCGAAGGCGTGGACTGGCAACGCGAACGCGCCGCCCTGCTCGATGCGCTCCCGTCACTGCCCGGCAAGATACTGCTGGTGAGCAATGAGGTCGGCATGGGCATCGTGCCGCTGGGAGAAATCAACAGGCAGTTCCAGGACGAGGCGGGCCGCCTCAACCAAGCAGTAGCAGCCATTTGCAACAAGGTCAGCTTTATTGCGGCGGGCTTGCCGCTGGCATTGAAAGCCTAACGTTTCAGGCTAATGACGCGTGCGCCAGTATATTGTGCAAACAACGCAATGGCCTGCTCGACGATGAGGTCGTGATCGGGCTGTAGCCGCTCATCCAACACGACCTCCGACAAACGATAAAGAGGCGGCTCGTCCGAATTGGCCGAGCCGAGGACACGGAAGCGCAACTTGCCTGCCTCCAGGCCTGTCAACTGCACCAGCACATCGTGCAGGACTATTCTGAGCAATGCCTCCCCCACGGGCAAAGCAAGCTGCCGCTCACGCAGGCTCACAGCCAGCCTTCCTCCGTCATCACTTCCTGGATCAGCGGCACCAGCGCCTGGGGCAATTTCACCTGGGTCAGCAAGGCCTGGTGCCCGGCTTTAGATACCTTGCGCAAGGTCTTGCGCAGGATATCCTTCCATTTCGGCACATCGTATTCCGGGTGCTGGCCGACGAACTCTTCAAGGTAATATTCGACGAACACCATCACGACCACGTCCTCCAGCACCTGCATCTCGGCATCGGCCAGCGGCGCTTCCTTGCTGACCAATGCAGCCACGCGGAGTATCGTTTCCTCGTCATATCCGGCCTGCTGCATGATCTCGCGCGCGACTTCGGCATGGTACTGCTTGAGCTTGCGCCGCCACTGGTGATAGCCCGGCTTGGTCATCGGGTAGGCGTCGCGCGGCAAGATCCAGCGCTCGATATGCTGGCAGCGCGCGGCCAATTGCAATGCCTCGGAGGCATCCGGACGGTAGCGCTGCAACATCTCCGTCATGCGCCGGGCGTAAGCCAATTCCTTGGGAACAGCCACGCCGTTTACCAGCGTCTGGTTGGGGTCCTGGGCATTGCGTGCATCAAAGGCCTGCATCGCCTGGGAAAATGCTGGGCCGAACTGGGCATCGACTTGCATGGAATACTTTCCTGAATGGGTTGATGCCATTTTACGCGAAACACCCGCCCTGCTCGTTTCATTGCCATGCAAAACATGGTGTAATCGCAGGCATTCAATTCAAGGCATCATCATGGAATTCACGCTGCGCGACGACTATATCGAACTTTGCAACCTGCTCAAGCTGACAGGCATCGCCGACTCAGGCGGCCAGGGCAAGGCCATGGTAGCGGGAGGGCTGGTGCAAGTGGACGGTCAGCCGGAAACGCGCAAGACCGCGAAAATCCGCGCAGGCCAGGTGGTGGAATGCATGGGGCATACGATCAAGGTGCTTGGCCGATAGCCATAGAGTCACTAACAACATCCTTCTGGCATTGTTGCGCTGCCCTACCATAATCGCTTAGCTGGGTTTTGTTAGCGATTTAGATAAATAAAAAGGCCGGAAACCCGACCTTGCGAACACAAGCTGCTAATGCCTAGCTCGCGTACTTGATGGAGCATCCGTAAGGCTTGGTAACGGCATGCGAAACCTTCTTGCCGCTCGCGAGCTCGGAAAGCGCCAGCTTGACATAGTTGTCCGCCTTGGCAATGTCTTCCACCTTGGCTGTCGCGATGCTATCTATGCCGCCTTTGTAGACCAGCACGCCTTCGGGATTGATGATGTAAAGATGAGGGGTCGTCTGTGCATCGTATTGCTTGCCAACCTTGCCGTCATAATCGAGCAATACCTTGCTGGGCGCAGCGCCACGGTCCGCGTTGAGCTTGAGCGCGGTCTGCGCATCGACATGGCCTTGCGCGCCAGGGGCGGAAGAAATCACTTGCAGCCAGACCACGCCTTGAGCAGTCGCTTCCTTCTGCAAGTTAGGAATGTTGCCGCTACCGTAATGCTTCACGACATAAGGGCACTCATTGTTAGTCCATTCCAGTACCACGGTCTTTCCCTTGAGTGAATCGAGGCTCAATGTTTCCCCAGTGGCAGTCTTGACCGAGAAAGCAGGAGCAGCCTTGCCAATATCGGCAGCAGCCTGTGCCGACATTGGGAGAAAGGCCAGGCTGGCACCACAAATAGCAACATTCAGTAAACGGCGTAATAACATGATGATCTCCTCGATTAGTTAGGTTAATGGCTAGTGAATGATCACAACTTCTGTACTGCATTCAATACGATTTCCGGCGTCAGAATCTGCGGCAGCACTTGCGGCTTGGCTTCCTTGCCGGGGGGATAAAGGATGTACAAAGGGACACCGCTGCGTCCGAACTGCTTGAGCAGCTGCGTGATCTGCTGGTCCTGGTTGGTCCAGTCGCCCTTCAAGTAGGTAATACCGGAATTGCTGAACGCATCCACCACCCTGCGCTGGCTCAATGCGACTTGCTCATTGACCAGGCACGTAATGCACCATGCGGCAGTCAGGTTGACGAAGACCGGCTTGCCTTCCGCCCGCAAGTCTTGCAGCTTCTGCTGGCTGTAGGCTTCCCAATTCTTCTCGACGGTTCCGGCATCGGCAGCGACGGCGGCATTGACCGAGGCGAACAACTGGATGCCGCTGTAACTGCCGTAGATCAATGCCACAAACCCGAGTACCGCAACGGTATTGGCAACATGGCGTACGCGCTCGCTGCCGTGCCGCGTGATCTCATACAGCCAGGCCAGCAAGGCGATGGCCAGCATGCCGGACAGTGCGAGCGCAATTGCATTGGGCCCGGCCTGTTGCGCCAGCACCCAAACCAGCCATACCGCCGCGCCGTACATCGGGAAGGCCAGCGCCTGCTTGAAGCACTCCATCCAGATGCCCGGCCTGGGCAGGAAACGCTGCAGGCGCGGCCAATGGCTCAATAACAGGTATGGCAACGCCAGGCCGAAGCCCAGGCTCAGGAAGATGGCAAGCAGCACTCCGGCAGGCTGGGAGATCGCATAGCCCAGCGCTCCGCCCATGAAAGGCGCGGTGCAAGGGGTTGCCACCACGGTCGCCAGTACGCCGGTGAAGAAGCTGCCGCTGTATCCGGGCTTGTCGGCTAGGGAGGAACCGATGCCGCTCAGCGAACTGCCGATGGTCAGCAATCCGGACAGGCTCAAGCCCACCGCGAACATGAGGTAGGCAACCAAGATAACGAAAATAGGCGACTGGAACTGGAATCCCCACCCAATCTGGCCGCCTGCCGACTTGAGCACAATCAACGCAACCGCCAAGACGGCAAAACTGGACAGCACCCCGGCGGTATAGGCCCAGCCCTGCAGTTTCACCTGGGCCTGGGATAGTTTGCTATGGTGCAGCAGGGAAAGCGCCTTGATCGACAAGACCGGGAATACGCAAGGCATCAGATTGAGAATGATGCCGCCGAGCAATGCGAACGCCAGGGCGGAATAAAAACCGATATCCTCGGTCACGGCAAGCAGCGGATTATCAGCGGCCGATCCGTCATCCACGATGGTTTCGGCGATTGCAGGCTCCAGCTTGACTTCCACTCGATACCCTTGAGCCAGCCTGCCGTTGTTGGTCTCCTTGCTGAGCACCAGCACACCCTTCAATAGCTCTCCCTCGCCCAAGGGATTGTCGCCCGCGGTCAACTGCAACAACAGGGCTTCCGGATCCACGCGCCTGGGTTGCGCAGCCTTATGGGATACCCTTCCCCACTCTTCAGGGAAGAACCACGCTTCTACCTTGCTGCCGTTCTCCAGCACCTTGCCGTTCACCTTGAGCAAAGGACCTTGTTGCTGGTGATAAGCATTGAATGCCCAAGGGCTCTCGACCGGCAACCTCTCCGAGGACTTGGCAATCAAATCGCTGCCCTTGCCGCCATCCACGCCTGCCGCAACTACCTTCAGCGGCAGCGTCAATGTCACTTCCTGTGGAATGCAGACATCATCGCATACCAGCCAGTTGACCAATGCCGTCACCGGGAAATTGTCGCCCGGCCTGGCGGATTCCGGCACGCGTATCTTGGCCAACAAGGTGACGTCGTCCGAATAGCCGTAGTTGGTAATGGGGCCGACCTGGAAGCGGCTGGGGATGGGCCAGATGATATCGCCGGCTTGCGCGCCTTCCGGCAACGTCCAGGCGATCGAGGTCGACATGCCGGAATCGCCCGGGTTAATCCAATAGGTATGCCAATGCGGGATGATGCGCTGGTTAACGCCTACCGTGATTTCCTCGCCCGCGTGCACCGCGTCCACCGACGCCACCAGCCTGGCCCTGACTTGCTCGGTAGCCGCCTCCGGCCCGTCGGCCAGCGCTTCGCCAAAAAACGCGAGCGAAAGCATCGCCACCAGCAGCCATTGGACCACCGGGCTCATCGTTTGCGGATTGCTCGACCTGTTGTTCATAACCTGGACTGTATCTTTTCCAAACCTGCAAGCGCGCATTCTTCATCTATCTTGGCGCCGCCTATGCCGATCGCTCCCAGCACCTGCCCGTTTGCCTTGATCAATACGCCGCCAGGACGGCTGTTGTATGCGGGATTCCCGGCAACCCTGGCCGCAAGCGCCTTATCCGTCTCGACGTGCTCGTGCAAATAGCTGGTGTCAACACCGAAAGCCAGCGCAGTTTGCGCTTTTGCCGTGCTGGAACTCACGCCTCGCGGCGTTGCGCCGTCCGCGGCCAGCAATACTTTCAGTACGCCTGCGCTATCTATGATGCTGACCCCGATGAGCCCATCTTTGCGGGCGCATGATTCTATGCTTGCCCGAGCCGCCTCCTGGGCCAGCTCCAGGGGAATACCCGGCAACCCGCCAGGGGCAGGCTGCTGTGGAGTATTTTCCGCTGCATTCAGCGCAACTGCTGCGGACAGGAAACCTGCCCATGCGATGGTGTTAAACAACTTGCTACGCTTCACTTTCAACCAGCCCCCTCAAGCACGGAGGCGCTGATTGAAGAATGCAATGGTGCGTTGCCAGGCCAGCTTGGCTGCCGCCTCGTCATAGCGCGGAGTGGTGTCATTGTTGAAAGCATGCTGAACCCCAGGATAGATATACGCCTGGTATTTCACATTGGCAGCCTTGAGCGCACTTTCATACGCGGGCCAGCCGGATGTAATGCGCTCATCCTGCTCCGCCAACTGGACCAGTAGCGGCGCCTTGATCTTGGCAACATCTTCCGCGGGCGGGTGAGCGCCGTAGAACGGCACGGCAGCGTCCAAGTCCGGCAGCCGCGTCGCCAGAAAATTGGCAATGCCGCCTCCGTAGCAAAAACCGACCACACCCAGCTTGCCATTGCCTTCTGGCAGTTTCTTTAGTGCCGTGGCAGCGGCAATGAAATCCTCGCGGGTCTTGGTTTGGTCTAGCGTGGCAAACAATTCGCGGGCCTTGTCCTCATCCCCGGGATAGCCGCCCAGCGGCGCCAATGCGTCAGGCGCGAAGGCAATGAAGTTATCCAGCGCGACACGGCGGGCGATATCCTGAATATGGGGATTGAGACCCCGGTTCTCATGCACCACCAGCACAACTGGCAACTTGCCTTCTACCTTGGCAGGCTTCACCAAATATCCTTTTACCTTGCCGTTGCCATTGGGAGAAGGAAATTCCACCCATGATGTTTGGATGCGTTTGTCATCCGCAGGTATCTGCTCAGCCGCTGCAAACTGGGGAGAAAGTGCAAACAATAACGCCTCGGCGGATAAGCCAGCCACGCCCAACTTGGCCACAGTATTCAGGAAACCCCGCCGGCTGATTTCGCCATGGGTATAACGATCGAATGCCTTCAATGCCTCTGGCGGGAAATCTTTTGCTGTTTTACGTGCCATGCTTGCTCCTCTGTGCGCATCGGGAATAATTAGAATCCAATGTTCTGCTTCTTAGATGTCAATGGAACAATGGTTCTCCATCAACTTGAAAGTAACAGCAGATATTGTGCCAGCATTGCATGCGTAACCAGGTTGAAGGAACCATCGGGAGAGGGATTCGGAATAAGCTTCTGAATCATAAATTAGAATTTTTAATAATCAATGCATGCCACCATCATGGCGGACATCAAGAAAACCAGGCATCTGTTGATATATCAACAGATAATGCATTGCATAGTGTTGGCTGAGAAACAGCAGAGGCGCGGCCTGCGCCCCGACCGTCGGGGACACAGGCAATCTAAAGACGATTTATTTTTGTGCAGCTGCGGGTGGTTCAATGCGGGTCAGCTTGCCACCTTCTTCTTCATAGTTCTGGACGCCGATCGCTCCTGCCACATTGAAGCCCTTGTCGATCAAGACATCTCCAGTCTTCAAGGCCCTGCCGGCGTGATTTGAAACCGTCACGACCTTACGATCCTTGGGGATATAAGCCAGATATTTCTCCAGATCAGCCAATTGGATACTTAAATAGACAGGCAAACCGCCGATCTTTGTCAGTTCGTCAGGACGGCGCACATCAATCACCACCAATTTCTCCGGCTGCGCCAATAATTGATCGATCTCAGCTTTTCCCAGCTTCTTGGTTTTATAAACCGGGGCAGCCGGCTTCGCTTCATCAGCGGTCTGAGCCAGAGCAATATTGAATGTAACAGCCATGCATAAAACACTCAGCAGAACTCTCATAGATTTCCTTCAATCAATAATAGTAGTATGGAAGTCCAACTGAATAGCAGCTTATGTGCCAACCCTCCCCTTTACCGAGCTTCCACTATTGTCATATTTAATAATTTTTTAATAATCATCCACATAAGCGATCTTCAGGCAGTTTCGCCCCATCAACCGCACCTCCCACGCCAGTCACCAGCTGCTCTCCAGGCAACACAATTCGATATAAATGTTGATTAATCACCAAACCAAATGATCAGAATCGGCCATTTATCAACAGCCCCCTCTCTTACGCCCCTAACATCCCTCCATTAGGATTTCCGATCAAGCATATAAAAATCAATGCGTTAAAAAATCTCATCACCTGACTGCCCATCTTTGGCATGCATGTTGCCCTCAGAGTTAACCCTGTAATCCTTAAAGTAACCAAAAGGGGAAATTGTTAGATGTCGAACTATTCCAAGCTTGGGCATTTGCGTAAAAAGCCTATAGCCAAACTGCTGTCACACATCGGTGCACCGGCTGTCGTAGCGGCAGGATTCCTGCTCGGCGTACCGCACTATGCAACGGCCGCAGAGAACGACCCGAAATCCGTGGAGACTCTCCAAGCAGAGAATGCAAAACTGATCCAGGAGTTGAACGAGCTTAAGCAGCGCTATAACATTCCGGTGACCGAAACCGGCGCACAGCCTCAACCCGTAGCCGTCGCACCGGCCGCCTCCGTGGCACAGCCGGAACAATCCGCGACGGATAACGCCGCAGCACTAGGTGTTGTGGTAGTGACCTCGCGTAACCGTGAAGAAATTGCCCAGGACGTGCCTATCCCGATTTCTGTTATCGGTGCTCCCAAACTTGATCGAGAGCGTATTTTCACGGTTGACGATTTGACGCGCGTAGCACCCGGCCTTACCGCTACCACGCCCAATGCACGCCGCTCTGGCATTTCCATTCGCGGTATAGGCAAATCGACTGGCGATGAATCCCTAGAAGCAGCGGTTGGCGTCATTATCGACGATGTTTTCCTGAGCCTGCCCGGTATGACTTACCAGGACTTTACCGATCTAGATCGTGTTGAAGTGCTACGCGGGCCCCAAGGGACCTTGAAAGGCAAGAACACTACCCTTGGGGCAATTAACTACGTTACCAAGGAACCTACCTTTACTAGGCAGGCTTATCTTGAAACCGAAGTTGGAGCCAATCAGAACGGTAGTGATTTTCCAGGGGCATTGCGTGCACGTGGTTCGATTTCCGATGCATTGGTTGATGATTTGATCGCTTATCGCGCTTCCTTCTTTGTTGATCGTCAACAAGGCGATATTGAAAACATCAATGACTCGCAACAAGGTTCCATCGCTGACAAGCGCTTCCACGAGCGTAACCGGTATGGAGGAAAAGTCCAGCTTCTTGTTACGCCAACAGAAACTTTTAGGGCAAAGATCAGCCTGGATTATTCCGAGTCAAACGAATACAGCAACACGAAGCCGTTCCAAGACGATCCAATTAATTACACTATCGGAGGAGCAAGGTATAGGCCAGGGACAAATACTCCCAACAATCATACTTATAGCTCAAGATTAGCACGCAGTTATTTCGGAGGCTATGTACCAATCATTGGTTCCAAAGATAAAATTGATATTGGACAAGCCGAGCCATTGCTTACCAAGAACTATGGTATTTCTGCCAAATTAGATTGGGATATCGGCACCTATACTCTTACTTCAATTACAGCATATCGTGGATACAATTTTGATGCCGTCAATGATAGTGAGCAGACACGCTTTGATATTGCGCAAGGTGGTACTCTGGTTGATCATAAACAGTATTCTCAGGAGTTCCGTCTGACTTCTGACATTGGCAAGTTACTTGATTATCAAGTCGGCTTCTTCTATTTACATAGTGAAACATCCCAAACCAATCGCTCCGCCTATGGTTTAGATGCAGGTGCATTTTATGCCACCGATGTTCAATATAACAATCTAGCAGCCACACCTGCCTTATTACAGCAAGCCCTTAATAAAGTACGCGTTAATACGCGCTTTACTCCGGAAACGGATAGCTATGCTTTATTTGGCCAAATTAATTGGCATTTGACAGACAAGACAACATTGACCACAGGCTTAAGAAAAACTTATGAATACAAAAACAATAGCGCCGAAAAATGGAGTACAGGTGGCGATGCGTTAACAGATTCAAATGCTATTGCAATTCGTAGCGCCCAAGTAGGGACTTCTTATACAAAACAAACAGCAGATGAGTTGAGCGATAACTCTTACTCGTGGTTGGTTAGTCCTAGTTACAAAGTAAATGATGACCTGATGTACTATGCCTCTGCCGCAGGTGGCGAAAAATCACCGGCAATTTCATTTAACTCAAACACTGGGGCAGTTGTTCCTATCGATCCAGAGAAATCGGTCAATTTTGAATTGGGAGCTAAAGGTTTATTTCTAGATCGTAGGTTGCAGCTTAATGCAAACGTTTATCACACTATAGTCAAGGGCTACCAAGCCACCACTAGCGTCGTCGATCTAAGCCAGTCTTCAGGCTTTCGTTCTCAATTAGGTAATATTCCTGAAATTACAGCAACTGGCATTGAGTTGGAAGGAGGCTACCTCTACTCCGACCGCCTCAGCTTTACTTTTGGAGCCGCATACAATCGTGCTAAATACACCGATTGGGATACTGCCACTTGCCCAGCAGAAATTCGTCTAGGTTCTTGCGATAATACAGGAAAGCAAATTGTTGGTGCGCCCAAACTCACCGGCATTATTGGTGCTCATTATGTGCAACCGATCTGGGGTGACTTGAAGGCACAAGCATTCTTCAGCACCGTTATCCGCTCCAAACAGAACGTAGAAAATCTGCTCTCAGAATTTGGCGAACAATCTGGCTATTCTGTCACCGATGCCGGCTTCGGTATCATTGGCGGCAAAAAAGATAACTGGGAATTCAATGTCGTAGGTAAAAATATTTTTGACAAGGTATATACCACCAGCGTCAATACCTATAACAATAACTCCCCTGTTGGCTATGACGGTCTCGGTCAGCGCCGATACATAGGTGTCGTCTTGCGCAACAAGTTTTAATCTTCTATTGCAGTATCAATGCCGGCGTAAGCCGGCATTTTTTATTCATTGTCCACTCCCGAACAACTGTACAAATCCAAACAGATTTCCACACAAACTCTGTTGAATATCAAACATATTGAGTAGTTATTACCTTCGATTCTTAGGGCTCATCCTGCAAACATACCAAACCAGATCAACCACTTAATACTCACCTTGATATGACTGGCTCTGAAAGCCAGCTTTGGCATGATAAATGCACACGATATCTCAGACTTTGCATGGGCTTTCCGCCCATGCATCAAGCAGTATCTTGCGCAACCAGTTTTATTTAAGGAGTGTTCAGTGAAGTTACTGAATTCGAAATTAGCCAGTTCTCTCGGCGTGACCATGATCTATGCTGTTCTAGCCTCTACCCCAGCCAATGCCCACCATGCGTTTTCTGCCGAATTCGATAGCAATCAACCGGTGCAGGTAAAAGGAAAAGTCACAAAGCTGGAGCTGGTCAACCCTCATAGCTGGCTATTCTTGGATGTCCAGGATAGCTCGGGAACCGTCACCAACTGGGGATTTGAATTCGGCACGCCGTTCAGCCTCAAGCAAAAGGGATTGGCTAAATCCACCCTCCCGATTGGCACCGAGGTCACCATCAAGGGTTATCGCGCCAAGAGCGGAAAAGCGTTTGGCTATGCCGTCATTACAACCTTAACTGATGGCCGCTCGTTTGAAACTGGCGGCGCGCAGGATGCCCCAACGGCAAAAGAAGTTTCTCAATAGCAGTTTTTCTTCAGCAATTGATCAGAATTTAGGAGAAATTTCTTGAGCATTTTTGCAGCCGCTGGCGTAGCCGGTTTCAAGCGCTTGGCATCGCTGGCTTTTGTTTCGCTGATTTTCATCACCAGCCATGCACTGGCGAAGGATGATATTCCCAGGTTAAAGGGCAAACCGGATTTTTCCGGCATCTGGCAAACGACCAGCGCCGCCAATTACGACATCGAGCCTCATGCCAAGCGCATCGACGCGCCTCCCGGCCCGGGGATAGTAGAAGGAAACTTCATCCCTTACTTGCCCAAGGCGCTTGAGCAAAAGAAGAAAAATTTTGAAGCGCGCGCCACTGCCAACCCGGCTACCAAGGGCTGGACACTAGGCACGCCACGGGGCATTTATTATCCGGAACCGTTTCAAATCCTGCAGAGGCCGGAAGACTTGACCGTCCTGTTTCAGTTCGGGCATTCGGTACGCACCATTTTCACCAATGGCACGGAACACCCTGACGACCCGAATGATTATTGGCTGGGGGACTCGCGCGCCCATTGGGAAGGCGACACCCTTGTGGTGGACGTCAAGCACTTCAATGACAAGACCTGGCTGGACAATGCGGGCAATTTCCACAGCGATGCCCTGCATGTGGTAGAACGCTGGACATTCCTCGACCGGAACACCATTGAGTACAAGGCCACGCTGGAAGACCCTCAAGTATTCAGTCGGCCATTCAATATCAGCGTCATCCTCCATCGTCACCGCGAAAAGAATTTCCAGTTGATCGAGGATTACCGCTTCACCCTGGATTACGACCAATACTATCCGCCCAGGCCCGATAGCAAGTAACCCGGGATAGCAAACAGAACAGGTAACTCAGCATGAATCCATGGAAACCTAGCCTCAAACCCGCTGCATATATTGTCATCAGCGCCTTGTCATTGCTTTCGTTGACAGGCATGGCGGAAGACAAAAAAAGCGAACCGGCGCCGGCTCCCCGCCAAAACAATAGCGGCATAGACCAGGAAAGCTCATTCCCCAAGATCGCCTCCGGCAAATGGACCGGTCCGGTCCTCCCGGACGGCCAGCCGAATGTACAGGGATTTTGGTCGAATACCATCGCCAACCATAATAACTTCACCGACCCGCAAGGCGGTATTCCCGGCTCCGGCCGGCAGCCGAAAACGCCTCGCGACCAGCGCGCGCCTAGCCGCGTGAGCGATCCCGCCAGTGGGGAAGTGCCTTTCCAGCCCTGGGCCCTGGAAAAGGTAAAGGAATTCCAGGCGCATTTCCATGACCCGGTAGAGCAACAATGGGTGGAGCCCCTTGCCAGGTGCGCGCCGGGCGGCATCCCGAAGTCTTTTTATTGGCATGGCTACGAAATCCGCCAATACCCGGGTTATGTATTGTTCTATTTCGGATCCGGCACCCGCTTGATCCACCTGGACAACAAGCCCCACCTGCCTGACAACATCAAGCTCTGGAATGGGGATTCCCGCGGGCACTGGGAAGGCAATACCTTGGTGGTGGACGTCAAGAACCACAACGGCAAGGCCTTGTTCGGGCGTACCGGCGAATTCATCAGTGAAAACGGCCATATCCAGGAACGCTTCATCTTCAGTCCTGACGGCAATCGCTACAACTATGAAGCCGTTTTCACTGATCCCACTGTCTATACCCGCCCATTTACCGTCACCATCCCGGCGCGCAAATGGACCGAGAGGGACGAACCCAACGGCTGGCATTTCGAGACGCGCCATGCCAAGCATAAGGGCAGGGAAATCATCGTGGAAAGCGATGAGCGTATTTGTGCGGAAAATAATGCCGCATTCGGCATGGGGGCCGCTGCCAACCAATAGGCCATTGCGCTACATACACCCATGAAGCGCTTGTTCAACGATCGTGCCATCCCGCCTGGGAAACACGATGTAATATTTAAAAGGCGACAATGTCAGTCTTAACCTTTGCAGAACTGCTTTACGATTCCGAAATCGGGACTTCCCTGCGTGAATCGCTTTTTGCCTTTCCTATTGTCGAAGGCGTACACCTGATTGGACTTGCGCTTTCCGTAGGGCTGCTTTTTTTCATCGATTTGCGCCTTGTCGGCGTTTTGTTCCGTAATGTGCCGATCCCGCAAATACTCCAGCAATTGCGGCCTTGGCTGCTCGGCGGCTTTGCCGCGACCATGACGACCGGCGCCCTGCTGTTTGCAGCCGCGGCGCCCAAGCTCATCGTGCTGCCAGTCTTCTTGTGGAAATTGTCATTCATCGCCTTGGCCGGGCTGAATGCCGCATGGTTCGAGTTCAAATGGGGCCGTCATGCGCATGACTGGGGTCATGGTGCATCCGCCATTCCGGCCGGGGTCAAGTTTGGCGCCTGGGCATCGCTCATCCTGTGGAGCCTGGTCGTCATTACCGGCCGCCTGATTCCTTACCTTAGCTATTAACCGGATTCCAACGGCAGCCATCATGACCAGTCTCGAACTATTCAACGCCATCCAGAACAGCAGCATCGGTGTTTTCATCGGAAAACAGGACCGCATGCTGTGGGCCGTGGCCCAGATCATTCATATTGCGGGCATTATCCTATTGCTGGCGCCGATTGTGCTCGTCAGCTTGCGGCTGTTTCGCTTCAGCCTTTATCAACAACCATTGCCTAAACTCGCTCGGGAAAGCAACCGGCTGATCTGGCTGGGCTTGGGCCTGTTGCTCTTTTCAGGCTTGCTGATCTTCATCCCCGCGGCCTTGCACTATCATGACAATCCCGTATTCTGGATCAAGCTATACCTGATCCTTGCTGCATTGTTCTTCCAGTTTACGCTTTATCGCATCGTCACCCGGCTCGAGAAGCCGAATCCATGGCTGGGTGGATTCACTGCTGTGTTGACTCTCGTCTTATGGTTTGGCGTGGCATTTGCAGGCCGCTTCATAGGCTTTGTCTAATGGTGAAAAAGCCCTTCCATTTCCTGCTGCATATTGGATTGCTTATTGCACTAGGGCTTAATCTGGCCGGCTGCAACAAGCCTGACGCGAAGGAGGAAGCAGCAGCATTCAAACCTGGCGCCTCCTTGCAGGAAATCATGCTGTCGATCATCGACCCCAATGCCGACCATGTGTGGAATTCCGTTTCCATCATCATTACCGATAAAGGCGTGGAAGAACACAGCCCCAAGACCGACGAGGAATGGGCCGAAGTGCGCCAGCACGCCATTACCCTGGCAGAAGCCGCCAACCTGCTCTTAATCACCGGCAGAAAAGTAGCCCATGAAGGGGCGGAAACATCCACCCATCCCGTAGAGCTAGGGGCGGAACACATCGAACAGGCGATCGCTAAGGATCGGGCAGCCTTCATTGCAAGTGCGCACCTGCTTCACACTGCGGTGTATGAGGCCATTATTGCCATTGACAAGAAAGACCCGGACGACCTCATGCGTGCCGGAGAGCATATCCAACAGGCATGCGAGGCTTGCCATGCGAAATTCTGGTATCCGGATGAAAAAACGCCAACTTTTCCTTCTCTTTCCGGGAGCTAATATTGATTGATTTAACAACGAATAGAAATTAACATTTCTGGGCTTACGGTTTCTCCCTGCCACCGTCAGGGAGAATAATAGGGAATCCGGTGAAGACACGACGATCGTAATCCGGAACTGCCCCCGCAACTGTAATCGGTGAGTCTGTTTGCCACTCTTGCCACTGGATAATAATCTGGGAAGGCTACAAACAAGACGATGACCCGAGAGTCAGGAGACCTGCCGCAAGTCAGCTATGTTGTTCGAGCAAGGGCGGGGTGTCCTGGAATCGGCGAATGTTCACCATTTTCATTCGACATTATTGATGCATTGCAGACTTGGGTTGCCATTGGCGCCTCAGGTCGAATTGCCGTTGCAGCCGCTTTGCATGCATTTCTCTCCCTGCTCCGACCATATGGCTGATTTACACATGACAGTTTGTCATGCTGAACCATCAATTTGGGAGCAATAATGAAAAATAGCAACTACATCCTGGCAACAGCCTTAATGGCCATATTCTCCAGCGGGGCGCTGGCGGAAGATGCTACCTTGGAAGAAGTACAAGTCAAGGCAACACAAGACAAGCCTGGACTTAACCTGAAAAAGAAAAACACCACAGGCAGCCGCCTGGGACTGACAGCAAAAGAAACCCCCGCAAGTGTTGAAACACTAGATGCACAAACAATCCGCCAACGCGGCGACATTTCTATCCGTGAAGCTGTGACGCGGACAACGGGAATTACTGATATCAGCACTCCAGGCAATGGCCAGGCATTTTCATCTCGTGGCTTTACTGGCAACAACTCAGTAGCACAAGCAGAAGATGGTGTGCGACTGATGACCGGCGCAGGTACACTGACCTATCCATCCGACACATGGGGCTATGAACGCATCGAAGTCTTGCGCGGCCCGGCCTCCGTATTGTTTGGCGATGGTGCGGCAGGTGGCATTGTCAATAGCGTCCGTAAACAGGCAAGCCGTGAAACATCCATTGAAGCGCTCGTTGGTGCTGGTTCCTATGGCGCTTATCGTGCAGCATTGGGCGGCACTGGTGCCATTGGCGAAATCGGCGCATTCCGTATTGATGCGTCCGTATTAGGTGGCGACGGCTATATCAGCCGTGGTGATTACGACAGCAAAAAACTCATGACTTCATTGCTGTTCACACCTACGGACAACCTCAGAATTGGCTTTACTCTGGATCATGCAGAAGATTCCCCTACCGCAAACTATGGGTCTCCTCTGCGCTATGGAAAAATCACGCATTCTCTTCGTAGCAAGAACTACAACGTCGCCGATAACAAAATGGATTTTGAGGATACGCGCGCACGTGCCAAGATTGAGTGGGAAATTTCAGAGCGTCTGAAACTACGTAATGAAACTTATTGGTTCAAATCTGACCGCGAATGGCAGAATGCGGAAAGTTATACCCTGAACCCCATAGCCCAGACAGTAAGCAGGGGTACTTTTCTCGCCATCACACATTCCCAGAAGCAAATTGGCAATCGCCTGGAAATCATTCACGAAGACACATTATGGGGTAATTTGAACCGTTTTTCTGCAGGATGGGAAATCTCAAAAACCGATTTCCGGCATGCAAGCAACTCCGGCAATAGCGCAACTGACGTCATTCCTGTAGCTGGATATACCGGCACTTTCCTCAGCACGACTTCAGTTTTGCGCAATTACGATGCAGATCTCAAGCAACAGGCTTTCTTCCTTGAAAATGCGTGGAATGCAACCGACCGCCTCAAATTGGTTGCCGGAATACGCCGCGATTACATTGATACTGAACGGCGCGACTATCGTGGCGCAGCAGATAGTGACAAACAATTCACTCCTGAAACCTGGAGAGTCGGAGCAGTATTCGACTTGACTGCAGATACTTCGCTCTACGCCCAAACCAGTCGAGGAACCGATCCGATCACAAACCTATTGGGACTCAACCTTGCCAATGGCGAATTCGACCTGACACGTTCACGTCAGGCCGAAATTGGTATCAAACAAGCATTGCAGAACCTCAAGGGAGAGTGGTCTTTGGCTGCCTACCATATCGCCAAGGACAATATCATTACCCAAGACCCCGTTACCCCTTCCATTTCCGTGCAAGGCGGTCAACAATCCTCGCGAGGAATTGAATTCTCCACCACGTTGTACCCTGTTGAACACTGGCGTCTGGATTTCAATGCTGCATTATTGAATGCGAGATATGATGAGTTGAGAGAAGGTAGCACCGGCATTTCACGCGCAGGCAATACCCCAACCAATGTCCCAGAAAAAGTGGTAAATGCTTGGCTCTATTATCAGGCATCTGAATGGGAAGCTGGCATAGGTGCGCGTTATGTAGGCAAACGCTATGCAAACAATGCCAATGAGATTACCCTTGCGAGCTATACCGTGTATGACGCAAGCGCGGCCTGGCATGTCAACAAGCAAATGACGCTACGCGCCAATATCCGCAACCTGACTGACAAATTCTATGCAGCATTGGCCTACGGCAGCACCCAGCAAATCATCGGCGCACCGCGTCAACTCGAACTGACTGCGGAATTCCGTTACTAGGCTCCTGAGTACGTACGGCACCATGAAACTCTTCACCATGCGCAACCTCCACCTCTGGCATCGCTGGCTGGGGATAGCGCTTGGGGTGCTGGTGCTGCTTTGGTTCATTTCCGGGGTGGTCATGCTGTTCGTGGCCTACCCCAAGCTCATGCAGGAAGAACGGATTCCTCGCCTGGAGGCGGTTGCACCTGGCTTGGTGCGCATAGCGCCGGCCCAGGTGGGGGTCATGCTAGGCGGGGAGCCGGACAAGCTCCGGCTTGCCATGCATAATGGGCGGCCGCTTTACCATGCCTTATACCAGGACACTTGGCACTCCGTCTGGGCAGACAGCGGCGAGAAGCTGAGCGTCACGCCCAATGACGTCCGCATATCTGCCCAGGCATTCCTGCCTGGCGCATCCATCATCAATACAGAATTGATCGAGCGCGACCAATGGTCGATCTCGTCCTCTCTCCATGCCCACCGGCCTTTGCATCGCGTGACTTTCAGCAACGGGAATGTGCTGTATTTGTCCAGCCACACGGCCGAAGTCGTGCTGGATACCTCGCGTAGCGAGCGCGCCTGGAACTGGCTGGGCTCCGTCATCCACTGGATATATTTCACTCCGCTCCGCTTCGATTATACCCAGGCTTGGCGTCAGGTCGTCATGTGGCTGTCGTTCCCCGCCACGGCGATGAGCCTGATGGGCATCTGGCTGGGGATAGACCGCCTGCGCCTGCGTCGCCGCTACAAGGGAGGCCGCATGACGCCATATCGCGGCTGGGCAAAGTGGCACCATGTTTCCGGCCTGCTCGCAGGCCTGCTGTGCCTGACATGGCTGTTCAGCGGCTGGCTGTCGATGAAGCCGTTCGACATGTTCGCAGCCAGGAAGCTGAGCGCGGAAGAATCGCAGCATTGGGCAGGCAACTCGCCTGACGGGCCGCCGCCGGCATTGCCAGCGCAGATAGGCGCTACAGAGAAAATTGGCGAGATTGAATGGGTATATTTTGCTGGCAGGCCTATCCTGCTCGGCCTTGCACAGCATCGCACCTGGATGCTGGACGCCGCCAGCGGGGCGCCGCTCGCCCCGTTCGCGGCGGCAGCGTTCACGACGCAGGCGGCAGGCATGCTGCCGCATGCAGGGATCAAGGCTGCCACCTGGCTGGAGCATGGCGACAGGTATTACTACGGCAAACGGTTGGAGGCTGCCTCTCCGGTCATCCGCATCGACCTGGATGACATTTCCGCCACCAGCTATTACATCGACCCGGCCACCACGCGCATCGTGGCATCGCAGGACAATAACAGCCGCACTTATCGCTGGCTGTTTGCGGCGCTGCACCGCCTCGATTTCGCACCGCTCGACAATGCCGAGATCCCGCGCTGGATCGTCGTGATCCTGTTCTCGATCGGCGGCGTCATCCTAACCGCCGCAGGCATGGTCATGGGCTGGCGCCGTCTTACTCGCGCCTAGCCGCCATGTTGGTGCAGTTGCCAGCTACCAACGGCGGGTTGCCTGAGCCCGGCCTGAGGATGGCGCCGCTGCCCACGCCGTTGGACGCCACGCAGGCCTGGAAGCCCACGCGCGTGCTGCGAGGTGTCGCCGTATTCACCAGCACTTCGCGCTGCTCATCAGTCAAAGCCAAAGCGCCGCGCTCGGAAAGCAACTGGCCGTAGGAAGGGTAGGCGCCATGCGTTTCGCGGAACGCTTCCAGCTTGCCATGCAGCTCCTGGGCGATACGGTCGGTATCCACGGGGCCATGCCGCTGCAAAGCCAACGCTTCAAGCGCCTCTTCCTGTTGCTGCTGCTCCGCTTTTCCCTTGGATACATAGTTGGCGCTGACCAGGAATAGTACCAGCAGCACCGTATAGGCCAGGTTGATGCCAATGGCGAGGATGGCAAACAAATTGCCTTGACCCGCTGCGCGCGATTTGAGCAGGGCGAATATCCCCACCACGACACCAAGCAACGGCACGCAGAAGACAGACAACAACAAGGCGATGATGCCGGCCTTCTTGCCTGGGTCATTTGTTTTCCTGGTTTCTGGCGATGTTTGTGCAACGGTCATGAGGGCTGTTCCGGTCATTGAAGCAAGGTGAGATTAAACCATGCCGGCAAGCACTGTGTCCCGCCAAGATAATATACAATATATAAACGAAACGTATATTTTTGATATGATGCGCTAGTTATCCGGTTTTTTAACCAAGCAATGCGCAATACTAGGGAATACAAATGAAAATACTCAACGATTCAATCAAGGCCATGCTGGCCAAGGAACTGCCGGTTCAAGCCACGGTAAGCAAGGATGGACTGCCGGACATAGGCCCCAAGCGTTCGCTGCGGGTCTATGACGACCAGACCTTGATCTACAATGAGAACACCGGCGGCCAGACCTTGCAGAACATACGCGACGGCTCGAAAATGGCGATTGCCGTGATTGACCGCCCCGCCCTGGATGGCTACCGCATCGTCGGCACGCCCGAGCTATTCAGCGCAGGCACTGCGCCTTATGACAATGCGCTGGCATTCGCGGAAAAGAACGGCATGAAAACGCCGAAATTCGCGGTCCTTATCCATATCGACGATATCTATACATTGAGGTCCGGTCCGGACGCAGGCAAGAAAATCGACGAGCCAGCCAGCGCCAAATAAGCCCGGCCAACAAAAATCCAGCCAGTCAATTGGGCCGCTCAATACGCTGACCTGTACTGGCTGGATAGTTTCCACACTGCTGCTGGTGAGCGGCCCACTCGCCCAATGCGCGCGTCATGTGCCTGGCCGCGAAAAGGCGCAAACCTTCAGGCGCGGCCACGTCTTTACATAAGGCATCCAAGCGCTGAAAAGCTTCCTGGTAATGCCCTCCCGCCAAAGCCTGCGCATTTTTCCTACGGTAAATATCGGCGAGATTATGTTGAGCGACGACATAAGCCGCAACCACCGCATCGCCGTATTGGGCGACCTCGTCATCGCCTGCGACACTGCATGCCTCCAGCATTTCCTCGGCCAGCACCAAGGCGTGCTGGTAACGGATGCCAGCTTGCACGCCATCCTGATCGAGCACGGCAGCAGCCATGCCCATCAGTTTTTCCCAGGCACGCAAAGCGCCATAAAAAGACATGCAAGCTGGAGATCGCATCATGCAATTTCCTGATAGGGTCCCAACCCATCCGGCCAATCGGTCAGCAGCTCAAATCCTTCCTCGGTCACTGCCACCATATGTTCCCACTGGGCCGACCAACCCTTGTCCTGCGTCACAACCGTCCACTCGTCCTGCAATGTCCTGGTAGCGGCCTTGCCGGCATTGACCATGGGCTCTACCGTGAAAATCATGCCAGGCTTGAGCCTGAGCCCCTTGCCCGGCTGACCGTAATTCAGCACCTGCGGCTCGTCATGATAGACCTGGCCGACACCGTGGCCGCAATATTCACGCACCACGCTGAACCCCTGCGCATGTGCCGCCTGCTGGATTGCATATCCCACGTCGCCCAGGGTATTGCCCGGCTTCACCTGCAAAATGCCGGCCCGCATCGCGTCATAGGCAGCCTGCACCAGCCGCCCCGCCTCCGGCGCAGCATTGCCGATCAGATACATGCGGCTGGTATCGCCATACCAGCCATCCTTGATGACCGCGACATCGATATTGAGGATATCGCCATCCCGCAACACTTGTTTCCCGGAAGGAATGCCATGGCAGACCACATGGTTGACGGATGTGCAGATGGTCTTGGGAAAACCGCTGTAGCCAAGGTTGGCGGGAATCGCCTTCAGCTCATGCACGATATATTCGTGGCAAATGCGGTCAAGATCTTCCGTCGTCACGCCCGGCGCCACATGCTCCTTGACCATGGCAAGCACCTGGGCAGCCATTTGCCCGGCTATGCGCGCCTTTGCAACATCATCCGCCCCATGCAGCACAACCCCCATCACACAGTCCGCTTAAGACTGATCACGGAAGCCACATCGCCCCCGGCCGGTTTCAGGGCATTGCCCACCTCGCCCCCACTCTGCTCGATCTGCAACAACAAGCGGCAGATGTCCGTATAACTCAACTGCGGATGCATCTCGGCCAGCATGCCTACGCGCAACCAATGCTCCGCCTGGGAATTGATCGAACGGCTGAACGCATTGCTCGCGGAACGGATGTTCTCATGCATTGAGTCGGAAATCTTGACGATGCCCATGGCTTGCTCCTGGTAAATATTATGTATACGAAACGTATAATAGCAAAAAGACTTGCGGATGACAGATTTTTCCTCATCGTCAAAAATAAGAAATGGCATGCATGCAAAAACAGCATCAATAAAAAAGCACGCCCAAGGGCGTGCTTGAATTTGCAGTGCTAATAATGCTTAGAACTGATAGCGCAGCGTCAACATTGCATTGCGTGGCGTCCCATAGAACACAGTGTTGTAATTGCCAATACCGCTGAAGTAATGCTTGTCGAACAGGTTGTTCACTTGCAGCAGCATTTTCAACTTGGGATTGATGTCATATGCAGCATTGATACCCACCACTGCATAGGTATCTTGCTCAAACTTCCAAGTAGCATTGTTCGCAGCAAAGTTGAAATAAGTACCATTCTGCCAATTTAAGTTGCCCCCCACTGATAGTTTGTTAAGCACACCGGGAAAGCGATAGCTAGTAGCAAATCTAAATAAACTGAGCGGCTGATTGGTGCTCACACGTTCGTCATTGGCATCCACGGAATGGCGATAGGTATAACCTGCCAGCACTTGCCATCGCGGTAGCACTTCACCGGACATTTCCAGCTCTATGCCCCGGGTTTCAACGCCTTTGGCTGCAATCATCGCTGAGCCGCCAGTAGGCGTTGCCGCACCACTAGGATCCAGAATGGCAAAATTATCCTGTTTGATCTGGAAGTAGGCCATGCTGGCATTCAGCCTACCATCGAAATATTCTCCCTTGCCTCCTATTTCATAGCTTTTACCGGTCAATGGGTCAAGCTGCTGGCCTGCGGCGTTGAAATTGTACGCCTGCGGTTTAAAGATGTCAGTGTAGCTGAAGTACACAGAATGATGTGAATCAACATCCAAGGTCACACCGGCATAGGGTGTGACCTCGCCACTGACCTTGGTATCATATAGTGCTGTTCTAGGCAGAGCGTTGTTGCTCAGCAAAGACCATTCATAATTGGTGACGCGCGCACCGAAAATCACGGAAAGGTAGTCAGTAGACTTTAATGCAGTAGCTGCATAAAATACATTCTGCTTCACATCAACATCATGGGTAATCCACCACTCAAAACGACTTGGTTCAGTAGCATTATTATTCCAATTGAAGACATCGTTGATCGTGCTGTCCGTATCACCATCATAGCGGCGTGACTTGGCTTCGGTCTTGGCAAAGTTGTAGCCGAATACCAATTCATTGTTGCGACCGAACAGAGAATATTCACCCCTAGCCATCAGGTCTATGCCGTTTTCTTTGGTATTAGTGTTAAACCTAGCTGCTCCTCCAACGTAGAAACCGTGCGGAGCGCTATGATCCACTACGTTAATCAAGCCAGTCGAAGAAGGATTTGCCATCCCTGAAATCAGCTCTCTGGAAGTATAGTCTCGATGACTCACGGTTGCTTTGACTACCCAATCGTTGTCGAAACGGTGCTCTAGGTCGGCAAATATCCGCTGGGTTTTTTGATCGCGATACGCCCACTTATCTGCTGGATTGGTATCGCGCTTAAATTTGGCAATCGACCCATCAGTGAAGAAGGTCGGCAAATGCGAGTTGGTAGTCGCATCGTTATTGTTCTGTTGGTAGTCTAGTCCCAGCGAGAGTTTGGTCTTCTCAGTCAGGTCAGCCTCCAGGATGCCATAGAAAATATTCTGTTCGCTACGCGCATAATCCATGAAACTGCCTTGATCCTGCACCACAGAGACTACCCTTCCCCTGATACGGCCATCCTCAATTAATGCCCCTGACAAATCCAGTTCAGCACGATAGTTATCCCACGAGCCGGCCCCCAGCATGAGATGTCCCTGGAACTCGGCCGTTGGACGCTTACGAACAAAATTAATTACACCTGAGGGATAACCCGCACCATTCAATAATCCAGTTGCCCCTTTGAGCACTTCGACGCGGTCATAGATTGCAGCATTGGTGATACTGTAGTTATCACGCACATTACCTCCATCACTGGATAAGCTGGGCACTCCATCAAACTGGAAATTCTCTACCTGAAAGCCTCGTGCGTAAAAACTATACCCTTCCGTATTCTCACGATTCACGGTAATGCCTGGCGTCTGCTGTAATACATCCGCAATATTGGTTAGCCCTTGATCATCCATTTGCTGACGCGTAATGACACTGACTGATTGCGGCGTTTCACGCAGGGAGCGATTGAATCGTGTCGCGGCCGCTGATGATTGCACGGTATAGGAACCCGTTCCTTCGCTCATGGTGTTTTTATCACTGGCAGCAGAGACCTGCACTTCTGGCAGTGTTGCTGCATCGCTTGTCTTTTCGCCGGAAACTGTCTGGGTTTTTTGCAACAGATAAACACCCGTTGTTGTGTTGACAGCTTGCAAGCCAGTGCCGGCCAGAAGTGCATTAAACCCCTGCTGCACGCTATAAGAACCGCTCAATCCTGGACTCGTTTTACCATCCACCAGCGCTGGCGGCAACGTAACACTAACGCCTGCAGCGCCTGCAAACTCACTGAGCGCCTGCTCCAATGGGCCAGCCTTGACATGATACTTGCCAGCTTGACTATGCTCCTCTGCAAATGCAGTAACAGCAGAACACAAGGCAGTGCTGGTCATGGCAAAAATAAGAAGCGCACCTTGTACCGCCTGGCGCAGAAGATGGCGTTGATGTTGCGGTTGCATGAATTCCCCTTTAGTGAATATGAATAAGAATTGCTTTCAATTCACTTCACACGCCAGATCGGCAAAGGGGACAACAATTGGAAAATTTTCTGGCTATATTGCCGTGGGATATCAAGCTCCGGCACTGGGCGCATTGAAAGTGACCCAATACCGCGTGAGGTAGCTGACTCTCACAGGCAATACCATGGGCAGGCTGGCGAATACCTGGTCAGTGTCGGCAAGCTGGAACGCACCAGAAATCTTTAGCTCCGCCACTTCCGGCGCACAGCGCACCACGCCCGGCCGGTAGCGTGCTAGTTCGGCGGCGAAATCGGCGAGGCGCATTTCGCGCGCATGGAGGATGCCTTGCGTCCAGCTATCAGCATTGGGCGCCACTGCCGAAGGCGGCATGATGGCCTCGTCATTGAAGCGCGTTTGCCAGCCTGCCTGTATCACGCGCCGCTCGCCCTCGCGCGTGGTGATTTCCACCGCGCCTTCCAGCACGGCAAGCTGGATCTCTTCCGCAGACTGCCGCACGATGAAGCGCGTGCCCAGCGGCTGCAATTGCCCATGCCGGGTGGCGACCACCAGCGGATGGTATGCCGCATGCCCCGCGGGCGTTTGGCCCTTGCCGGTCTGGATCAGCACTTCGCCCGTTTCCAGCGCTATCAGGCGCCGGTTGGCATCCATTATGGTATTGATGCCGGTGGAAGTATTGAGGTGAACTGCAGTGCCATCGGCAAGCTGGATTTGCCTGCGCTCCCCGGTGCGCGTGCTGTATTGCGCCAACCGCAGACACACAGGCTCGCTGCGCCAGCCCTGCCAGCCGGCCGTCCCTGCCACAACCAGCAACGCCAAGGTCTTGACCGCGCGGCGGCGGCTTTCCAGGTGGCTGCGCTGCAAGGTGGCATGCGCTAGCTTGCCTGGCAATGCTCCCAACGTGGCGCTCACCTGCTGCGCCCGCTGCCAGGCGGCCTCGTGCATGGGGTCCGCCTCGCGCCATACAGCGCATGCCTGACGGTCTGCTTCAGTGGCTTCAGGCTCCTGCAGCCGGAAAAACCATTCCGCCGCTTGCAGGGCAATCGTTTCATTCATTGCCGTCATGCGGAGAGCAATATGCAACGCGCCATCGCCTGCACCATGTAGCGCTTGATGGTGCGTTCGCTGGTTGCCAGCTGCTGAGCGATCTGGGCGTAAGTCATGCCTTCGAGCTGCGCCAGCAGGAATGCCGTCCGCACCTTGGCAGGCAAGCCATCGAGCATGCTGTCGATCTGCTGCAGGGTTTCGAGGATCACCAGCCGGTGCTCGGGAGAAGGCGCGGACAAGTCAGGCATGAGCGCCAGGGAATCGAGATAGGCCTGCTCCAGGGCACGCCTGCGGTAGAGGTTGGCCACCAAGCGCTTTGCCACCACGGTAAGGTAGGCGCGCGGCTCCTGCAATTGCCAGCCTGACTTTTTCTCGGCAATATGCTCCGGCGCCGTCAGGATGCGCATGAAGGTATCCTGCGCCACGTCTGCCGCATCCGTCGCATCGCCCAATTTGCGCCGCAACCAGTCCTGCAACCAGCCATGATGGTGGGTATAAAGAAGTTGCAGCGATCGCCGCTCCTGGTCGATAGACATTTGCCTAGCCAAAAATAAGAATTGTTCTCATTTTAATGCAAATTCAGGCCAAATGCATGAGGCGAAATAGTTGTCCGTTTCGCTTTAAGGCAGGTATGGCTGCAGCTTGCTCCAATCCAGATGCTGCTCCACTTCATCGGCCAGCCGCTCCAGGCTGGCCTCGCGCACGGCGATGTAATCGTAATGGGCGATTTCTTCCTGCGTCTGTTTAAGCTGGTTGTAGCCTGCCCAATCCAATAAGGCCCGGGTCGCTTCGGCATGGTCGAACAGGCCGTGCAGGTAAGTGCCCGCTATCTGGCTGTCTTCGGACAGTGCGCCTTCTGCCTGCGTACCGATATAGAGCAAAGGCCGCTTCAAGGCTGGGCCGTTGCTGACGCCCATGTGAATCTCATAGCCAATCACGGTAGCGTCGGCAAAGGTAAGCTTGCCCTTGACTTCCTTGAGGTGTTTTTCCTTGGTGAGCGTGGTTTCCATCTCCAGCCAGCCGAAGCCGTCGCTGGATCCCGCATCGCCTTCGATGCCATGAGGGTCGTGGATTTTGCGGCCGAGCATCTGAAAGCCGCCGCAAATGCCCAGCAGCTTGCCGCCGTAGCGCAGGTGGCGGGAGATTTTCTCGCGCCAGCCGTGGGACTCCAGCACTGCCAGGTCGCCGCGCACGTTCTTGCTGCCCGGCAGGATGATGAGGTCGGCTGGCGGCACCGGCTCGTTGAGCTCGATGAACTGGAAATCGACATGCGGGTGCATGCGCAGGGCATCCATATCGGTATGGTTGCTGACATGCGGCAGGACCGGGGCGATCACGCGCAGCCAGGTCTGCGGCTTGTCCGGCGTATCTCTCGCCACGGAATCCTCGGCTTCGAGATGCAAGTTGCGCAGATAGGGCAACACGCCGAGCACGGGAATGCCGGTTTCCTGCCGCAGCCAGTCTAGCCCGGGCTGCAGCAACGCGATATCGCCGCGAAAACGGTTGATGACGAAGCCGATAACGCGCTTTCTCTCCGACTCGGAGAGTAGCGCCAGGGTGCCGACGATATGGGCGAACACGCCGCCGCGGTCGATATCGGCGATCAATATTACCGGGCAATCCGCCGCCTCGGCGAAGCCCATGTTGGCAATGTCGTTCTGCCGCAGGTTGATTTCCGCCGGGCTGCCCGCGCCCTCGACAATGATGCATTCATATTGCTCGCGCAGGCGCTGCCATGAAGCCAGCACGGCTTCGCGCGCCTTAGGCTTGTAGGCGTGGTAGGCCGTTGCTTCGAGGTTGGTCAGCACCTTGCCGTGGATGATCACTTGGCAGCCGGTGTCGGTATTCGGTTTGAGCAATACTGGGTTCATGTCGGTATGCGGCAACAGGCCGCAAGCCTGCGCCTGCACGGCCTGCGCGCGGCCGATCTCGCCGCCGTCGCTGGTCACGGCGGAATTGAGCGCCATGTTCTGCGGTTTGAATGGCGCGACGCGCACGCCCCTGCGGTACAATACTCGGCATAACGCAGCCACCAGCGTGCTCTTGCCCGCATCCGAGGTGGTGCCCTGAACCATCAATGTGTTGGCATATGTCATTGGCCCATTATCCCATTACTTTTCTTGCAACCCCAGCCCTGCTGCTCGCTGCATTGCTATTGGATCGGCTGCTGGGCGAGCCAGGGCGCTGGCATCCGCTGGTGGGGTTCGGCAACCTGGCATCCGCGCTGGAAAAGCGCCTCAACCGCCAACATGCGCCTTTCATCGCGCGCCTGCTGGGCCTGCTGGCCTGGCTAGCATTATTGCTGCCGGCGTTTGTCTTGGCCGTCTGGCTCACGCACCTTGCCCAGCGATGGCTACCCGCTTTTGGCTGGCTGCTCGACATCGCGCTGCTGTATCTCTCCATTGGCGCGCGCAGCCTCAAGGAGCATGCCCTACGGATCTACCACGCACTCGCACAACAGGATTTGGCCGCCGCGCGCCATGCCGTGGGCATGATCGTGAGCCGCGACACGGCAACGCTTGATGAACGTGAAATTGCCACTGCCAGCGTGGAATCGGTGCTGGAGAACGGCAATGATGCGATTTTCGGCGCGATTTTCTGGTTCGTGTTGCTCGGCGGCAGCGGCGCACTGCTGTTCCGCCTCGCCAACACGCTGGATGCCATGTGGGGCTACCGCACGCCGCGCTTCCTGTATTTCGGCTGGGCCGCCGCCCGGCTGGACGACCTGCTCAACCTCATTCCCGCCAGGCTGACCGCCTTGAGCTACGCGCTTTGCGGGCATGCCAGGAGCGGATTCTCGTGTTGGCGGCAACAGGGCGGGCGATGGTACAGCCCGAATGCAGGCCCGGTGATGGCGGCAGGGGCAGGCGCGCTGCACGTGACGCTGGGCGGCAAGGCGCGCTACCACGGGCAGGACAAGGTACGCCCCACGCTTGGAACCGGGCCAGCCGCCTCGGCTGCCAGTATCCATGCCGCGGTGCGGCTGGTGGATCGCAGCATCGCGCTCTGGTGCCTGGTCATTTTCGTCATGTATGCATTGATCGGGGGATACCATGCTTGAGCACGGCGGCAACCTGCATGCAGCCAGCCGGCAATACGGCATTGCACGCGAGGATTGGCTGGACCTTTCCACCGGCATCAACCCGCACGGCTACCTAGTGCCGGACATTCCCCCATCGGCGTGGCAGCGCCTGCCGGAAACCGACCAGCAACTCGAGCGCATCGCGGCAAACTATTATGGCGCCCAGTACCTGCTGACCACCTCCGGCTCGCAGGCCGCGATCCAGGCGCTTCCGCGATTGCGCGGACCATGCCGCGTCACGGTGCTTGGCCCCATGTATGCGGAGCACGCCCACGCATGGCGGCAGCAAGGGCACCAAGTCAATGAAATCGACAACTTGCCTGACGCGAGCATCCTTGCTGAAACCGATGTGCTGCTAGCGTGCAACCCCAACAATCCCACTGCCCGCCTGATTGCGCCCGGCGCGCTCCTGGAGTGGCATCAAGCCCTCTCGCAGCACGGGGGCTGGCTGATCTTGGACGAAGCCTTCATGGACAGCACCCCGGAATATAGCCTGGCGGCATACAGCCATCAGCCCGGGCTCATCATCCTGCGCTCTCTGGGGAAATTCTTTGGCCTGGCCGGCGCGCGCGTGGGCTTTCTGCTGGCAGAAGCATCACTATTGAACCGTGTTGCCGATTTATTGGGACCTTGGGCCGTTACTGGTCCGGCCAGGGTCGTGGCCCAGACCGCGCTGGCCAACCATGTGTGGCAAGAACATAACCGCGCAAGGCTGCTGGCTGAAAGCCAACAATTGGCGGATATGCTGCAGCAGTCCGGCCTGTCGCCGCTCAATGGCTGCGCGTTGTTCCAATGGTTGAGGCTGGAGCATGCGGAGCACCTGCATGTGCAATTGGCGCATCAAGGCGTCTGGACGCGGCATTTCCCGGCACGGCAAGGATTGCGGATTGGCTTGCCCCCTGCGGACGGTTGGCAGAAACTGGCAGCGGCGCTAGCCAACTTGCACATTTAAACCATCGCAGCATCGACATCTCAGCGATTGACGTAGGCCACCCTGGTCAACCGTTCTTCCACGATGATCTTGCTCACGCTGGCATAGTCGATCTGTAGCTTGAAGGTATGCACCAGCGGCAGGTCCAGCGCATAGCCGGCCAGCGCCCGGATGACGCCCGCATGCGTGAACACCAGGGCCGGCCGTTCATGATGCTGCAAATCTGCAATAAAGGATTGCGCGCGCTGGGAAAGCTGCAGGAAGGACTCCCCATTCGGCGGCACGTGCCGCACATGGTCCTCCGCCCATACGTCCACCAGCCCGCGCGGGATATCGTTCCAGGATTGCATTTCCCAATCGCCGAAGTTCAGCTCCTTGAGCCTGGCATCAGCTTGCACCGCCACCCGCGGGCTGAATGTGGCGGCTACCGACTCGGCCAGCTTCATGCAGCGTTGCAAGGGGCTGCTGTAAATAGCAGGATGCTTAAGGTGCTTGAGCTTGGGGTACAACGCATCGAACTCGGCAAGAAACGTCTCCGTGACGTCAATGTCGCTATGCCCGTAGCATGTGCCGGGCAGAACATCCGGCGTCGTATGACGCACCAGGTAAATTTCCAATTACATACTCCACATATCAGGATGCCAGAATCAAAACGCCGAGATAAAACGCCAGCTCAGTGAGCTGCTGCATGGCGCCCAGGCAATCGCCCGTATAACCTCCCAGGCGCTGCCTTAGCTTGAAGCTAAACCAGAGCCAGACAAGCACGACCGGCAGCAACGCCAGCCACAGCCTGGCCGGCAGCAATACCATTGGCGCCAGGCCCGACACTGCGGCAATCCATAGGCCCGCGACCGACGGCTTGGCCGCCAAAGGCTTGGCTTTGCCCTCCTCCCGCACGTATTCCTGGGTAGCCATCACCAGCACGGCGGCAAGCCGGCTCGCGGCATGGGCCGCTAAGAGGACGAACGGCACCAATTCAATCCTGATATGGTCAAGGCTGGCAAATTTAAGCAGCAAAGCCAGGAAAAGCGCTATCGCGCCATAGCTGCCGATGCGGGAATCCTTCATGATGGCCAGCGCTTGTTCTTTCGCCCAGCCGCCACCCAGGCCGTCCATGGTATCCGCCAACCCATCCTCATGGAACGCGCCGGTCAACCATGCCGTCGCCGCCATGCTGAGGACGATAGCCACCGTTGCGGGCAATATTTGCAAGCTCAAATACAATACCAGCGCCGCCACCAACCCGACGAGAATGCCCACCAGCGGGAAATAGCGTGCCGCATCGTTCAGCTCGGCGGAATCAAAATTCTGGATGGCGGGCACCGGCAGGCGCGTGAAAAAACCCAGGGCCAGAAGGAGCAAGCGCCACTGCTGGCTCATGAAGCACCCTGCCGGCTGATGTTGGCAGAGTCGAACGACGCCATCTCATTGAGGAAATTTACTGCAGCCTGCACCAGCGGATACGCCAGCGCAGCGCCAGTCCCCTCTCCAAGGCGCAAGCCAAGGTTGAGCAAAGGCTTGGCCTTCAGTTGCTCCAGCACCAGTTTATGACCCGCCTCGTCGGAACAATGCGCGAAAATACAGTACTCCAATATAGCGGGAGCTATCCGGCTCGCCACCAGCAAGGCCGCCGTCGCGATAAAGCCGTCGATCAACAGGGCGACCCGCTGTTCTGCAGCGCCCAACATCGCGCCCACCATCATGGCGATCTCGAATCCGCCAAAAGTCGCCAGCACCGCCGAAGGATCTTTATTGTCCACCTGGTGGCGTGCTATCGCCCGACGGATCACGTCCGCCTTGTGGGCCACGCCGGCGTCATCCAGGCCCGTGCCGCGACCGACGCATTGCTCCACCGGCAAATTGCACAGCACCGCGACAATGGCCGAAGCGGAAGTGGTATTGCCGATTCCCATCTCACCGAACCCCATCACATTGGTGCCGGCATCGGCTTCCGCCTGTGCGAGCTTGTAACCGTTGACCAGGGCCTGGTTGCACATATACGGGCACATGGCGGGCATCTTGAGGAAGTTACTGGTTCCCATGCTAACCTTGGCACGAATCAGCTCCGGATGCGCCGAAAACTCATGGCACACCCCGGCATCCACAATCCTGATCCGCATCCCATACTGGCGCGTAAACACATTGATCCCCGCGCCGCCATTCAGGAAGTTCATCACCATCTGCCGCGTGACTTCCTTTGGATATGGGCTGACGCCTTCCTCGACCACCCCATGGTCGCCCGCGAACACCAGCATGGCCGGACGTTGCAGGACAGGCGTCAATGATTGCTGGATCAGGCCAAGCTGCAACGCCAGGCCTTCAAGCTGGCCCAATGCACCTCTCGGCTTGGTTTTATTGTCGATCTTGGCTTGCAGCGCGGCTTTCAGACCGTGATCCAATGGGGATATCGCAAATTCTGGCAATGGCAGTGGTTGGTGACTCATGAAATTTACTTTTTAAATCAAGCCTGGAGCATACCCGAGCACGCAACTTTTTTAAACCACGGGAATAAAACACGAATTTTTTCGATCCCAGCTGGACGAAACGCCGAAGTTTGCTATAATGCTGGCCTTGCGTGAGCTCAAGAGCCAACGTAATAAGTAAGTAGTATGGCCAGGTAGCTCAGTTGGTAGAGCAGCGGATTGAAAATCCGCGTGTCGGCAGTTCGATTCTGCCCCTGGCCACCAAGGAATACCAAAGGGTTAGCTTCAGTGATGAGCTAGCCCTTTTTCATTACTAGACAATGCCTGATAAACACCCACGATTCCTGAGCAATCTTTCAGCCTATTCCGGCCCTAGAGTCTGCGCAATTGAAAGCGCATGCAGTGACAAGAGAATCGACCACTGATTCATACCTTTTGCCACTCTCCATCAAGAATGGTCACATAATCTTGCGATGAGTTATCAACCATTACACGCATTCCTTATCAATATATTGCCTGCCACACACGAAATGTGCTCTCGATAAAATCACTCCGACATCCAATAACATGCAATGGGTGCCGGAATAGCCACGGCCTCTCCAATGGCTGAATTTTCTTCCTGAGGCTCCTTACTATGTTTGCCTGGCTTCATTACAGGAATACGCCTGAAATCTTCCCAGCGCTGGGTAATCACATACCCCTGCGACGCCTGCCTTTCCGTCATCAGCTGCCGCATGCCTTTCAGGCGAGCTGGCGTGATTGGAGTATCCTGATATTTCACTTCAAACGGCACGAGGCGGTCTGCGATGCTGGTGACGATATCCACTTCCTGCTTGCTCTTGCCATCAATCCAGTAAGAAAACTCTGGAGTTTCACGCCAGTATGTTCACACCTTCCAATTGCCCACACAAGGTGGGAATGTCGAGAATACCGCCATCATGACCCGGTAAAGGCACGCTAGGCACCAACACCTTGATCTTCCGCAAGCAAGGCAACAGGTTGAAAAGCAAGAACGAGATCCGCATTGCGGCACTTTTTCGCGATGCGCCGGAAGCATTCCTGCGCATGATCGTGGTGCATGAACTCTCTCCCCTGAAAGAACACGACCACAACAAGGCGTTCTACCAGCTATACCACTATATGGAGCCTAGCTATCTCCAGTTGTAATTCGATATGCGGGTATGGCTGACTTGGCGCGAGCACAAGCATGTTTAGCTACCAATGGGCGGCAACCGCATCAATGGCTCAAGAAAAGACTAGTGTATGGTTATGGTAAGATGGCGCGCTCTTTCTTCAGTTGTTTGGATTTCTCATGGTCAGCCACACCGACATCGACGCGCAAGAGCTGCATGCGTTGCTTTCCTCGCAAAAAGCCATCCTCGTCGATGTGCGTAACGATGACGAGGTGGCGCGCGGCGTGATCGAAGGCGCCATGCACTTGCCCATGATGGTGATTCCCGGCATGGGGAGCCTATTATGCGAGCATGAGGAAACCCCGCTGGTATTCTATTGCCATAGCGGCATCCGATCCGCACAGGCAGCGGCATTCATCGCAGGCAACATGGAACGCGGGAATGTGTATAACCTGCGTGGCGGCACCCTGGCCTGGGCCAATGCCGGCTATACTTTTGTCACAAAAACGGATTGATCATGGAATTTCATCAAGAACTCGATGCGCGCGGCCTCAAATGTCCGCTCCCCATCCTGCGCTGCAAGAAGGCGCTGGCTGATGTTGGTTCAGGAGAGATACTGAAAGTCATCGCCACCGATCCCGGCTCAGTCAAAGATTTCCAGGCCTTTTGCAAACAGACCGGCCATGAAATGCTGTCTGTCGGTGAAGATGGCAATGCTCCTCAGAAAGAGTTCATCTTCCATATCAGAAAAAGAGTGGCGTGACTGCTTAGTGGGGTACAGCCGCCCTGCCGTGGGTTGCCACCACCAGGGAACTCAGCAAGGTCGTGAACAATACCTTGCGCCAGATCGCAGGGATGATGGAGCCCTTAAGCGAGTACAGCAAGACACTGGCACTGGGATTTTGCGGTTGCGTAATCATGAAACTTCCTTTTATCCAGCGCCCGGCCTGCCTTATTTCAGCTTGACAAGCTGCGCCTGCAGTTTTGCCAATGTGTCGCTGAATGCCGCCAACCTGGCTTTCTCCTGCTCGACCACGGCGGCCGGCGCGCGCGCCACGAAGCTTTCATTGCCCAGTTTGGCCTGAGCCTTGGCGATTTCCCCTTCGAGGCGGCTGATTTCCTTGCCCAGGCGCTCCTTCTCGGCGGCGACGTCGATCTCGATCTTGAGCATGAGCTTGAAATCGCCCGCCAATGCCACCGGCGCTTCCGCCTCGGGTAGGTCGGCCATGATCTCGACTTCGCTCAGCTTGGCCAGCGCCTTGAGGTAAGGCGCATAGATTGCCAGCTTGTCGTTGTCGCCCACAGCGATCAGCGGCACGCGCGCGGCGGGCGATACGTTCATCTCGCCGCGCAAGCTGCGGCAGGCATCCACGGCTTCCTTGAGCAAGGCGACCCAGGCTTCGGCCTGCTCGTCCAGCTTGGCCGGCTGGCTGATCGGGTATTGCTCCAGCATGATGCTGGGGCCGGTGCGGCCGGACAGCGGGCCCACGGTCTGCCAGATTTCCTCGGTAATGAACGGCATCAGGGGATGCGCAAGGCGCAGGATGGTTTCCAGCACGCGCAGCAGGGTGCGGCGCGTAGCGCGCTGCTGCGCCTCGCTGCCGTTCTGCAATTGCACCTTGGCCAGTTCCAGGTACCAGTCGCAATATTCATCCCAGACGAACTTGTAGATGGCTTGCGCCACGTTGTCGAAACGGTATTCGGCAAAGCCGCGCTCGATGTCGGCCTCGGTGCGCTGCAACAGGCTGACGATCCAGCGGTCGGCCTGCGAGAAGTCGAGGTAGCCCTCGGGCTGGGTCTTGCAGTCTTCCAGGCCGCAATCCTTGCCCTCGGTGTTCATGAGCACGAAACGCGTAGCATTCCATAGCTTGTTGCAGAAGTTGCGGTAGCCCTCGCAGCGCTGCAGGTCGAACTTGATGTCGCGGCCCGGAGAGGCCAGCGAAGCAAAGGTGAAGCGCAAGGCGTCGGTACCGAACGCGGGAATGCCTTCCGGGAATTCCTTGCGCGTTCGCTTCTCGATCTGCTCGGCCTGTTTCGGGTTCATGAGGCCGGTAGTGCGCTTCTTTACCAGTTCCTCGATGCCGATGCCGTCGATCAGGTCGATCGGGTCGAGCACATTGCCCTTGGACTTGGACATCTTCTGCCCTTCAGCATCGCGGATCAGGCCGTGCACATAGACGTCGCGGAACGGAATCTTGCCGGTGATGTGCTTGGTCATCATCACCATGCGCGCCACCCAGAAGAAGATAATGTCGAAGCCGGTCACCAGCACCGAGGACGGCAGGAATTGCTGCAAGGCTAGGTTGGCCTTGTCCTTTTCCTCGTCGCCGGTCCAGTCCAAGGTAGAGAACGGCCACAGGGCGGAGGAATACCAGGTATCCAGCACGTCTTCGTCACGCTTCAGGTTGCCGCGGTAACCATCGTTGGCGGCGAGCTGGATCGCCTCGGTTTCGTTGTGCGCGACATAGACCTTGCCGTCATCGCTGTACCACGCGGGAATCTGGTGCCCCCACCAGAGTTGGCGCGAGATACACCAATCCTGGATGTTGTTGAGCCACTGGTTGTAGGTGTTGACCCAGTTTTCCGGCACGAAACGGATTTCGCCGTTGGCGACCACTTCCAGCGCTTTTTCGGTAATGCTCTTGCCGTCCGCGCCCGGCTTGCTCATGGCGACGAACCACTGGTCGGTGAGCATGGGCTCGATCACGACGCCGGTACGGTCGCCACGCGGCACCTTGAGTTTGTGTTTATCGACCTTGACCAGGAAGCCCTGCGCTTCGAGGTCGGCCACCACCTGCTTACGCGCGGCAAAACGCTCCAGGCCCTGGTATTGCGCCGGCGCGGCATCGTTGATATGGCCATCCAATGTGAGGATGCTGATCATCGGCAGCTTGTGGCGCTGGCCCACGGCATAGTCGTTGAAATCGTGCGCAGGCGTCACCTTGACCACTCCCGTGCCGAACTCGCGGTCCACGTAGTCGTCCGCAATCACCGGAATCTCCCGGCCGCACAACGGCAGCTTGACGTGCTTGCCGACCAAGTGCGCATAGCGCTCGTCCTCGGGATGCACCATTACGGCGACGTCACCGAGCATGGTTTCAGGACGCGTCGTGGCGACGGTCAACTCGCCATTGCCGTCCGCCAATGGATAGCGGATATGCCAGAGGTGGCCGTCCTCTTCCTCGGAAACCACTTCGAGGTCGGAAACAGCCGTGTGCAGCTTGGGGTCCCAGTTCACCAGGCGCTTGCCGCGATAAATCAGGCCCTCGTTATACAGGCGAACGAAGGTTTCCGTCACGGTGCGCGACAAGCCCTCGTCCATGGTGAAGCGCTCGCGGCTCCAGTCCGGCGAGGTACCCAGGCGGCGCATTTGCTTGGTGATGCTGCCGCCGGAATATTCCTTCCACTCCCAGACCTTTTCGAGGAATTTCTCGCGGCCGAGGTCGTGGCGGCTGACGCCTTGCGCATCGAGCTGGCGCTCGACGACGATCTGCGTGGCGATGCCGGCATGGTCGGTGCCCGGCTGCCACAGGGTGTTGTCGCCGCGCATGCGGTGATAGCGCGTCAACGCGTCCATGATGGTCTGGTTGAAACCGTGCCCCATATGCAGCGTGCCGGTTACATTGGGCGGCGGCAGCAGGATGCAGAAATTGTCTTGTTTGCTGGAATCCAGCCCGGCTGCATAGTAGCCGCGCTCTTCCCAGAATTGGTACCAGCGGCTTTCTATGTTCTTGGGTTCAAAGGATTTATCCAGGGTTTGGCTTGCAGTGGTATCGGTAGTCATAGGGGTGGGATTTTAGCATAGCGCATTCATGCGAAAACGCTGTCACGCTAAAAACCGGCCCGACTGCAAACGCAGCAACGCCAGCATGAGCGCCACGAACACCAGCCCATGCAGCCAACATAACAATAAATAACGCCGCTTGAGGCGCTGCGGCGACAGGCTGGAAAGCAGAAACAGGCGGCCGTCGGCTGGCGCCCGCATTACATGTACACCGGGTGCGGCACGCAACTCGCGATGCTGCCTTTCCACCGCGCGCGCGGCGGCCCGGCGCGCCAGCTCCCACTCCTTGAGGTCGATCTCGCCGTTGCCATCGAGGTCAAAGCGTTCCAGCAAACCGGCTTTGTCGCGCTTCCATTCCGCGAGCAATTCGGAAACATCCTCCCTCTGGTTAAGCGGCATATTCGCGCCGCCCACCGTGGTGAATTCGCCCAGCACGTAAATCGACCCAGCAAACAGGATTTCCTCCACGCGCTTGTAGTCCCCGGCATAGCTAACCCTGCGCTCCGGCCCGATCACTTCCGCATGGTCGGGGTCGACAAAGCACTGGCCGGTACCGTCGCTGATGACAAAGGTTTCATGGCTGGCGCCTTCATGCGTCAGGCGCCAATGCCTGTGGTCATGGCGCTGGAACACCTGGAAGCGGTACCAGACGCAGCGCACAGCGGAAAACGGGCTAACGATCAAATGCTCGGGATCGGGCAATGCCCGCCCATACAGCTCGACATAGCCCTGCGCGGCAGAACCGATGCGTGAGGTGGGCAGATCCGAAATCGCGCGGTTGCGCCTGTAGTTGCCGGCCCAGGCCACCAGGCTGACCAACGCGGCGAGTGCCAGGCAAACCGTCCATACCCGGAGGTTGTTCGACTGGGCGGCCACCGCAAGCAACAGCAGATACGTAGCGCCGCCTAGGCAATCCAGATAATAGCTACGCCAGCCGCGCCACAGGAGCCGCATCGGGTTGATTCAGCAACTATTGCTTGAAACGCGCCGCGATATCGACATCCTTGAGTTCGCTGCGGGCGAAACGCAGCATGGTCTCGCGATTGAAGCCCAATGTGCGTGCCACCAGCAGGTCGGGAAATTGCGCGATGCGCACATTGTGCAGGTTGACACTCTCGTTATAGAACTCGCGCCGGTCGGCAATCGCGTTTTCCAGGCTGCTGATGCGCGCCTGCAGATGCAGGAACTGCTCGTTGGCCTTGAGCTCGGGGTAGGACTCCGCCACGGCAAACAACGTCCCCAGCCCGGCGCGCAATGCGCTTTCCGCCGCGCCCAAAGCCGCAACATCATGATGCTGGCTCGCCTCCTGTACGCGGGAGCGCGCCTGGATCACCTGTTGCAAGGTGGCCTGCTCATGTTGCATGTACTGCTTGCAGGTATCGACCAGCTTGGGCAACTCGTCATGCCGCTGCTTGAGCAATACATCGATATTGGCCCAGGCTTTTTCGACATTGTTCTTGAGGTTGACCAACCCGTTGTACACCATGATGAAATACACGACAGCAACCACCAGCAATGCCAGCAAGAAAATCTGCATACTCCCTCCCCTTTTTGCAGGCAGTGTAATCCGCATCCTCTCACTCAGGCAACGCCGTCAAACAAAAAGCCAGCAATGCTGGCTTTTTGTCTTCGTGGTTCAAACCCTAGCTAAGCATTTTGCGCCGCGCAGCAAACCCTATCAGTCCCAGGCCAGCAAGCATCAACCCATACACGCTAGGCTCCGGCACTGGGGCCAAGGTCGCCGTGAATGCCAGGTCGCCACCCAGGGTGGTATTCCAATCCGTCCCGGTCAGCTGGCTGCGATCGTTGCCGTTATTCAAGTAAACAAACGTACCGCCTTCATATGCCGTATCGGGAGCAAAACCCCATTCATTGGTGCTTTCCACGCCGCCCTGGATACCGGAGGTAGTGAAATACAGCACATATTGGCTATTGGCTTGCAAATTCACGGAAGGATACGCCGTGATCTCGGTATATTCGCTCGAACCAGTAAAGCGGAACGGGTCGGATTGATAAACAATCTCCCCAACCCTTGAACCTGTCCAAGTCCCTACTTCAATGGTGAATGGCGCATTCAGGTCCGTCAGGATAAAAGAAAAAGACTCCAAGACCTGGGCCTGATCGCCAATGGTAATGGTCTGACCGTAGGTAGCCGTATCCGGCGTACCGAATGGCGAGACTTCTCCATCCCATTGGTCTAGCGTGCTGATGGTAGTAGCGGCATGGACTGCCGGTGTAAATGCCAATGTTAAAACAAAACCCAATGCGGGAAATTTCATCACGACCTCCTTGATGTTGAATGAACTTAAGCCCTAATGACAACTCGTGCTTAAAATTCCCCCCCCGTTGGGTGACCATATTGCCAGGGTAAAGTTCTGGTACGATGACGGACTAAACACTCAACGGGACACAATCAAGATGCTGGAACCGCTCTGGATATGGGGCATACTCGGATTAGCCCTGATCGCGCTGGAAATACTTTCCGGGACACTGTACATCCTTTGGTTTGGCAGCGCCGCCTTAGAGATTGCCTTGCTCATCTATTTATTCCCTGCATTGGGCACGGCTTGGCAGCTAGTCATTTTTGCCGTGTTATCCCTGGGCTCGCTCGCGATCTGGAAGCAGTTCTATCGCCGCGAACAGGACGATTCCAGCATCGGGCAATCGCGCGGCGATGAAATCGGCCGCACCGGCGTCATCATCGAACCGGTCAGCCCAAGGCAGAACGGCCTGATCGAGTTCGCCCAGGGCGTGCTGGGCAGCCGCCAATGGGTCGCTATCGCCAATGAGGAAATCGAGGCTGGCGCCGAAGCCGTCGTCGTGGCGGTGGAAGGCAACCGCCTGCGCGTCAGCAAGAAAACCACCGGATAATATCCACAAGGAGAAACCATGTTCGAATTCGCATTTGTATTGATCGCCGCCGTCGCCGTCCTGGCGTGGAAAGGCATCCGCATCGTGCCGCAGGGCGAGGAATGGGTGGTGGAACGCCTGGGCAAGTTCAATGCCGTGATCACCCCCGGCCTGCACATCATCAACCCGATCTTCAGCAAGGTGACCTACAAGGTCACCACCAAGGACATCATCCTCGACGTGCCCGAACAGGACGTCATCACCAAGGATAACGCCGTCATTCTCGCCAACGCCGTCGCTTTTATCAAAGTGACCAACATCGAGCGCTCCGTCTACGGCATCGAGGATTTCCGCGAAGCCATGCGCAACATGGTGCAGACCAACCTGCGCTCCATCATCGGCGGCATGGACCTCAATGAAGCCCTCACTTCGCGCGAGCGCATCAAGAGCGAACTGAAGAATGCCATTGCCGACGAGGCCGCCGACTGGGGCCTCACGGTCAAGTCGGTGGAAATCCAGGACATCAAGCCATCCGTGAACATGCAGAACGCCATGGAGCAGCAGGCATCGGCGGAGCGCGAGCGTGTTGCCGTGGTGACGCGCGCCGAGGGCGACAAGCAATCGCTTATCCTCAATGCCGAGGCAAGGCTGGAAGCGGCCCGCAAGGATGCGGAAGCGCAAAAGGTGGCCGCCGAGGCTTCCGCGGAATCAATCCGCCTGATTGCCGAAGCCGTGAAGCAGAACGACACCTCCGCCACTTTCCTGCTCGGCGACCGCTACATCCAGGCCCTGCAGCGCATGTCCAACGCCAACAACAGCAAGATCGTCGTGATGCCGGGAGACGTGGTCAGCGCTGTCAAGGCATTGGTGGGCGGCAGCAAGTAAACAAAATATCGAAGAAAAAGGGAGCACTTGCTCCCTTTTTTATTAATCAATAAATAGATTCACTACTCAGCGATGTTGTATAAGTTAGCTAGAAAATCTGCTGGGTAACAATTACACCGGAATAACCTCCAACCGATGCAAGGCAATTGTTTCTTCTTTGAGCTTGTCTTGCGCAACCTCAAGATCATACTGAGTCTGCAAATTCATCCAAAAATGTGCGGTTGTTCCTAGCGCAACACCCAGCCGAATCGCCGTATCAGCAGTAATCCCTCTGATCCCGTGAACAATCTCATTAATGCGACGCGGTGGAACTTGCATTGCCGTAGCCAACCCACGTTGACTCAGCCCGAATGGTTCAATGAATTCGTAAAACAGGATTTCTCCTGGATGAATTGGCGATAACTTGACCATATCACTCTCACTCCTTTGTCAGTGATAATCAACAATCTCAACATTTTCTGGTCCGCTGTCCGTCCAGACAAAACAAATACGCCACTGATCATTAATGCGGATGCTATGCTGACCTTGACGATCACCCTTCAAAGATTCCAACTTGTTTCCTGGTGGCGCTTTCAAATCTTCCAAGGTAACAGCAGCATTCAACATATTGAGCTTACGTCTGCCCACTCGTTCAATATTCACGAATTTAGGCACCCGATCCCGGTTGAATAATCCTTCAGTTTTCTGGCAAGCAAAGCTCTTAATCATGACGCACTTTCAATCTCGCACACGCAAGTGTAACGGAATTCGTTACACTTGCCAAGCACGAACTCAACATGCTGTCTTGTTACAAAGTCCAATGCTTATTGACTAGCACACACCGGACAAGTCGGGTCTTTTGCCAGCTTGAGGCTGCGCCATTCCATATTGATCGTATCCAGCAACAGCAACCTGCCCTGCAAGCTCTTGCCCAGGCCCAGCAACAGCTTCATCGCCTCTGCGGCCTGGGTAGTGCCTATCATTCCCACCAGCGGCGCAAACACGCCGTTCTCAGCACAGCGCAGCCCTTCGTCGCCGCCGAGGTTGGGGAACAGGCAATGGTAGCAGGGGCTGTCGTCATGCCGCATATCGAAGACCGTCACCTGCCCCTCGAACCCGATCGCGGCCCCTGACACCAACGGCTTGCGCAGCTCTACGCACACCTGGTTCACGGCATAGCGCACCGTGAAGTTATCCGTGCAATCGACCACGACATCCGCAGCCTGCACCAACTCTCGCAGGCTTGCCTCGTCCATGCGCTGCTGCAGGGGATTCACCGTCACTTCAGGATTGAGCGTCGCTATTGTTTCCGCAGCCGAGACCGCCTTGTTGCGTCCCACCGCAGCCGTGGTATGAATGATCTGCCGCTGCAGGTTGGTGAGGTCCACCTCGTCAAAATCGCATATCGTCAGCCTGCCCACGCCGCCGGCCGCAAGATAAAGCGCCACCGGGGAACCCAGCCCGCCGGCTCCGATCACCAGGACATGGCTGTTGACAAGCTGCTCCTGCCCCTCGTAACTGATCTGCGGCAGGAGGATATGGCGGCTGTAGCGGAGAAGCTGGTTATCGTTCATGGAGAAGTTTGCCAGGGATTCACGAGTTGCAATCCCGGAATATTAAGAAAATCCTTGGTGTTGCGAGTAGCGAGTGCCAATTGATGACGCAAGGCAATCGCAGCGATCTGCGCATCTTCAGTCGTCATCACGACTCCCTTCAACTGCGACCCTGCCACCAGCAATGCATATTCCTGCGCGGCAACATGGTCGAAAGCCAGGCAAGCACCGGCAAAATCCTCCTCGAACATCTGGCTGACGGCTGTCGCCAAGGCGTGCTTGCGCTTGCCTTCCGGCAACAAGGCCACACCCAGCAACATTTCCGCCTGTGTGATCGCGCTTGTGTAAAGGTTCGCAACCGGTTGCCGGGCAAACCATGCCATTACCTCAGGGGCTGGCAGCGGAAGCATCAACTCCGACAACACATTGGTATCAAGCAGAATCCCGCCCTGCGCCATTATTCATCCATCGATGTCATACGCGCCGGCTGCCGCTGCGGAACCGGCAATGCGTCAACTTCAATCCCGGCAAACCGCTGGCGCACCCGCTCGGCAAAATTCACCTGCGGCTGGCCTGCATGGCTGACAGCCCGCAGCAAAATCTCCCTAGCCTCTTGCTCCATGGACCTGCCATGCGCCGCAGCCTGCAGCCGCAGTTTGCTTTTCACGCCCTCATCCAGGTTTCTGATTGTCAAACTCGCCATCATGCCACCTCACAAAATGATTGCAATGCAATCATTGTAATCATTCATGGCAAGACGAGCAATCCACGCCAGATTATGGCAATTGCCCGGCTTGGATCATGGCGTTGTAGAGGACGTAGGGGGAAATCCAGGTGACAATATGGTTGAAACTGCCATTGGGATCATTAGTCCGAATGTCATGACTGACGAAAATATTGTCATTATTGAGATTAGCCTGTTCATCGACACCACCCGGCGCAGTTCCTGCCAGAACCTGAGCACCAGTGCTGCCTAATGAATAAACAACCGCGACAGCATTATTAATCAACGTCTGACTATTAGCAGGACATTGATCTGTAGGCGCATTGGCACAAAGTACTACCAAATCTGGCCGCAAAGAAAGTACTGTCTTTCCATCAATAATTTCTGTCTTAGAAAGCCCAATTCGCCCCAACTCTCCAGAAGTCGTAAAGTCAGGAGCATTTCTGATGCCAAATTCATTACCTGGGAAAACATCTAGTCCCTTAGGGTTATCAAACTGGGTTACAGCATAAAATATTGGATTACCCCAACCGTCTATAGCTTGCTTTCTATCATCAATAGGTTTAATTCCTAATGTTGTCGCAGGCAATAATCCAACTAGTCTTTCACATATCCCACCACCAACTGGAGACTCAACGCCTGCGCTTTCGTTGGTTGCAGGACAAGGCAAGCGCCCATTTACCTGAGCAAAACCAATCAAGGCTTTCTGGGCAATTTCCAGCTGAGTTTCTGTCTGGCGTAAAAACCCAACTTCTCTTTGTGCGGTCACTGGCAGTATTAAGGCTGTAATCACAAAACCAAGAATGACCAAGACCACAGCCATTTCTACCAAGGAAAAACCATCATGCTTCTTATATTGAGATATCATTTATTGCTCCCAATGTATTGCAATAAAATCCGATATCTTTTCATCAAAATCCGGTAATTTTGCGCCACCGATCCCTACATTGTCCTTTCTCACAGTAACAAGCAGCCTGACATTTCTTAACTTTTCCCCTCGTTTGCGGGTGATAGTAAAGCACACTTCGCTACTACAATCTGTTCCTTTACGAAAAGCCGGTGATTCATTTATATCCGTATAATCAGACCACTTATTTTCGAAATACCAATTAGACACGGCTAATTGTTCATCACCCAAAATAACATCTGCAATGTCAATATTTAGAATGCCAGATGTTTCAGTAGGAAACATACTCCCAACCACTACATCCTGATCCTCCTGATTTTTTTTAACTGTCTGAATGACAGCTTTTACTGTCCTAATCTTTTCATTTGTCTGAACTTGCTGAGTCTGGGTTTTATTCAACATTAATCCCAGATACGAGTCATCCAGGGGAATATTCAAATGAATTCCAGAATCTGATTCCGTCACCTCATCACATTCAAGCGAAAACTCCTTGCGTGTACAACGAAACTGCTTAGCGGTATCTAGATCGCTAACCGGTGGCTGACCTATCGTAACGTAAGGTTTCGATATATTCCAAGTCAATTGGATGTTACGCAAATTGCAATCGCCAGCTCGAATGCAATTGGCAATAACCCCATTAACAGGAAATTTTATATTCTTCGCTTCTCGTGCAACTCGCTTTGCTAATCCCACAATCAACTCATCCACTGTAATATAAATTAATCGATCATTAAAACTATCACTTTCTGGAGCTTGGATAAAATCCTCGTCATCAACCTGATAATTAGCATTTGAATAATCACCAAAAGTATCCAAATATGCTGAAGCAGGAGGAGTATCTGATGATCTATTTTGCCCTGATAAAGCCCTCCCTGGAGCAATAATTACTGCTGCCACACGATCTGACAAAATATTGCCTTGCCCATCTCGCACTATCATCCAAGGATAATTGTTGTTAGTTAGCAACTTTGGATTAATTATAGGGTCACGAGCAGGAGGTACGTAGTTTCTCACTAAATTGCGAGATACTGCATACCATAACTTATTGCCATAGGCATCCTGATAATGTCCTATTCCAGGATAAATACGGCATGGAGCAGTAGAAGGCAAAGATGGCAATTGACCAAGAAAGTTAGCTTCACCCTGTTGGTTCACTAAATCAAATGATGAATTAGAGCAATCGCTCCTGCCATCATAGTTAGGATTACTGGTTTCCCGTCTGTCAGGCCATGGCATTTGGCCAGGTGTATCAGAATGCGTCACCGACCACGCAATCAACGCCTCCTTCGCCTCCGCCAAAGCCTTCATGGTCTTTTCTTCCTGACGCGCCTTCATTCCGGCAGCATCGTAAGATCTCACCACCAATGCCGTGACTGCCAATCCGATAATGAACATGGCAAGAAGCAACGCCGCCCCTCGTTGAGCATGGCGAGAATGGGGGCGATAAGCGGCTGGCATTAGCGCTCCTAGCGAATCACGCCCTGCTCAGCCGGGTTGGTCGCCGGCTCTGAAGTCGTCGTGTGTACGTTGCGCTCGATAATCTCCCCTGTGTCCGGGTTGAATATCTGTCCGGCCTTGAGACGCACTTGGCGGCCGCTCTCATGAATGGTGAGGGGAATGCCCTGCTGGTTGACCTTGCCCACTTGCACCTGGCCATTGTTGCTGCCTTCCTGCAATGGCTGGTGGTTGATCCAGACCGTGCCCTTGCCGCCGTCGCTGCGCTGTATATAACCTTGGACGCTGAATTCCTGAGGCGTCAAAGACATGGGAACCTGTTCGGCATCGGCCAGCGTTTCCGGTATCGGCTGCTGCTCCAGCAACTGGCCGCGCTGGCTTTGTCGCAACCTATCCAGGCTATCCCGTTCGGCGGGCGTGGTGAACAACCGGCCAAAGGATTCGGCCGCCGCACTGGCATGGACGCACAACAACAGGGCCAATAGCAGGGCTTTCATCATGGCGTGGCTCCTGGCGTGGATTCGCGCAAGGTCAACCAGTCTATTTCGCAGGCCACCGACGCCACGGGCGCGAGCATGGTGGTGACGGCGATGCCGCTGCGCTCCATGGTGCAATCCCGCACCAGGAAAGGGGTGCTCTGGTTGCGCTTGAGGCCGTCCAGCAACACCAGCAGGTCGCCCTCGTGCAACAGCGGCAACTCGAGCTTCATGATGGAGCGGTACAGGGTGAAGGGCGCCGTATTGCCGACGAAGCCCGGCTGGTAGGGCGCTTGCGCGCCAATGCTGTACTTGATGCCGAACAGGCGCTGGGATTGGTGGGTATTGCGCAAGGCGTCCACCCACTCGATGCGGTGCTCTTCGCCGATAAACCCTTCATTGATCAGGCGTTGGTAGACTGGCAGGTAACGGATGATATTTTCGCGCTCCTGGTCCGAGGACAACAAGCGGGAGCGTGCCTGCATCAGCTGGCTCTGCTGTTGCTGCAGCCGCTGCCCGACTTCATCCCGGTAAGCCTGGGCATACGCCACAATGCCGACGGCAAAGACCAACGCCACCAGCAAAGCGGTTAATGGCAACGCCAGCCTTTGCCAATCCTGGCGGTTCAGTTTCATGGCGGCGCTCCCGGTCCAGCTTCAGATGGTCCCGTCTCGGGTTTCAGTACCAGCTTGAGCTTGAACACGGCTTTTTCGTTCCGCGCCGTACGCTCGTCGGTGGTGCTGCCCTGCAGGCTGGAGTAAGAGCTTACATTCACCGGCTGCTGCATGACAGTGGCTTCTTGTACGGCACCGTCAGCCTTTAGTGCTTCGGCGAAACGATGCACCGTTTCCAGTGCTGCGCGGTAATCTCCGTTAAAACCGCGGATTTCACCGGTCATGAACCCAATCTGGTATGCAATCTCTCCCGGCGCTGCGGATTGTGCCGGCTGGGTAGCAACGGCATTTGCCTCATCCTTGATGCCCAAGTCCTGGCTCACTACCCAGCGCAAGCGGTTCAATTGGATGTTGCCCATCTGGTCCATGACGGTGCCCAGCACCTGCATCATCCTGGCCGGACTGGCCGCCTGCTTGAGGATGGCGTCATGCACGCTGGCAGCCACGTGCAAATCCATGCCCTGGATAGGCGTTGCCGGGAAGTTGTTGGCGATTTCGTTATAGCGTTGCTCCTGCTGGCGCGTTTCGACAGCCAGCTCGTTGAGCTGCTTCACGTCCTCGACCGCTTGCGCCAGGTACAGCAAGGTCAGCAGCAACCCCAGGATGGCGACGATTAACGCGGAAAGCACCAAGCCTTTGCGCAGGAATTCCATCCTGTAGGTTTTGACCAGCGGCTCGGGCGCCAAGTTGTCCGGCCTGTGCCCGCGGGCAAGCAATTGCATATGCACCAGTTCGGGCAGCTGGCGCACTTGCTCCAGCGACAATCCGCTGCCTTTTGCCAGCCTGGCCAAGTCGATGTGCTCGCATTGCAAGCCCTGCTCTTGCTGGATATTGCGGCTGATCTGCTCCGCATCTTCCGCTGGCGTCAATACCACCACGCGCAGGGATGTATCGCGCGCAATCAGGCGCTGGCTTAACAGGTAGAGCCTTGCCTTGTCCGTTTCCACCAGGTGGAAATACGAGATCTGCTGATAAGCCTCGGGCGGTATTTGCACCAGGCGGCTGACGCGCAAGCGCCCCTGGTTGAGATAGCTCTGGCGCAAACCTGAAGATAGTTGCTCGCTGAGCAGGATATCGTTGGCCTTGAACTTGAGTTTGTGCAGCAACAGCTGGCTGACCATCGGCAGGCTGTACACGCCTGCAAGCGGTACCTGCTGGCCGATGAGCGCCTCCAGCCAGGGCTGCAGGGATTCCGTATTGCTCAATGCCACGAAAAGGAAGCGATCGTCGCGGCGCTTGTCGCGCTCCCGGTTGAGAAACTGCGCCGCCTTGAACGTATTGCCGCGGTATACCTGGTTGAGCTTGCGCTGCAACAGTTCCTTGCGCGAGCGCCCCGAGGTGTGGGGCAGGACTTCCAGGTGAAAATCCTCTTCCAGCGCATCCACCATGAGATACGTCGGGATGTAATGATGGTGCATCAGGAATTCCGTGAATTCGAGATGCCCTTGCGGCTGGTTGGCGAATATCTCTATCCCGCGCAAACGGCCAAAACGCCAGCGGCCGGCAATCAGCCGGTCATGCGTTGCGCAAAGAATGAGGCGTTCGAACATAGGGCTATAACTTGAGTTGGCTAAAGGAATCGTACACCGGACCGAGCACCGAGAACATGATCAAGGCCAGGATGGCGCCCAATATCACGGTCAATGCCGGTTCGATCAGCTTGAGCAATTTTTCCACGGACTCGTTGACGTCCCTGTCATAGAAATAGCTGACGTTGAGCAACGCCTTGTCCAGCCCGCCGGTGCTCTCCCCCACGCGGATCATGCGCACCACCAGCGGCGGAAACAGGCCGACGTTGCGGAAACTGTCGCTCATGCTCTCCCCGGCGTTGATCTGCTGCAAGGCGCGGTTCAATGCCTCTGCCACCACGAGGTTGTCCACGACCTCCTCGCAACTGCGTATGCCGTCCAGTACGGGGATGCCGGTCTGGTACATCAGCGCAAAATAGCGCGAGAAGCGCGCCAGGATGATTTTATTGAGGATATTCCCCGTCACCGGCAGGTGCAGCTTGATGAAGTCGTAGCGGTAGCGCACTTCCGGGCTGCGATGAATGGCGATGCCAATGATGATGGCTGCCGATACCGGCAAGCCCAGCATCAGCCACCAGTAATCCACCACGGCGTTCGACACCGCAATCAGGATGCGGGTCTGTAGAGGCAGCGCTTGGCCCATATTGCCCAGGAACGATACCATCTGCGGCACCAGATAGGCCATGAGGAAAATCACTGCCGCCATGACGACCACCAGCACGAACATGGGATATGCCAGCAGCTTGCGCGTCTGCGCGATCAGCTCGTCCTGCCATTTGAGGGTATCGGCCAGGTGGCGGAAGATTTCCGGCAGGCGACCGGTCTGCTCCCCGGCCTTGATCAGGCTGACGAATACGCGATTGAATACGTAAGGATGCTCCGCCAACGCCTGCGAGAGCATCTTGCCGCCCTCCACCGACGACACCAGCGAGCCGATGATCTTCTGGAAATGCGGGTTGGTGGTGCTGTCCCGCAGGTCCACCAGCCCTTCGAGCAGCGGGACACCGGCCGTGGTGAGCTGCTCGAGCTGGAAGCAGAAAATCACTAAGTCCTGCAAACTGACCTTGCGGCGGCTTAGGATCGATGGCCGCAGGCTGGAAGGCCGGAAGGTGATCAAGTCCAGGCCCACGCGCTTGAGGCGCAGCTCCAGGTCGATCTCGTTCAGGGCATCGATCTGGCCGTGTGCCGCCTTGCCTGTTTGATCCACTGCCTTGTAGTTGAATGTCGGCATGCGCTGGCGCTTTAACTGATGCGGCTGGTGAGATCGATCACGCGCATTACCTCGGACAGGCTGGTATGCCCTTCGAGGATGCGCCGGATGCCGTCTTCCGCCAGGGTGACGAAGCCTTTCTGCAAGGCCAGGTCGCGCAATTCGTCAAAGTGCGCGCGGCGCGCCACTAGCGCATCCATCTCGCTATCCACGCGCAGGAGTTCCATGATGGCCATGCGCCCGTGGAAGCCGGTATAGCCGCATTGCTTGCAACCGGCTGCCCGGTGGATGCGTAAGTCCGGGCGGACATTCTTGCCCAGCAGCTTGCGCTCTTCGTCATTCGGGGAATAGGCTTCCTTGCAGTGCTGGCACAACACGCGCACCAGGCGTTGCGCCACCACGCCGATGATGTTGCCGGCCATGATGTCGGGAGAAATGCCGATATCGAGCAAGCGCGGGAACGTGCCCAGGGCGGAATTAGTATGCAGCGTGGTGAAGACCTGGTGCCCGGTCATCGCGGCGCGGAACGCCATGGTGGCGGTGTCGGCGTCCCGCACCTCCCCCACCAGAATGATGTCCGGGTCCTGGCGCATGATGGAACGGATGCCGTTGGCAAAATCCACCTTGTTCACTTCCGCCACCGAGGTCTGGCGCATCATGGTCACGGGATATTCGACCGGGTCTTCCAGGGTCATGATATTGACCCCCTCGGTATTGAGGAAGGACAGCAGCGAATACAGGGTCGTGGTTTTACCGCTGCCGGTAGGGCCGGTGACGATCACGATGCCTTCGGGCCGCGTCATCATCAGTTGCAATTCATCCAGCGCCTGATCCCGCAGGCCCATGCGCTCTAGCGGGATGATCGACTTTTCCCGGTCGAGCACGCGCAGCACGATATTCTCGCCATGGATGGTGGGATGGCTGGCGACACGGAAATCGATCGGCCTGCCGGAGAGGTTCATGTTCAGGCGTCCGTCCTGCGGCGACCGCGTCTCGGCGATGTCCATGCCGCTGATTACCTTGAGGCGCACGGCAATGCCCGGCCAATAGGTCTTGTGCAGGCTGCGCACCTGCTGCAATACGCCGTCGATGCGGTAGCGGATGCGCAAGAAGGCATATTCGGGCTCGAAATGGATATCCGACGCCCCGCGCTTCACCGCATCCATGAGCAAGGCGCCCACCAGGCGCACCACGGGCTGGGTGTACTCGTCGCCGCCCGCCTGCAGGCTCTGGTAATCGATTTCCCCGGTCTCGATCTCGCGCAGGATGCCGTCGACCGACAATTCATAGCCGTAGAACTGATCGATGTAGTCCTCGAGCTGCGCCTCCGCCGCCAGCACCGGCTTGACCTGCACCTGGGAGCCCACGGTAGCCCGCAACTGGTCCAGCGCCACCACGTTGAACATATCGGACATCGCCACCGTCAACTGGCGCGTATTGGCATCGAAAGCCACCGGCAGGATATGGTAGCGGCGCGCGAACCCTTCCTGCACCATCTTCAGCGCCTCGGCATCCGCCACCACCGTGGCAAGGTCTATGCTCTCCTGGCCTATGGTATGCGCCACCAGGTCGCGCACCATCGCCTCGGTGACGAAGCCCAGGCGCACCAGCTGGCGGCCCAGGGGAATATTGCTCTGCTCCTGCTCCATGAGGGCGATGCGCAGCTGGTCCTGGCTGATCAGGCCCTGCTGCACCATCAATTCCCCCAAGCGGAGCTTGCGACGTTGTTCTACCATGAATGATCTTGCATCCGTTATGTGTTGGCCTGGGCAAACCGGGCCATGAGCATATCCTATAAGCGGAAATGGCTACTGAAGCTGGCGTATCCTGGCGGCCAACTGCGCCTGATTCACGCTTGGCGAATCCTTGCCGGCCAGCAATGCCTGCGCCTGTTGGTAATATTGCAATGCCAAGCTGGATTTTCCCAGCTGGTCGAGGCTCACCGCCAGGTTGAATACATATTCGGGATTGGCGGCATCAAGGTGATGCGCCTGGAAATAAGACTGCTGCGCCAGCGGCCATTGCCCCTGGTCGGCATAATGGTTGCCCAGCGCGGCATGCAAGTAGGCTGCCTCCGGCTGCTGGCTGATGAGGTTCTTGAGCCGGATTTCGCTGTTCAGCGGATCGGCCTGCCCCTGCAAATCCAGCAATGCCGCCTGTGCCATGCCGTTGCGCGGCTCCACCTGCAGCACCTGCTGGTACCAGCCCACCGCATCCTGCTGCCGGCCCTGGCGCACAGCGATCGCCGCCATGCCCAGCAACGCATCGATATTGCGCACGTCCGCCAGCAACGCCTGCCGGTAAGCCTGCTGCGCGGCGGCATCGTCGCCGCGGTTGAATGCCTGGTAGGCATCGAGCACATGCTGGTTGACCGTGACCGCCGGACGGTTACGGGTGACCAACACATGGCTGTTGGCAGGCTCTTTCGGCGGCTCGCCGAATACCTGGGGCAATGCTTGCTGCTGCATGGTATTGGCCCGCGATGAAGTGGCAACTGGCGCAGGCGATACGATCGCCTCCACTTGTGCCGGAGCATTATTGGGCTCTTCAGCCACCTCAGGCTCGGCGGCAGCTTCCTCTGGAATATCTTGCTCTTGCTGGCTGCCGTCCGGTGCAGTGTTCAACACGACGGGCTTGGGCACGATGACCTCAGGCTGGGTCAAGGAGCTCACATACCAGAACACGCCGCCTCCCACCAGCAACACCAGCAATAGCAACAAGAGTCCCTGGGTAAACGGCGACAGCAGCGACTCCCGCTTGGCTGCGCCAGACCTGGCAGCCAGCAACTGGGCAGCCGCACGCTGTTGCGCAGCAGGCTCCATTGCTGGCGGTACGCTTGCTGCCGCAGCTGCGGAAGGCTGGCTGGCCTCGCCCCCGTGCACAGGCTCGGCCGGTGCGATATCCAGCAAGAACTCCTCGATCTCAGCCTTTTCCAAAGGCTGTTGCTTGGCTTGTTCCGCTTTTTGCAATGCGCTAATTAACAGACTCATTAATTAACCTTTGCAATTGCTGGGCGGGCAGGTACTGTTTATATGAATTGAGCTCCTCGCTTTCCAGACTGGCGTTCTGCACCACGATAGGCCGCAGGAAAATCACGAGCTCGGTCTTCACGTTGAAATTGCTGCGCGCGGTGAACAGCTTGCCCACCAGCGGCACCTTGGCGAGGCCCGGCACATTATCCGTGGCCTGCTGGATGTTATCCTGCATCAGCCCTCCCAGTACCGCAGTGTCGCCACTGTTCACCCGCAAGACGGATTCGAACTCACGCACCTGGATTTGCGGAATCCGACTTTCAATTCTAGTGGTAGTACCCGCATTTATTAACGTCAATTGCGGGTTCGGATCGTCCACATAGCTCAGCACGCGGGAAATGGTCGGCCGCACATTGATGTTGACCTGCCCCGAGTCATTGATTTGCGGCGTCACGCTCATCACCATGCCGACAGGCACCGTATTCGGCGTCGTCGTCACCGATTGCAAATTGGTCGAGCCTTGCCCCACGCCCTGAGATACCTGGGATTGAATCGTGAAGTACACCAGGTTATCCACCACCTTCATGACCGCAGTCTGGTTGTTCAGCACCATCAATTTGGGGCTGGAGAGCACCTTGGTATCGCCGAATCTCTGCAATAGCCGCAGATTGAAATCCACGCTGCTATTATCGCTTGAATACCCGATACTGAAGGGCACCGTCGTGCCCGCAGTCCCCGCGATCCCGGCCGGCGTCAGCACGGTGCTCAGCCCCAATTGGTTGGTCATCCTTAAACCATTACCTACCTTCGTCCAATCGATGCCGGCCTGGTAGGTGTCGTTCAATGTGACTTCCACAATGGAGGCCTCGATCAATACTTGGCGTTTGGCGCTGTTCATGACCTTGTCCAGGAATTCCTGCACCTTCTCGTGCTGACGATGGGTGGCGCGCACGCTGATAATGCCCGTCTCCGGGCTGGCGATCACCGTGGCCGCAAACAACGTCCTGTACTCCGTTCGGGCATCCTCGCGCTCTTGCGTGGCGTTACGCGGCGCGGCCGCCTGTTGCTGGGCTGTCGTACCGTCTCCTGACTCTGCAGGCGGAGCTTCCGTTGACTGAGGTGCCGTAGCACCGGTACGGGTAATAATGACTTCCTTGTCTGTTTCGGCAAGGATGTCCTTGAGGTTCTGGATCAGGGTTTCCCAGAAATGATTGGTCGCCACGCTATTCACTGCGGTACGCGAGCTATTTGCCGCTCCCGTCCCCGTACCGGAAGACGTACTAGTGCCGGAAGTGCCGCCGGCGCCGCTCGTGGTGGATGCGCTGCGCCCGGTGCTCGCGATCTCCGCCGCCGCACCGATGAAGCCCGTGGTATCGCGCGACATGTTCACATAATCCACCTTGTAGCTTCGCAGCACGGGCATATCCGGCGTAATGCTCAGCACATTGCCGTCTACGCGGTAGGTGAGGTCGACCTGTTTCGCCAGGCGCTCCAGGATGGCGGGCAAGGTCTGGTCGACGGCATTCAGCGTCGCGCGCCCCTGGATGGCAGGATGGATGTCGATATTCAGCTTGCTTTCGCGCGCTAGCGCGAAGAGGATTTCCTTGACCGGCACATCGTTGACCACCACGCTGTAGGTCTGCTCCTTGGCCCTGGGCTTGGGCGGCGGCAGGTAATTGCCGCTCTTGACCGGCTTGGGAATGTCCGCAGATGCGGTTGGCTTGGCGGATGGCTGCTCGTCGATATGGCCGGTGGAAGGGGAAACCGTGGATTGATGAGCGCAACTTGTCAGGCCAAGCACAAATGGCAATATCAGAATGCTGGCAACTTTGGGCAACTGGCCGGACAAAATGCAACTCCCTTTGTTAGTAAATTCTGGGTTAGTGATTCTGGTTTCGGGATTTATCCCATAATCGCTACTTGAATGCAACCAAGCTATTGATGTTGCTTCATTTCTTCCATGATACCGGCAATGGTGCGCAAGTGCGCACCGGCCTGCAGCTCCTCGGGTAGAAGCTTCAACTCGGCCAGTGCATCCTGGCGGCTTTCATACGCGCCATATAATATGATAACGCTGCCATCCGCATTAACTTTAGTGTCAACGGCATATAGATTATCCAGCACCAGCTGCGCCAATACCGGCTGTAGCTGTTTTTCCAGATCATCCTCGGCAAGATGGCGCGCCAGTTCTATGGTGAGATAGTGCGGCGGCAAGGTCGCAAGCCAGGCGCCTGTACGCTCCTCGCGCTGCTTGATGAGTTGGCTGATGGAAGCAGCAGGGGCTGGCCCGGGCTCCAGCTCGACGGGGGAAGGCGCGGCAGATTGCACCATTGGCTCGGCCGGCGGTGTATGCGGCACAAGCACTTTCTCGTTCCACGCTACAAAAACGGCCCATGCAGCGGCCGCAATCAGCAATATCCAAAGCACCGCTGACGAACGTTTGGAGGGACGAGGCCTCTCGCTGGCAAACTCGCTATCGCGGATTGCAGCCCTCACATGCCGAGGCGTTACCTGGTAGGTATTGGCGGCAAATGCAGCCAGCAACGACTTGTCCGCCAGGATATTGACGCGACGCACCAACCCCTGGGCCTTTTCCGCCAGTTGCTTGATGGCACGCCTGGCAAACAATGGCGGCCCGTAATATCCGGCAGCCCGCAGGCGAAACATCAGGTATTCAGCAATTTCATCCTGGTTCAGCGGGCCAAGATAAAAACTATGGGTAATCCGCTCCTTGAGCTGGCGGATTTCGCGCCGGTTAAGGTTATCATCCAACTCAGGCTGGCCGAACAGCACAATTTGCAGGAGCTTGTCGTGGCGGGTTTCTAGGTTAGTCAGCAAGCGGATTTCTTCCAGCGTCGCCAACGGCATGCCTTGCGCCTCTTCCACGAACACTACCACTTGGCGCTTGGCCTCGTGCTTTTCCAGCAACGCCTGCTGCAGCCGCTGCATGACTTCCAGCCTGCCCAGGCCGGCAGGAATATCCAGCCGCAGCTCAAGCGCAATCGCATGCAGCACATCTTCCGGCGCCATGCTGGGATTGGCCAGGTAGACATTGTCCACATGGTCCGGCAGCTGCGTTTGCAGCATGCGGCACAGCATGGTCTTGCCGCTGCCCACCTCGCCGACTACTTTGACTATCCCTTCGCCATGCAGGATGGCGTAGCGCAATGCTTCCAGCACTGCGCCGCGATTGCCGCCAGGAAAGAAAAAGTCGGTATTGGGGGTGATCTTGAACGGCGGCTCTTTCAGACCAAAGTGTGCGTAATACACTATTCGCCTTTGTAATCCTGCTGCAGCTGGATGCGGCTGTAGAGCGTCGTGCGGTTGATGCCCAGCAGCTTGGCGGCCTGGCTCAGGTTGCCGTGGGTGATTTTCATCGCGGCATCGACATACGCGCGCTCCCAGGACTTCAGCACTTGGTCCAGGTTGACATTGGCCTGCGTTTGCAAATGCTTGTGCGCCTGGCTTGCCATAGCGTTTTCGTCCGTTATCAACGGCGCTTCGGCGCCATTGCCGGCAGCCTGGCCCAGGCCTGTATGCATCAGGTCCAGCTCCGAGGCCAGTTGCGCATCTGTCACGACCTGGCCGGAATATTTGGCCACCAGCCGGATGATAATGTTGCGCAGCTCGCGTACGTTGCCCGGGAAATGATAGTCCAGCCAGCGCTGCCTGGCCTGCTCGTCTAGGGCAAAGGGTTGCTGCCCGGTTTCACGCGCATAGAATTGGTTGAAATGCTCCAGCAGCACATAGCGGTCCTGCTCCAGGTCCCGCAGCGGCGGCACGCGCACTGAAAACACGCTCAGGCGATGATAGAGGTCGATGCGGAAATGGCCTGCGCGGACTTCTTCGCGCAGGTCACGGTTCGTCGCTGCCACGATGCGTGCACGGCTGCGGCGCGCCTGTGTTTCGCCGATGCGCTGATACTCGCCGTTTTCCAACACTCTTAACAGCTTGGCTTGCAACTCAAGAGGCAGCTCGCCCACTTCATCGAGAAACAGCGTCCCTTCGCCGGCATCCTCGAAATAGCCGCTATGCGCGTTCGCCGCCCCCGTGAACGAGCCTTTGCCATGTCCAAACAGGATGGACTCGGCAAGGTTCGGTGAAATCGCGGCGCAATTCAGGGAAAGATAAGGCTGTCGCGAACGGCGGCTGAAACGGTGCAGGCAATTGGCGACCAACTCCTTGCCGCTGCCAGACTCCCCTTCTATCAGCACCGGGAAAGGCGCATCCGCAAACTGCGTAATCTGCGTGCGCAATGTCTGCATCGGCAGGCTGCTGCCGAGCAAACCCCATCCATCCTCGGCGCTTGCCGTCTCGCTGAGTTCGGCATCCTGCAGCTTCAAGGCGTTATGCAGCAATTGGCGCAAGCGCTCGACATCGCAAGGCTTGGGAATAAAGTCCACGGCCCCCAAGGCCAGGGCATGCTTGACATTGGCCTCTTCATTCTGGCCCGAGAGCACGAGGATTTTCATGGTGGGCGCATGCGCGAGCAGCTCACCGATCACCTTGAAGCCCTCGTCAGGCTTATGCGGCACTGGTGGCAATCCCAGATCCACCAGCGCGAGCGGCGGAGGGTTTTCAAGCTGACGCAACAGGCTCCTGGCCTGCATACGCGATTCGGCGACATAGACTTCGAAATCCTTGCCCAGCAGGAAATGCAAGGTATCGGTGATCAAGGGATCATCATCAATAATGATCAACGCAGGAAGCTGTGCAACCATCAGAACGGCTTTCCGTGAATCATGCAGGGGGAGAAATGAGTACAAACCATGGCGCTACTATAAGCATAACGCCCTGTTGACACAAGATTGCAGAGAGAATGGGGTGGCTGATCGGGCTCGAACCGACGACAACTGGAATCACAATCCAGGGCTCTACCAACTGAGCTACAGCCACCATTGAAACTGGATTATAAACCAGTGAATGGCCTGCCCGACAGGAATCGAACCTGTAACCCCCAGCTTAGAAGGCTGGTGCTCTATCCGGTTGAGCTACGGGCAGATTGTCGGACAATCATCTTGGGAAAAATATGGTCGGGGTGGAGAGATTCGAACTCCCGACATCCTGGTCCCAAACCAGGCGCGCTACCAGGCTACGCTACACCCCGAGGGCGAGAAATATAGCGCACTCCAGCAGGAAGGTCAAACTGATTCTGCTAAAATATCGCATTATTTTTGAAAAAATTTGTCATGACCGCCCAAATCATCAACGGCAAAGCCATTGCCGAAACCACGCTAGCCGAAACAAAATCCTTAATAGACAAAAGGTTGGAAAAAGGCTTGCGCGCGCCGACGCTGGCCGTGATCCTGCTTGGCGCAGATCCGGCATCTGCCATCTATGTACGCAACAAAAGGCTGGCTTGCGAGAAAACCGGCATCCGCTCCCTAGCCTACGACCTGCCCGACACCACGAGCGAGGCTGATTTGCTTACGTTGATCGAGCAGCTCAATCAGGACGATACAGTGGACGGCATCCTGGTGCAGTCTCCCCTCCCCGCGCATATTGAGGAAAAGAAGATCATAGAAACCATCAGCGCGGCCAAGGACGTCGATGGCTTTCATCCATACAACATCGGCAGGCTGGCCGTGCGCCAGCCAACGTTGCGTTCATGCACGCCTTATGGCGTGATCCGGCTTCTGCAATCCACAGGGATCAAGCTGCTGGGACTGGATGCCGTGGTCGTCGGCGTTTCCAACCATGTTGGCCGCCCCATGGCCTTGGAGCTGCTGCTTGCTGGCTGTACCGTCACCAGTTGCCACCGCCATACCAAGGACTTGCAAGCGAATGTGGCACGTGCCGATATCGTGGTAGCGGCAGTAGGCAAGCCTCACCTGATTAAGGGCGAATGGATCAAGCCTGGCGCAATCGTGGTGGATATCGGCATCAATCGCCTCGCGGACGGCAGTTTGTGTGGGGATGTCGGGTTTGAAACCGCCAAAACGCGTGCAGCATGGATTACGCCCGTCCCGGGCGGCGTTGGCCCCATGACCGTTGCCACATTGATGCAGAACACGCTCACGGCGCTTGAATTACGTGAATCCAGACAACTCATGGCTTAGGCTGCCGATTCTTCTTCATTAGCGAGTTCAAGCCTTGCGGCACAAGGCTTTTGCATCGCTGAATTATTCAGTGTACACTTGCGCCTGCTTTATTTTTCTGTTAATCGAAAATTAACTCTTAAGGCGCACATGGCTGAAGCAATTACAAGACAATTTGTTCCTTACCAACCCAAGGCTGGCGAGGAATACATGAATGAGAAGCAGCTTGATCATTTCCGGAAAATTTTGAACGACTGGAAAGCAGAGCTTAGTCATGACATTGACCGCACGGTCCATACCATGCAGGACGAAGTCACCATGTTTGCCGATCCGAACGATAGGGCAAGCCAGGAATCCGACATGGCATTGGAATTGCGCAATCGCGACCGCGAACGCAAGCTGATCAAGAAGATTGACGAGACCCTGTCCAAAATTGACGAAGGTGATTACGGCTATTGCAATGGTTGCGGCATCGAGATCGGCCTTAAACGGTTGGAAGCTCGCCCTACTGCGACGTTGTGCATCGATTGCAAAACGCTGGATGAAATCCGCGAAAAGCAGGTTGCCAAGTAATTCATTCTGTATCCAGATCCGTCACATTAGAATGTGACGGGTTTATCGCGTCCTGATTTTCCCGCACTAGATCACACATTGTTTTTGTTTTGAAATCCCAAATAAAAAGGCCGGTTTGAAACCGGCCTTTTTATTGAGCTAATGCAACTGATTACTGTTGGTCAGCCACTGTTGCCGAGTCTTCTGCCTTGTCTTCCGCGGCAGGCGCCTCGATCAATGCTTTGGCACTCAGGCGCACACGACCCTTGTCGTCCACTTCCAGCACCTTGACCTTGACTACTTGGCCTTCCTTAAGGAAGTCAGCCACGGCATTCACACGCTGGTGTGCGATTTGGGAGATATGCAACAGGCCGTCTTTGCCCGGCAGCAAGGAAACAATCGCGCCGAAATCCAGCAGCTTGAGGACGGTGCCGTCATAGACTTGGCCTACTTCCACCTCGGCAGTAATCACTTCGATACGCCTCTTGGCCTCTTCGCCGGCTTCCGCACTGATGCAGCCGATCTTGATGGTGCCATCTTCCTCGATGTCGATAGTCGTGCCGGTTTCTTCGGTCAATGCGCGAATCACTGCACCGCCCTTGCCGATCACATCGCGAATCTTCTCAGGATTAATCTTCATGGTGATGATGCGTGGCGCGAATGCGGACAGCTCCTGAGGCTTCTCGCCAACGGCTTCCTTCATCAGGCCGAGGATATGCAGGCGGCCTTCTTTGGCTTGCGACAAGGCGACACGCATGATTTCCGCAGTGATGCCAGTGATCTTGATATCCATCTGCAGCGCAGTGATGCCGGACTCGGTACCAGCCACCTTGAAGTCCATGTCGCCCAGATGATCTTCATCGCCCAGGATGTCGGTCAATACGGCAACGCGGTTGCCTTCCTTGATCAGGCCCATCGCAATGCCAGCCACTTGGGCTTTCAAAGGCACACCAGCATCCAGCAAGGACAGGCAGCCGCCACAGACAGAAGCCATGGAGCTGGAACCGTTGGATTCGGTGATTTCAGAAACGACGCGGATGGTATAGCCAAATTCTTCCTGACTTGGCAGCACTGCCAGCAACGCACGCTTGGCCAAGCGGCCATGGCCGATTTCACGGCGCTTAGGCGTACCGACGCGGCCAGTTTCGCCTGTAGCGTAAGGAGGCATGTTGTAGTGCAGCATGAAGCGGTCTGCATATTCGCCCTGCAGCGCGTCGATGATTTGCTCGTCACGGCCAGTACCCAGCGTTGCCACTACTAATGCCTGGGTTTCACCACGCGTGAACAGTGCGGAACCATGGGTGCGCGGCAATACGCCGGTACGGATACTGATGGGACGCACAGTGCGTGTATCGCGGCCATCGATACGCGGCTCGCCATTCAGGATCTGGGTACGCACTACCTTGGCTTCCAGGTTGAACAGCGCGCCCTTGATTTCGTTGGCTTCGGCAGTGGAAGTTTCTTCCGTGATCAATTCGCCCAATACACGATTCTTGATTTCATCCAGTTTGCTGGAGCGGGCGCCCTTGGACTTGATTTTGTACGCTTCGTTGATATCAGCGCCAGCCAGCGCTTCTACCTTGGAGATCAGCTCGGTATTGGGTTCTGGAGGCGCCCAGTCCCAAGGCTCCTTGCCGACTTCGGCAGCCAGTTCATTGATCACATTGATCACAGCCTGCATTTGTTCATGGCCGTAGACCACGGAACCCAGCATGACATCTTCAGGAAGTTCCTTGGCCTCGGACTCCACCATCAATACGGCGCTGTCAGTCGCTGCCACTACCAGGTCAAGCGCAGTTTCCTTGAGCTGGGAAGCGGTCGGGTTGAGGACATACTCGCCATTGATGTAACCAACGCGTGCTGCGCCAATCGGGCCATAGAATGGAATCCCGGAAATGGCCAGTGCTGCGGATGCGCCAATAATCGCTGGAATATCGGCATCGATTTCGGGGTCGGAAGACATGACTGTCGCCACCACTTGCACTTCGTTATAGAAGGCTTCAGGGAACAGCGGGCGCAACGGGCGGTCGATCAGGCGGGAAGTCAGGGTTTCCTTTTCGGAAGGACGGCCTTCCCGCTTGAAGAAGCCGCCAGGGATTTTGCCGGCAGCATAGGTTTTTTCCTGATAATCCACGGTCAGTGGGAAGAAATCCTGGCCAGCCTTCACTTCACGCTTGCCAACCACGCTCACCAGAACTACGGTGTCGCCATAGCTGACCATCACGGCACCATCCGCCTGACGTGCGATTTCTCCGGTTTCAAGTGTCAGCTCATGCTGACCATAGGTAATCGTTTTCTTGATTGCCGTCACAATTTTGTCCTTTATAAAAAAATAAGCCGACAAGCATTGCGTCTCCGCTTTGCTTTCGGCTTATCCTATGAATTCACAAGTGCGCGATGATTACTTACGCAGACCCAAGCGTTCGATCAATGTACGATAGCGGTCGGCATTCTTGCGCTTGAGATAGTCCAGCAGCTTGCGGCGCTGACTTACCAGCTTCAGCAGACCACGACGGGAGTGGTGATCCTTGGCATTGCTTTTGAAATGCTCGGTTAAATAAGTAATACGGGCGCTAAGAAGCGCAACTTGAACTTCCGGGCTGCCTGTATCGTTTGGAGCTTGTTGGAAATCAGCAACAATCTTTGCTGTTTCTTGAACTGTAATTGCCATAACTTAATCCTAATGTTGTGAGATGTGTTTTGCGTCAATGCAAATGCAGGCTACATCAATCCCGCTAGAGCATTCATTTACAATCAACTCCATATTATAACGCTATTTCAATATGAGTTCAATGAAGCAGTACTAGGGCGATTTTCCGCTTACCGCCTCTTAAAAATGCCAAGCTTTCATTCGCTACTACAAGGCGAATCAATCAATCGTTATCGATCAACCTGCCTGGCGCAGCAAGCGCTTGGGGGCAATGGAGCCCCGGGAGGTCTGTTCGCCAATGCCTAGGAAAACGCCCTGCTCGGAGTAAAGCCTGAACAATCCTTCGATTCTTACACCTGACTTCCAGACTTCCTGCCCGCGCAACAGATAAAAAGCACTGTCATCATCAAGAGTAACTTGAGGCAAATCCTCAATCGCGGCATCAGCCCCTAGCAGGACTTCGTCACGCTGTTCCAGCGACATCTGCTCGAGCTGCTCGATCGTGACCGCATCCTGTAGATTGAAATGTGCCGTCGTCAGTCGTCTCAAGCCACCGAGATGGGCGCCGCACCCCAACAGCTTGCCAATGTCTTCCGCCAGCGTCCGTATATACGTGCCCTTGCTGCATGACACGACCATCTCGAACTGCTCGCCTTCAAACCGCTCTAGTTGAATCGCATGTATGGTCACTGGCCGGGGCTCGCGGACAATTTCCACACCATCCCGAGCATACTCATATAGTGCCTTGCCGCCATGCTTCAAGGCGGAATACATGGGAGGCACCTGCAGAATATCGCCGAGCATCTTTTTTAGCGCGGCTTCCAACCCGGACTGCGTCGTGGTAACAGGCAATCGCTCCAGCACCTCGCCCTCGGCATCGCCTGTCGTGGTTGTACTGCCCAGCGTCACCAATGCGCGGTAGCTTTTATCAGCGTCCAATAAGAAATGGGAAAACTTGGTGGCCTCGCCCAGGCAGATCGGCAACAAGCCGCTTGCCAAGGGGTCAAGGCTGCCGGTATGGCCAGCCTTGGCCGCCTGGTAGAGCCGCTTGACGATCTGCAAGGCCTGGTTGGATGAAATACCTAATGGCTTGTCCAGCAATAGCACGCCATCGATATTGCGCTTGATTCGCCTGAATTGTTGCACAACCGCTTTACTCAGGCAGACTCGTCGTCTTGGTCAGGCGCGGAGGGAGGCAATACCTCGTCGATCAGCTTGGCGATGTGCATGCCGCGGTCGATCGAGGCATCGTAACTGAAATGCAGTTGCGGCACGGTCCTCAACAGCAAACGCTTGGCAAGCTGGCTACGCAGGAAGCCAGCCGTCTTTTCCAGGCCTTTCTGCAGCTCAGGCGTGCCTTGCGGCGCGGTGTAATAGATCTTGGCATGCGCCATGTCGCCGCTGACCTCGACTTCGGTCACAGTCACCATGGAAGAAACCCTGGGGTCCTTCACCTCGAATTGCAGCAGATCAGCGAGTTCACGCTGAATCTGCTCGGCAACACGGTCGCTTCTGGAAAATTCCTTAGCCATGCTTACAGGGTCCGCGCGACTTCCACGACTTCGAATACTTCCAGGATATCGCCCACCTCGATTTCGTTGTAGTTCTTCAGGGAGAGACCGCACTCGAAGTTCGACTTCACTTCCTTGACGTCATCCTTGAAGCGCTTGAGCGAATCCAGTTCGCCGGTATGGATCACCACATTGTCGCGGATCAAGCGGATCTTGGAGTTACGGCGCACCACGCCATCCTGCACGTAGCAACCTGCAACCGCGCCCACCTTGGAAATGCGGAATACTTCGCGGATTTCCACGGTGCCGATGACGTTTTCCTTCTGCTCTGGCGACAACATACCGCCCAGTGCCGCCTTCACTTCATCCACAGCCTCGTAGATGATGTTGTAGTAGCGCACGTCCACGCCGGAGCTTTCGATCAGCTTGCGCGCGCCTGCGTCGGCACGCACGTTGAAGCCGATCAACACGGCCTTGGACGCAGCCGCCAGGTTGACGTCGGACTCGCTGATGGCGCCCACGCCTGTGTGGATGATGTTGACCTTAACCTCATCGGTGGACAACTTCTGCAGCGACGTAGCCAGCGCCTCGTAAGAACCCTGCACGTCGGACTTGATAATCAATGGCAACACCTTGACCTCGCCCTCGCCCATTTGCTCGAACATGCTTTCCAGCTTGGCGGCTTGTTGCTTGGCCAGCTTCACGTCGCGGAACTTGCCTTGACGGAACAGGGCGATTTCACGCGCCTTGCGCTCATCATTGAGCACAATGACTTCTTCACCGGCGCTCGGCACATCGGAGAGGCCGAGAATCTCCACTGGAATGGAAGGGCCAGCTTCTTTCACATCCCGGCCGGATTCATCCAGCATGGCACGGACGCGGCCGTAGGCGGTACCGGCCAGGATCATGTCGCCGCGCTGCAATGTGCCGGACTGCACCAGGATCGTCGATACCGGGCCGCGACCCTTGTCCAGCCGGCCTTCGATCACCAGGCCCTTGGCCGGGACGTTCTTAGGCGCCTTGAGCTCAAGCACTTCGGCCTGCAGCAGTACGGCTTCCAGCAGGTTGTCGATACCGATGCCGGTCTTTGCAGACACTTCGACGAACATGGTGTCGCCGCCCCAGTCTTCCGGCACCACTTCATGCGTGACCAGCTCCTGCTTCACACGCTCAGGATTGGCTTCGGATTTATCAATTTTGTTCACCGCCACGACCAGCGGCACATTCGCTGCCTTGGCGTGGTGCACCGCTTCAATGGTTTGCGGCATCACGCCGTCATCCGCCGCCACCACCAGGATCACCACGTCGGTTGCCTTGGCGCCGCGTGCACGCATCGCAGTAAACGCTTCGTGGCCCGGAGTATCGAGGAAAGTCACCATGCCGCGCGGCGTTTCCACATGGTAAGCGCCAATGTGCTGTGTAATGCCGCCGGCTTCGCCAGAAGCCACGCGGCTGCGGCGGATATAGTCCAGCAGCGAGGTCTTGCCGTGGTCGACGTGACCCATGACCGTCACCACTGGTGGACGCGGCTCTTGCGTCGCTTCTGCATGTTCTGCTTCATCGAGGAAGGCTTCCGGATCGTTGGAAGCGGCAGCCTTGGCATTATGGCCCATCTCTTCCACGATAATGATCGCGGTTTCCTGGTCGAGCACCTGGTTGATCGTCACCATCATGCCCATCTTCATCAGGGTCTTGATGACTTCACTGGCCTTGACCGCCATCTTGTGGGCAAGATCGCCCACGGTAATGGTTTCCGGGACCAATACGTCATGCACGATCGGCTCTGTCGGCGCCGTGAATGCATGCTGCTGGTTTTCATTGCCCTTGGATTTGGACTTGCCGCCCTTGGCGCGCCAGCCCTGGCCGGCAGCGCCTGCATCGCCACGGGCTTTTACGCCGCCACGCTTCTTGCCGTCGCTATCATTCCAGTCCTTGGCACCGCTCTTGCCAGTCTTCTTGGCATTCTTGTCTTCAGGCTTGGGAGCTTCCTTGACCGCAGGTTTATGCAATGTGCCTTCAGACAGCTTGCTCGCGGCAGCTTCAGCTGCACGTTTGGCCTCTTCCTGACGGCGTTGGGCCAGTTCCTGTTTCTTGCGTAACTCTTCAGCCTGGATTGCCATCAACGCAGCCTGGCGCTTCGCTTCGCGCTCGCGCAAAGCCAATTCATCAGCTCCGAGCAGTTCCTTGGCTGTCAGTTTCGGACGTGCATCTGTTGCGGGCTTTTCCTCTGCAGGTGCAGCGGTCTCCGCCGCTGCAGGCTCAGCCTCGGCAACAGGTTCCGGCTCTGGCTCCACTTCAGCCTGTACGACGACAGGCTCCGGCTCTGGCGCCGCCTCAACTACTGGCTCAGGTACGTGTTCGACAACCGGCGCAGTTTCCACTATTGATTCATCTGCAACCGCTTCCTGAACAGGCTCTTCTTCAACCACCGGCTCCAATGCGGGATCGCGGCGCACAAGCACGCGCTTCTTTCGTACTTCCACCTGGATAGTACGCGCCTTGCCGCTGCTGTCCGATTTCTTGATTTCAGTAACTTGCTTGCGGGTCAGCGTAATCTTGTTCTTAGGCTCTTGGGCGCCATGTTCCTTGCGCAGATATTCCAGCAAAGAGGTTTTATCCTGCTCTGTGAGTGTGTCTTCATATGCAGTCTTGTTGACGCCCGCTCCTTTTAATTGCTCCAGGAGCAGTTCAGCCGGCAGCCCTAATTCACTGGCAAACTGTGCTACGCTCGATTGTCCCATTCTGTTACTCCAATCTCTTTCACTTGCACTGTCAGCCAGTGCATTTCTTCTTAGCTACGCTAATCTATACACGCCTCAAGCAAACCAAGGGGCACGCGCAGTCATGATCAATTGCTTGGCACGCTCGACATCCATTCCGGTCAGTTCAACCAGGTCATCAACCGCGAGGTCTGCAAGGTCATCCATCGTGGCCACGCCCTTGCCGGCCAAGGTACGTGCGGTCGCCTCGTCCATGCCTTCCATGCGCAGCAAGTCTTCAGATGCCTCACCCACCTTCTCCTCCTTGGCAATCGCCTCGGTCAGCAAGGCAGCGCGAGCACGCTTGCGCAACTCATTGATGGTGTCTTCGTCGAACGCTTCGATTTCACTCATCTCAGCCAAAGGCACATAGGCGATTTCTTCCAGGGTGCTAAATCCTTCTTGCACCAGGATATCAGCAACCTCTTCATCCACATCCAGCTTTTCGACAAACAGTTGCAGGATGCTGCTGTGCTCTTCTTCGTTCTTCTTGGCAGCTTCTTCCTCGGTGAGGATATTCAATGTCCACCCGGTCAGTTCCGAAGCAAGGCGCACGTTCTGGCCATTGCGCCCGATCGCCTGGGCCAATTGCTCCTCATCGACGATGACATCCATGCTATGGGCATCCTCGTCCACCACAATGCCTGAAACTTCGGCAGGGGCCATGGCGTTGATAACGAACTGGGCGGGATCCATGGACCACAACACGATATCCACGCGCTCGCCTGCCAACTCACCGGTGACGGCCTGCACGCGCGAGCCGCGCATGCCAACGCAAGTGCCGACAGGATCCAAACGCTGGTCATTCGACTTCACCGCGATCTTGGAGCGCAAGCCGGGATCGCGGGCTGCCGACTTGATTTCCAGCAACCCCTCTTCAATCTCCGGCACCTCGAGTTCGAACAACTTGATCAAAAACTCGGAGGCTATTCGTGACAGGATCAGTTGCGGGCCACGGCCACCGCGCTCGATACGCGAAAGGTAGGCGCGAACCCGGTCGCCAACGCGTAGGTTTTCCTTGGGAATCATTTGCTCTCGAGGCAGCACCGACTCGAGACGCCCCACTTCGATGATGGCGTTGCCCTTCTCCATGCGCTTGATGACGCCGGTCACCAAATGCTCCTTGCGCGCGAGGAAGTCATCCAGAATCTGCTCACGCTCGGCTTCGCGCACCTTTTGCAAGATAACCTGCTTGGCGGCCTGCGCCCCGATGCGGCCAAATTCCACCGACTCCAAAGGCTCTTCGATGTAGTCGCCGACAGCAAGGCCTTCAGCACGTGCATCATCCGTGGCAACCTGCGCATCCGGGTTTTCCAGCTCCTCAGCCTCAACCACCTGCCAGCGGCGGAAAGAATTATATTCTCCGCTATCGCGGTCGATTTCTACGCGGACATCGGCATCTTCAGTAAAACGCTTCTTGGTAGCAGAGGCCAGAGCCAGCTCCAGTGCCGTAAAAATAACGGTTTTAGCCACATTCTTCTCATGGGCCAATGCATCGACCAATAACAATATTTCGCGACTCATTTCAATCTCCGCCAAAAAATTGGTGTTTAGAACTCAGGGGACAATCTTGCCTTGTCAATATTGGAAAATGGCACGCGTTGTTCCACGCCTTCACACTCCAATACAAGATGCTCCTGATCCACGCCACGCAATATGCCTAAAAAATTCTTCCTGCCTTCAACCGGCACCCGTAATTTCACTTGGGCTCGCTCACCCACGAACCGTACAAAATCCGATTCTTTCTTCAATACCCGATCCAAGCCAGGGGAAGAGACTTCCAGCCTGTCGTAATCTATATCGTGTTCGACAGCCAATAAGTTGCTTAAGTGATTGCTCACCAACACGCAGTCGTCAATATCGATGCCTTCCGGCTTGTCGATGAACAAGCGGATCAATTTTCCGCGATTGGCCAACTCCATGTCGACCAGTTCGTATCCAAGCTGGTCGAGGGACTTTTCCAACAATGCGTTTAAATCCTGCATAAAAACCTTATTGCCTGATTCTACAAATAAAAAATGGGCTCAACGCCCATCCCCAATGGTCGCTATTATAGCAACCAGCCGCTAATAACACAAAAACAAAAGCCCTCTTTTAGAGGGCTTTTGTCATCATCCAGAGAGCTCTGGATGCTAAATAAAAGTCTGGCGGTGACCTACTTTCGCATGCGAGGTGCATACTATCATTGGCGCGGAATCGTTTCACGGCCCTGTTCGAGATGGGAAGGGGTGGTTCCAATTCGCTATGGCCGCCAGACATAAC